>NZ_JBXTSN010000018.1:0-113142 GCF_057158775.1 Antribacter sp. NEAU-D49 | reverse complement strand
CCGCGACGTCGGTCACGGTCGTGGCGTCCGGACCGCGCCGCCACTGCAGCTTCTGGTGGGTCAGCGTGGTGTCGTTCGTCGCGGTCTCCACCCGGACCCGCCGCACGGCCCGGGCACCCTCCGCCGGCGCGACGATCCCGGCCTGGCCCACCCGGAACGAGTACCGCGCCACCTGCGACGTGTTTCCCGAACGGTCCACGGCAACGACCTGCAGCACGTGCGGGCCCACCGTCGACGGGGTGACAGGTACCGTCCCGGCAGCGCCCTTGTTCACCGCGACCTTGTTCTCGCTGCGCGGCGCCTCGTCCAGACCCCACTGGTACGCCACCACCGACTCGTCCGGCGACTTCATCGAGAACGTGAACGACCCCGCCTCACCGGCGTTCTTGTGCCACGTACCGTCACCGGGATAGTCCGTAGAAGACACCACCGGCGCCCCCGGCGTGATCGTGTCGACCCCGAACATGTGCCAGTGGGTCCAGCTCGCGCTCTCCAGCCGGTCGTCGCTCGAGATCACCCGGAAGCCATAGATGCCACCCTCGTCCAGCACGTTCGGCGGCACCGTGACCTGGGCCACCGACCCCGACGAGTTGTACAGGTCATGACCCCGCCACACGAACGTCCCGTCCAGCCGGTACACGTCGAACGACCCATGAACCGCGTCACCGTCAGGGTCTGACACCGTCGCCGACAGGGTCGGCGTCGTCGTCGCCGTCCACGCACCGTCGAAACCAGCCCCCGGTGAGGTCTTCAGACCCGTCGGGATGTCCGGACGAGAGTTGTAGGTACCCGTCACCGCCGGCACGTACAAGCCGTTGTCCACGGAGTAGAAGTACTTCCACGACAGCGCACTCGACTCGTAGGCATCCGCTGCCTTGAGTCCGAAGGTGATCTGGTCGTGGTTCCGGTCGGCAGCCCACTGGACCGCACCCGTCATGTTGACCTTGACCCACGCACCATCGTCGTGGCAGCCCGTCGAGTACCCCGCCGCTGAGGTCACCGTCGCCAGATGGGTCGCCCACTGAGGCTGGGACGTCCACCGCGTGGCCGTCGAGACACCACCGGTGTGCCAGATCTCCCACGGCGTCGCGGTGCACGTCGAGGAGTAGTAGTTGAAGAGCTCCAGCTCCGCACTGACGATCTGCTTACCCGCGACGGGCGCGATCGGGATGTCCACAAAGGACCGCGCCTTGACAGACCCGTTGTAGGAACCGATCCGCAGCTGGTAGTCGTACGACTTGTCCACGGTCGAGTCGGACTGGACAAACGTGTCGTCGTAGTCCCAGGTCAGGTACATCGGCGGGTCGACAACAACCGGGTAGACCGTCGCCGGATCGTCGGTGAGCTGCTCGACACCCTCGAACCCCAGAGTGACCGAGTCCTCGGCCACCGCCTCGACCACCGACGAGAGCGCGACCTCCTCCATCGCGGGGTCGACGGCGGCAGCGGTCGCCGACTCGACGGACGGCTCGCTCGCCGCGCTCTCACCAGAACCTTCCGCGACACCACCACTTGCCTCGACACCATCCACCTGCGCGTCACCGGACCGCTCCAGCAGCTCCTCTTCGGAGGGAAGCGGACGAAAACCCCGGACAGGGTGCTCGTCCTTCCACGGCCTGGTCACCGGCGCGACACGAGCAGCATCCGCCGCCGCGTCCCACGCCACCGCCGCACCCGTCCGGGCAACCTCCTGCCCGTCAGAGGTCTCCACGACCAACGTCCCGTCCGCCTCCGCCCGCAGGCGGCCGCCCTCGGTGCGATAGGTCAACGGAACCTCCGCTGCCCGCCGTGCCGCCCCCTCGTCCTCCGCCACGAGGTAGTGACGGAACGACGACGTGCTCGACTCGACCACCAGATCCATGCCCGGCCGAACGTCCTCGTACACCGCCCGACGGCTCTCCAGACGCGGAACCGGCAGCGCACCCGGCCACTCCAGCACCGAGACGACCCCCGTCTCCGGGTCCGTCAGCCGCGCCACCTCGACCGTCTGAACCCCGTCCGCCGGAGCGCCACCACCCGAGAGCTCCAGGTCACCAACCTGCGCCTTCGGCCGCACCCTGCCGTCAGAGCCCGCGACCAGCGTCAGATCCGTCTGCGCCCAGTCCTCCAGCGCAGTGCCGTCGCCCTCCCCCGTCGGCACCCACACCGGGCCCGGAGCCGACTGGAACGCCATCGTCCCGCCCGGCAGCACATACACCGAGGTCGACGGCGTCCGCTCACCGAGAACCTCGACAGGCTCCTCCTCGAGCCCGGCGATCACCCGCGCGCTCGCCGCATCAGGCGCCCATAGGTAGCCGCCCTCCGTGCGCTCCTCCGGAATCTCCACCACCGGCTCCGACGCCGCAGCCGCCACTGGCGCAGCCACCGCCGGCACCACGACGAACCCGACGCCACCCACAGCCAGAGCCGCGCACGAAGCGACCCCCACCACACCACGACGCCAAGCACCAGGAACACCAGCGAACGAGACGAGCACCGCCACGAGACAACTCCGTCAACCTCAGAGGCCTCACAGCGAGCCCTCGGCGACGGGGACTCTAGCGGCACAGAAGCACACCAAATTACGATCGTTTACCGGGTAAACTTTTAGGCCGCCCTGAATGTCCATTAGATCCGGCTCGGCGGGGCAGCCCAGTGCGCCCGAGCCGGGTGAAATCCTGCGACACGCTGCGTCTACTACCCCTCCCCGCCGTCGATCCACTCCGGCAGCAGGTCCGCGTGGCCGCAGTGCCGGGAGGACTCCGCCGCGACCTTGAGTCACCCACGGGACGGGGGACGCCACCAACCAGCAAGAATGGCCAAGGCAGACGAGGAGGTACGCCTCCCTGGGGTACGCACCCGGTGATGCCTGCCGTCGAGCGTCGCACGCATGGACACCTCGACAGCCGCCGCGCCGGCCCGCCTGTGGCCGCCCCGGCGTTCCTCCCCGCAACGCGACCCGATCACCGCGCTGGAGTCCCTAGCCCGCGCCGCCACCGCGCCCGACACCCCGACGGCTGCGGCGCAGCTCGCCGCCGCCGGCGTGCCCGTCTTCCCGTGCGCCGCGGGTGCCAAGCGCCCCCTGACCAAGCGCGGGCTCCTCGACGCGTCGACCGACCCTGACAAGGTCACCTGGTGGTGGCGACGCCACCCCACGGCGAACCTCGCAGTCCCGACGGGCGAAGCCTCGGGCCTCGACGTCGTCGACATCGACGTCCACGGCGCCGCCTCGGGTTTCAAGGCGTTCGGCCGCGCCCACGCTGCCGGGCTGACCCGCGGGTGGGCGTTGCTGGTCCGCACTCCGTCGGGCGGTCGCCACGTCCACTACCCGCACCCGCCCGGCCGCGAACAGCGATCATGGGCGCTGCCCAGCACCCATATCGACTTCCGCGGCGACGGCGGCTACATCGTGGTTCCGCCGTCGGTCGTGGTGACCGACGCCGGTCCAGCCGCCTACTCCGTCACCGCCGCGTTCCCGCCCAGGACTCCGGCCCCGATCGACGCCCCCGGGCTGCGCGCCTTCCTCGACCCGCCACGACCACGCCACTCGGCCCCCGCGCTGGTGGCAGTCCCGACGTCGGGCGCCGACCCGGACCGCCTCGCGGCCTGGGTCGCCTCGCGCCCGCCGGGCGGACGGAACCAGGGCCTTTTCTGGGCTGCGTGCCGTATGGCCGAGCACGGCTTCCAGCTCCGGGAGACGAGGGCCGCCCTGGTGCCCGCCGCCGCACACGCGGGGCTCGGGGAGCGCGAGACGGACACCACCATCCGGTCCGCCTACCGGCGCGCCGCGACCAACCGACCCGCCACCGTCATGAGCGGCCCGACCAACGAGGCGAACACCCTATGAGCACCGACCCTCACGGTCCGACGCCGGACCGGCCCCAGGCCCCGCAGCCAGCCGCACCGCAGCAGACCGCCCAGACCGTCGGCACGAACCTGTTCGCCGCTGCAGGAGACCCCTCGCAGCACAACGCCGCCGGTCACCCGCGGACGCTCGCTGCGGAGTGGGTCCGCATCTCGGAGCTGCCCCACCGCGTCGGGTCCTGGCTCCTGACCCGTGGCGTCGACCTGGCCGCGCACACGGCCCGCCGTCGGCTCCGGACCGGTCGCGCCCCGATCACCCGGACGGCGATCGGCCGGCCGACCCGCGTCGAGGACACCCCGGCGGTGACCTTGTGACCGCCGCGACGATGGACTTCGCGACGAGCGAGGGCCTGCGAGCACTGCTGATCCGTATCGCTCTGACGGAGGACGGGTGGCGTGCCGACCCAGACGCCAGCCGCCTGATGGAGCACGCGGCGGCGAAGTACGCCGCGCTGGCCCGCCGCTACGACCAGTCCCCGGCCGATGCCGCAACAGCAGCGTTCGAGGTGCTGCGTGCCCCGGCGACCTTGGAGGCGCAGGATCCCTGGGCAGTCGTGACGCGTGCGGTCCAGCTCACCCTCCAGGCCGAGCACCGGGCGTCGCTGCTCATGACGTGCTGCTCGGCGTGGATGGAGGCGGCGTTGGCCGACCCGGCCGGCGGGCAGCGCTGGGTCGTCTACGACGAGGCGTGGCGGCTCATGTCCCACCCCGCGCTCCTGCGACGGATGGACGCCCACTGGCGCCTGGCCCGGCACTACGGGATCGCGAACCTGCTCGTCTTCCACAAGCTGTCCGACCTCGACAACGTCGGCGACTCCGGCTCCGCCGCCAGGTCGCTGGCCTCGTCGCTCCTCGCGAACGCCGAGACCCGGATCATCTACCGGCAGGAGACCGACCAGCTCGGGCCGACCGCGACGGCACTCGGGCTGACGGCCGCACAACGCAGCGTGCTGCCGCAGCTCGGCCTCGGCCAGGGGCTCTGGCGCATCCGGGACCGGGCGTTCCTGGTTCAGCACCAGCTGCACGACGTCGAGAGCAAGCTGTACTCGACGACGGGCCGGATGCGGCGCCTGGAAGGCTAGGTCCGCGTGACGGGCGATGTCAGTCGTCGGTCGCGAAGTCGGCAAACGGTATGACCAACTTGGCCAGAACGTGTAGGCCCGCCCGAACGTTCTCGCCGCGCTGGACGCTTCGACGCTCTTTGTCGGACAACCCTGCCCAGACGGGCGCGAGCTCCTCCAGATCCGCTATGTGACGCATAGCGGAGTCAAGAGACGCCCGGGAGCCCCCGAACGAGCGCTTGACGGCGATGAATCCGCCGAAACTGGCTACAGCGAGCAGACCACCGATCAGTTCCCAGTCGGGTTGGAGGAAGTGATGGAGGGACCCTGCTACCCCGGCTACCAAGAGGCACGCGAGCACGGTCATGCCGACCGTCCTCAAGAAGTACTTCTTGCGCCTATCTGATCGTTGATCGGTCAAGTAGCGCTGCCAGGAGGCGTTCGGGGTTCCGTCGTCCGTGAAGTGGTGGCGGACAGATTCCAGATGCCATGTGAGACGACCGATACGTCGATCAGCGGCCATGCGGGAAGCCTCCCACGCGAGTCCCGTCTTCTCGCAACGGGGCCGGGTGATCCCGAAGCAAGTGCGGAGTACACACGGCGGGCCCTGGCGCGCAGTAGAGACGTAGGAGGGCGTGGGCTCACACCTCCCTTGTGAAGCACCACGTTGCTCACTGAGGGAGAGACCCGATGCCACGCCGCCAACCGGCTGACCATCCCGACGCCGTCGCGATCGCCCTGCACTATCGCCTCGACGCCCGGCCCGCACACTCGGTCATCGCCGAGCACACCTGGACCGCGTTGCGCGCGCTGGGGGTCTCCGGCGGCACGATGCTCGTGCGTGGCGCAGATGCCGCACCGTTCCTCGGCTTCCCCCGGCATGCACCACGGCTGACCAACCCGCCGGAAGGCACGGTGGCGACGGTCCCACCCTCCGGCGTCTGGCCGCACCCTGCGTCGATCCGCCCACGTTACGTCCCGGACAGAACCGCGCAGTTCGACGTCGTCCTGGCCAACATGCCCCTGGCCGACCTCGCGCTCACCGCGCCGATCGCCGTGCAGCGGCGACGGCTCTTCGAGTCCCGGGCCGCGACGTCGGCCCTCGCCCGCACAGCACCCGGGGGCCCGACGGCCGTCGTCGCCTCGCACCAGCTGCTCGACGAGCCTGACCCGACCACCCGGGAGACCTTGCGCGCGCTCGGCGACCTGGTCGGCGTCGTCCGGCTCCCCTCGGGCGCACTGCGCCCTGGCACGACGGCGGACCAGCCGTGCGACCTGATCCTCCTGCGTCGGCGCGGCGACTTCGAGGATCCGCGCGGTCCAGCGTTCACGGTCAGCGTCACGGTCCCAGACCCGCGTGGCGCCCGGGTCAACGACTACGTCGCCAACCACCCGGAACACGTGCTCGGGACACTCGCCCTGGAGGGGTCTCGGCTTGCCGTGGTGGCCGACAGCGACGCTTCCCTCAGCGACCAGCTCAGCCAGGCATTGGGCGACATCGTGGATCGGGCCCGGGAAAACGGGCTCACCCAGGGTGTGCCCGCATACCGGCCGCCGGCCGCGTCAATCCGTGCGTCGGAGCGAACGCGGGGGCCGGTCCTGTGAGCCGCGCGGATCTGCCGTACCTCGTCGCGGCGGCCGAACGAATGGCCGAGACCCTGACGAGGAGCGACGCCGCCCTTCGCGCGGGCCTGGACCTCGCCGCGCGTTCCGCCGCAGAAAGCCGCGGGGTCCTGGCCGCGGTACCGGGGCCTGCGGGTTGGACGCAGGCAGCGCCATTCCTCGACCGGGTAGTCAGCGGCCTGGAAACTGCCGAACGCGCGAACCTCTCGGCGATGGCACCGAGGCTCTGGCTCGGTGGCCTCGCCACAACGCTCAAGGAGCTCACCGACGTCGACGTCCGGCGCGCCGCCCTAGCCACGTACGCGACCGACTTTGAGCTCGCGCCAGATCTCGTAGGTCTCCTGCCCGTGGCCGAGCGGCTGCGCACCGCTGCACGGTGTTCGGGCGCTGGTGCAGAACGCGCGCAGGTTCGCGCCCTCGCCACGCGGCTCACCGAGCAACGGAGCGCAGCTCACGCAGTCGCCGATCCGGCGGGCGTGCTCGAGGTGCTCGGCGCGATGGCCGACCAGGTCGACGCAGCAAGCATGTCGGCCACCGGCAGAGGCCGCGCACCCGGTGTGCCGGCCGGGCTCAACTCGGGTGGAGCAGCCGAGCCCACCTCCCGGACAACCCTGACGCCTGCCTCCGACAATCGGCGCTCGGACCGGGAGCAGACCGCCGAGACAGCAGCGGTCATCTCATGACCGCCCCGCTCACCCTCCCTCGGGCAACTGTTCGAGTCGCCGACGACGGTTCCGTTGCCATCACGGTGGACGGAACCGCGTGGCCCGACGACGGTCGCCACCTGACCCGCACGGACCTTCCTGAGGCGGCCGCGCGGATCGTCCGCGAGCGGGACACCCCGGTCAGGTTCGACGTCACCGACGCCGGTCGCACCTACACCGACATCCTCACGCCCGCGCAGGTCGCGACGACACCCGAACCGAGACCGCGCACCGCGGACGGCGTTCTTGGCACGGGTTTCGCCGCTGGCGAGACGATCCAGGTCGCCATCGTCATCACGACAGCGACAGCCGGGTCCGACGGCACCGTCGTCCTGCGCCTGCCTCCGGCGCTCCAACGGGCCGTCGCTGGGAACGTCGTCCTGATCGACGCGACCGGCCGCACCGCTCCGGCCGGCAATACCTCGTCACCTGCTCGTGGCCTGACCGGCCCGGTCACGGCGTCCAGGCAATCCGGTCCCCAGCGCCCGCCTGCCCCGGCCGAGCCCATCCTCGACGGACCGACGGAGAGCAGCCCGTGATGACGAGCAGCGACTCGAACGCGGACTCTCTGACGAACCTGGCCCTTGCCTGCGTCGCGGGTCTCCTGGGTGTCGCAGCGATCCTGCGCGCAGCCGGAACCGTCGCCGCGGCCCTCACCGGGGTCCACCTGCCGACTCAGAGCCTGACGTCCGGGCTGGGGGTCCTGGGCCGCCCGCTCGAGCCCGGTTCTGTCCTCGGCGCGCCGCAGCTCAGCACTTTCGCCTACTGGGCGGTCGCCCTCATTCTCCTGCTCGCGACTGGTGCCCTCGCCTGGGTGACGTGGCAGGTGGTGGTGCGCCTGCGCCGTCGGGCACCGTGTTCCCACGCCGGGACCGCCACGGCTCACGACGTCGCGGCCACCGCGTCCAAGAAGGCCCTGCTGAAGCGGTCTGCGACCTTGCGCCCGTCGCTGATCAAGCCGGCCCCGCAGGATGTCGGGTATGTCCTGGGTCGCGCGTACGGGCGGCCCGTGTGGGCGTCGGTCGAGGACTCGATGCTGGTCCTGGGCCCGCCCCGGTCCGGCAAGGGCCTGCACCTGGTCGTGAACGCCGTGCTCGACGCGCCGGGCGCCGTCGTCACGACGTCGACCCGCCCGGACACCCTCGCGATCACGCTGGCCGCACGGCAGCGACGCGGGCCCGTGGCGGTGTTCGACCCGCAGCGCCTCGCCCCCGGGCTGGCCGCCGGGATGCGCTGGTCGCTCGTGCGCGGGTGCGAGGACCCGCTGACCGCGCAGGTCCGGGCTGCCGGGCTGGCGTCGTCGACCGGCCTCGGGAAGGGCGCAGACAACGGCTCCTTCTGGGAAGGGCTCACCCGAACCGCGCTCCAAGGGCTGCTCCACGCAGCGGCCCTGGACGGGCTCACCGCCCGCGAGCTGTACTCCTGGTCCACCTCGTCGGCCGCGGCGGCCGACGCCGTCGCGATCCTGACCGCCTACCCGGACGCGGCCCATGGCTGGGGCCAGGCGCTCGACGCGATCCTGCAGCTCGACCCCCGCACCCGGGACTCCGCCTGGGCAGGGGTCCAGCAGGCACTGTCGTCTCTCTCCGACCCGCGCGTGCTCGACGCAGTCTGCCCCACACCCGAGGAGACCTTCGACCCCGAGACGTTCCTACGCTCCGACGGGACGCTCTACCTGCTCGCCACCGGTAGCGGGTCCGTGACCTGCGGGCCGCTCGTCGCGGCCTTCATCGAGGACCTCACCGAAACCGCCCGGCGCCTGGCTGCCCTGTCGCCTGGCGCACGGCTGGACCCGCCGCTGCTGCTCGCGCTGGACGAGATCGGCAACCTGGCTCCGCTGCCCTCCTTGCCCTCTCTGATGTCCGACGGCGGTGGGTCCGGCATCACCACCATGCCCGTGCTCCAGTCGCTGTCCCAGGCACGTTCCCGGTGGGGTGCGGACAACGCCGGCGCGATGTGGGACGCCGCGATCGTCAAGGTCATCCTGGGAGGTACATCGTCCGCCACTGACCTGCGCGACCTGTCCGCCCTCATCGGGGAACGCGACGAGTCGACGGCGTCCTGGACGGTCGGCGACCGCGGGGCTCGGTCCGTCCAGCACACGACCCGACGGGTGCCGGTCATGCCGCCTGAGGCGATCCGGACGCTGCCGTTCGGGACCGGCCTCGTGCTGCTGCGGTCGGCGCCGCCGATCGTCACGACGCTGCGGGCGTGGACAGCCAGGGGCGACGCTGCGGAGCTGCAGGCGGACCGGACGCGGGTGGAGGGAGACCTGCGGCAGGTGTGAAAGGGGCGTCAGTCCGAACGCGATTTCCCTCGTGCAGGTACAACGCGACGGCCTGCTCGGTGATGGTGGCACGCAACCGCTCGATCTCCGCGCGCCTCGGCCAGCTGGGCAGCCTCGGGCGACAGGCCACGCCGTCCCGGCCGGGCCGCAGCCAGCGCGTCCAGCGCCCGCTGCTTGGCCGTCCGGCAGATCCCGATCACCGCGGACCGGTCCACCCCCCACTTCTCGACCGCCTCGCGCTGGGCAAGGTGGGTTGCCGGGCCGGTGCCCCTTGAAGGAGAGCCGGCCCGGCAGTGGACCACCTTCCGAAGGGGCGCATCCGGAAGGTGTCGTCCGACTTCTGGACAATTACGCAGTCGGGCCTGCGAAGTCGGCGTCGCCACCGCGCGCATAGAACTTGGTCGGCTCGAAGTCGACGTCGGCGAATGCGGCGTCCATCCCGACGTCGAGGATCGGCCGGCTGTAGTGGTGGGTACCCGCAGTGCTGTCAAAGAACCGGCCCTGCGGGTCGACCATGATGTAGGAGCCGCGGATCGTCTCGATGGGCTCGGCGACGACTCGGACGCCGCTGTCGGCCAGGGCGGCCTCGTGGCGGCGGACGTACTCGTCGAAATCCTCGCGGTGCGGGGTAAGGTCCGCAATGAACCGGTCGTTCTGTCCGTCGACCGGGGCGGCCTGCAGCACCTTCCACCGCTGGGGGCAGAGGGCACGGATCAGACCCGAGAGGTCCTGCCCGGAGTTGCGAGTCGTCACGACGGTGTTGACCTTGACCGTGATCCCGAGAGCGCTCGCTGCGCCGGCGAGCTCGAGGTAGTGCTCGTTCTCCACGGTCTGGCCGCCCGGGGTAGCCCGGCCGAGCGCACGGTGGGTCTCAGCGTCGTCGCTGTCGATGCTCAGAGTGAGGAAGTCGAGGACATCAGCATGGGCCTCGAGCCAGCGAGCGTCGATACGGGAGCCGTTGGTGACGATGTTGGTCCGGGTGCCCTCGGCCTTCGCTGCGGCGAGCATCTCGGGCAGCAGGGGGTAAAGGGTCGGCTCCCCGCCGACCAGCGTGACCTTCGAGTACCGCCGGGCGAGTCGGCGAGTGAGTTCGAACAGGTGGTCCTCGGGGAGCACAGGGCGGCCAACGAGGTCGGCGAACGTCGCGTAGCAGTAGGAGCATCGGAAATTACAGCTCTTGATGAAGTGAAAGTTCGCGGTCAGCGGCAGACGGGCTGAGGCGTCGACCGCGACGACGACGGCGGTTGCGGTCGGGATGGTCGTGGTGGTCATGGCTGGCTTCCTTCGTGGCGTCCGAACGTGGTGACGCCGAGAACGCTCGCCCCAGGCACGGGAGGCATCACGTCCCCTGGTGCCTAGCCCTGCCTGGCACGCCACGCTGGCATGATCGGCGCCATGCCGGGCCGACTCGAACTCGAGATCACCAAGGACCTCTCCGACGCGCTGAAGCTGGTGCTTCGAGAGGCACCGACGGGTCCCGCGCCCGTGATCATCCTCGCGGCGTACCTGGACTCCCTCGCGAAGGGCTACGGGCTGTCGGAGAGCCAGCACATCGACGTCGACCCGTTGGCCGCGGCTGAGCCACCCGCACCGGCGCGCGTTCTGTTCGAGCATTACCTTGCCAACGGCGGGGAGCCGCTCGACGCCGACGTAGTCCGTGACCGGCTCTGCGCAGTCTTCGTGGAGCTCTCCCAGGACCGTGCCGCCCGCAAGGTGCTCAACGCCAACAAGCCTCTCAGCGACCTGGAACTGCTCTACCTCGGGCAGGTCTACTGGAACCTCGAGGCGAGGGGGACGCGATCAAGGCTACCGATCCAGGCCGGCCAGCCGATGATCGGCGGGAAGGGCCTCGCCGACATCAAGGTCCCGGCAACAAACAAGGATTTCGCCACAATGCTGTGGACTGCGCGAGTCGCGCAGCAGGGTACCTACAAGTCGTCGGGCCAGGGTTTTCGAAAACAGGGAGCGCGCCTGGCGGTGTTGGCAGCAGGGCGGATCATCGGTGGACGAGCGAAGTCAGCCCCCGCGCTCGGTGACGCAGTCCTCAACCATGCCTCGCCTGAGCGTGGCGAACCCTGGGTGAGGTCGATCTCCTGGCCCGAGCCCGAGCCCGATCGCGCCAGGGCCGGGGCCGGGTTTGCCGTCCCGCACCCTCGTACCGCCGCAACGGATGACGCGTTGCCCGGTGCCCTGGGCACTGATCAGGGCATGCCGACGGCCAGTGCGCGCGTCCTGGTCGGCTCGCCTACCGACGTCGGCGCGGTCTATCAGCGGCGCGTGTTCGACGACGAGATCGAACAGCTCTGGGCAGACGAGGGCGACCGCCGCGTATGGCTCGTCGGAGGTCCAGGCTTGGGCAAGTCCTTCACCGCCCGCCGCGTCATGCAGGAGGCTTTGGCCGACCAGGGGCCGGGCCACGAGGGCTTGCTGGTCTGGGTCGACTCGGCGGACGTCGCAACCGTCACCACGGCGCTCGCGGAAGCGGTCGACCAGCTTCGAGCGCACGGGTTCTCGGTCCCCGGATCCGCGGGTGACCCTGCGGACCGCAAGACGAGAGCGCTCCTCGGCGTACTGGCGGTCTGTCCGTGGCGGTGGCTGGTCGTCCTCGACAACGCCGACGCGGGTGCCTTGATCGAGGCCGGGCTCGTCCCGCCGGGGCGCAACCGGCGCGGCCGGCTGCTGGTCACCACGCTCAGCCAAGACTTGCGCACGGCGACTCATGGGCACCCGATCCGCGCGGAGCTCTTCACCGTCGAGGAGGCTGAGGCGTATCTGGGCAACGAGGGGCACACCCCTGTGATCGGCCGACGGTCGATGGCGGTCGCGTCCGGCGCCGAGGCACGAGCCCTGGCGCGGTGCGTCGGGCGCTACCCGCTCGCCCTGTCGATCGCCGCGGCGACCATCGCCGCCAACGCCATGACGGTAGCGGACTGGATCGGCGAGTTCGAGGTGTCCGCCGCGATAGACGCGGCTGCCGACGAACCCGATCGGGGCGGCTACCCCCGCCTCATCAGCGCCGCCTGGGAGGTGGCCCTTGAGCGGGCCTCCCGCGGCTTGCCCGACGGGGTGATGGAGCGAGCGGCCCTGGTCGCCGCCGTGCAGGCTCCCGACGGTCACCCCACCTGGCTATGGGACCAAGACGCCGTGCGAGCATGGGTCGGGGACGGCGGGACGTCTACGCGACGCGGCATGCCAGCCGTCGTCCGCCGCCTGGTCGAATACGGGATCGTCGAGCTCCGCGGGGAGAGTTGGCGGGAGGGACACCTGGCGATCCACCAGCTGGCCGCCCGTGCGGTGCGGGAGCAGGCCGAGGCGGAGGACCTTGCCGGGATCGCGGCCATTCTGGCCAACGAGTGGCTCGTCTTCCTGACGGAGCCCGCGTCGGTCCGGCGCCCCAAGGAGATCCGAAGCGTGGTGCGCAGCAACGTCCGCCCGATCGCGCAACTGCCCGGACTCGTGGAGAAGACGGCGCACACAGTGAAGGCTCTGATCGGGTACACGACGCGGACCGACGACGGCTGGCTGGAACGCGAGAAGGCGAATCTCGCCGTCCTCACGCCTTATCTGGAACAGGGTGGGGTGCTCGGCCACGCCGCGGTCGCCCTGGAGGTCCAGTCGATCGCCCTCGAGGAGGCAGAGCTCGGGCTGTTCGACGAGGCACGGGCGCGGTTCCGCCAGGCCGCGGCGATCTACCAAGAGCTCCTCGACGACCGGTCGCTGCCCAATGTGCTCCGAGCAAGCTACCTGATGAAGGTCGGAGAGCTCGAGGCCGATCTCGATCGCCCCGAGGAGTCGCGCGCCTTCCTCACACGTGCTGCCCGGCTGTTCGAGCAAAGCCTCAACGCCGACCCGGACAGCGACGAGCTCGGGGAGACCCTGGTTTGCCTCGCCGAGATCTACGAGACGCTGGGGGACGGCGAGCACCGAGCGGCGGTGATCGCGCGTGCGGACCGACTCGTCGAGCGCGCTATCAATGATGAACCGGCCACCGACGTGCGGCTGCGGGCCAAGGCGTGGCTGCGTCTGGCGCGCCAACTGAGGACGATCGGGCGGCCGGAGGACGCAAAGGCGTACCTCGCACGCGTGGTCGACGACTTCGAGGAGGCCGAACTGGGCTTTGACATGTTCCACGCCCTGAGGGAGCTCGCGCACCTCCACCTGGAGGCTCGCGAGTGGTCTGAGGCGGAGAAGGCGCTCGCGCGGGCGGTGGACGTGGGGTACTCGGAATGGGACGAGGTCGTACTCCTGGCAAGCGTGCAGAGGCGACAGGGGAACCTGCGGGATGCGGAGACGAATCTGGCAGATGTCGCCGAGCGCTACGTGGCGGACGAGCCCGCGGGACACGAGGCCGACCGTGCAAGCATGCTGCGACGCAAGGACGAGGAAATAAGGTCCCAGCTTAATGAGTGGCGCCTGCACCGACTGGCCTTGGTGGCGATGCAGCGCAACCGTTGGGCCGATGCAGCCGGGCTGGCGGCGGGAGTGCTCGACCTGGTCCGGCAGCGTGCCGAGGCCGAGCCCGGGGATCACGAGCACGAGCTCGCCCAGGCGCATGAGCTTGTCGCCATGAACCACCTGCAGGTCGACCGGTTCGACGAGGCAGCGGAGCAACTGGCCAGGGCGGTCGCGATCCGTCAGGTCCTAACCGAGCTCGACGGTGGCGGCCACGAGTCCACGCAGAAGCTCGCTGAGGTCCTCTACCTGAAAGGGATCGTGCTCAAGCAGCTCGGCAGGACGGAGGAGGCCGTCGAAGTCCTGGAGGACGCGGCGAACAGAGCGGTCCAGGTGCTCGACCGGGGATCGAGCCCGGCCGCACGGGATGTCCTCTCCAATGTCCTTGCCGTGCTCGGGAGGGCTCATGACGAGCTCGGGAACTCCGATGCGACGATCGACTGCATAGTCCGGCGCGTCGAACTGTGGGAGTCAGCGACAGACGACGACCCCGATGACACGAAGTCCCGGCACAAGTTGGCAGAGGCGCTCTTCGAGCAGGGCGCAGCCTACTTGAGCCTCGACCGTCTGGAGGACGCCGCCGACGCGCTGACCCGGGCCTTAGACATCAGGCGGGCCGAGCCCGAGGCCGACCCGGAGACGCGAACCACCCGGCTCGAGCTCGCCAGGAGCGCGTTCATGCTCGGGCATGTCCGGAACCGGCTCGGGCAGCTGGAGCACGGACTGGACCTCATCAGGCAGTCGGTCGCGGCGTACCAGCGGCTGACAGAGCAGGACCCGGGCGACCACGAGGTACAGTCGATGCTCGGCGTGGCGCTTGCCGGGCTGGGGGATGCCTACGAGACGTCAGGCGACCTAGACCGCGCCGCGGACGCCGTCACCCGTGCCGTGAACATCTACCAGATGCTCGCCGACCTTGACCCCGGGACGCACGAGGCCATCCTCGTAGCGCTCCTGAGGGGACTGGCGGACACCCTGAGGGGCCTGAGGCGGTTCGCCGAGTCCGAAGCGGCAACGGAGCGGGCGGACGACGTCGTGAGGCGGTTCCCGGACCTGGACCGGTGAGAACTGGAAGAGGGTCACGCTAGCCACTCCCGGCCACCGCCTGGCCGCTCCAGCGCGTGCGCATCTCCGCGATCCGCCGCAGGGACATCGGTCTCTGCACACACCTACCTCCCGAGAGCGCCCGCCACCACGGCGGGTGCGTGGTCTCAGGGAGGCTGGGATGGGGATCCCGACGAGCGTGAGCCTGGCAGGGTACGTGGACGCCCCGCCGGAGGTAAGCACCAAGGAGAACGGGCTGGCCGAGGCCAGGGTCCAGGTTCGAGCGACCCGCTGGACCGAGCAGCCCGACGGCAGCCATGAGTTCGAGTCGGTCCAGTGCGTCCTGGTGGCCTACGGCGACCTCGCTCACCGCATCGACGCCCGGTTCTGGGCCGGCGACGCGATCGTGGCCGGCGGCCAGGTCCGGAAGACCGGTGACGGGGTCGAGGAGTTCGTCGCGAACCGTGTCGGGCACGACGTCGCCCGCACCACCTACACCGTCCGCCGTACCGGGACGGGGGCGCCCCGATGACGACTCCGCCGTTCGACCCGTCCGAGACCGCCGCACCGCACACACTCCCGGCCGGCGGGCAAGCCGCCCTGCAGGCGTTCCTCGACGCCGCATTCGCCCTGCCCACCGACGCGACCGACGACCACACGCCCGAGGCGGGCCAGCCGCCGTCGGACCTCGACATGCCGGTCCGACCCGTGAACTGGAACCTGCTCACGGCCGAGGAGGCCGCCTTCGAGTGGCACGACCTGGACACCTGGGTGACCTGGCTGCGCCGCGACTTCGGCCTGCCGGTCCAGGAGGTCCCGCCGTTCTGGTACCGGCACCGCGAGCTCGTCTGGGAGCTGTCCGCGCTGCACACGGCCTGGCTCGCCGCCTACTCCGACGACGCCCCCGCGAACGCACCCCTCCTGTGGCTCAGAGACCTCGCCGAGTCCCGGCGCCGGCTGACCGACTGGGTCAAGAAGTCGGGCACGGCCCTGACGACCGACCGCCCCACCCGGCAGACCGCCTGGCCGGGCGAGCCACCGCACGTGGCAGAGCAGGTCACGATCACCGACCGCGCCGCGGACTTCGACTCCTTCGTCAAGGCAGACCTCGCCCGACGGCGGCGCGAGGTCGCCGCGGGCGAGAACCTCGCCCGCGGAGGTGCGTGATGGAGCAGAAGCCGCCCGTCTCCCTCGTGGACGCGCTCGCCCTGCGCGACCACTGGGCCACGCCCGCCGTCGAACCCACGATCGCGATCGCCGAGCGCCTGTGGCCGGCCCTGCGCGCTCTCGGCGCTCCGGAAGGCGGTCAGCTGCTCGTCACCGGGATGGACGCCCACCTGTTCTCCCGGATGACCCCGCTCCTGGACGGCGAGCCGACCTGGGGGACCGACCTGACGCACACCGCGACGATCCCTGCACCCGACGGCCACACCGACCTGGAGGTCCACGCCTTCCAGGACGGGCAGGAGTTCGACGTCGTCGTCTACAACGGCGTCTACAGCGACGTCCGGCTCCACGACCGAGACTTCGAGGCCCGCCGCACCCTGGACCACGGCGGCGGCGTCCTGGCGGCGCTCCGCCGGACGAACCCCGGCGGGCTGACCGCCGCGATCGTCGCGCACACCTTTCTCGACTCCCCCGACCTCGCAGCCGACCGAGACACCATGACCGAGCTCGGCGACCTGCTCGGCGCCATCCGGCTGCCAGGAGGGTTGCTGCGCGCTACCGCTGGGTGCGATCTGCCCACCGACCTGCTCATCTTCCGCGCACGGGGCACCGACTCCGCGGCCGGCGGCGAGTCGATCCTCCGCACCGGGAGCCGGAAGACGTTCCCCCAGCGACCCGCCTACAACGAGTACTTCCACCGCCACCCCGACCACGTCCTGGGCGACCTCGAGCCGCACTACAACCCCTACGGCAAGCCCATGCTCGCCGTCAGCACGCCCAGCGACGTCTGGGAACGCCTGACGGGCGCACTCGACCAGATCGTCGCCAGGCACACCCCGGTCCCAGCCGACGAGCCGACGGACCTCACCACCCCGGCCCAGACGCCCACCACGTCCACCGACGGCGGGCGCAACTCCGGCGTCGCGGAGGTACGCGCGGCGGATCCGGATCCGGGGTCGGACGTCGCGGGCTACATCCGCCGCCTGGCGAACCCCGGCTACACGCCCCGCGTGATGCCCAGTCCCAACCCGCCGCCGCTGGCGCGTCGCGACGTTCCACCCACAGAGCCACCGCCACCGACCCTGTGACGCATGATCTGACGGCGCTGGGCCGGACCCCACGGGGTCCGGCCCAGCGCCGCGCTTACACAACGCTCAGATGTCCTCGAACGGCCCGCTTCCGCGCGATGGCTATGACGGCCGCGACGGGAGCGCTCCGCACGACGCCGGGCTCCGAAGACTCGACAAGTGCCTGGAGCACATCGCGCACGTCCGGAGCGACCTCTCGCCGTGCGATGTAGTGCGACTGCGTGACGCCCTGCGGCTTGTGCCCGAGCACCTGGGCGGCGACATGGTCCCCGTACTTTTCGGCGATCGCTGTCGCCGCCGTCGAGCGCAACTTGTGGAAGGAGATCCTGCGGGGGTCCAGCGCACCGCTCGACTTCTCGACGATCCGGTTCAGGACGCCCGTCGCGTTTCCCGAGTCCCAGGCGGTCCCGTTCCGGGTGAGGAAGACCCAGCTCGTCGGCTCGGCGTTGTCCGGGCGGACGCGGAGTAGGGCCTCGACGACTATGGGCGGCAGGAGCAAGGTCCGGTTGCTGAACTCGGTCTTCGGGACCTCCTGGCGCATTCGGCCGTTTCCCGGTACTTCCGTCTGCGTCCCCGAGATCGTGACGGTCGGCTCTGCGCCCTCGAGCACGAGGTCGCTCCAGCGCAGTGCGCATGCCTCCCCGACCCGCATGGCCGACCCCAGGAGCAACGTGAGGAGGGTGTCGAGGTTCGCGGTCGTGGTTCGCATGATGGTCAGCGACAAGTCGTCGCGCAGGATCCTGCGGACCGTCTGGAGCTCGTCGGCCTCCAGCGCGATCGGTCGAGGTGCGTGCTTCCGGATCGGTGAGACCCCGGCCATCGGATCGGTCGCCAAGATCCCGAGCCGCACGGCCGATCGGAACGCTCCGCGCAGTACCTGGCGGATCCCGTCGGCGCGCCCTGCGGAGATCCGCCTGTGGGAGTCGAGCCACTGCTCCAGCGCGAGCGTGGTGACTTCGTCCAACCGCAGGTTCCCAATCCCACCATCCGGGGCGCAGATGTACCGCACAGCGCGTTCGGAGTGCACCAGAGACTGCGGCCGTGGCGGGATCTCACCCGTGCGCTCGGCGGCGTCAGGACGCGACCAGAAGGCCGTCGACTCTGCCTCGACCTGGCCGTACCAGTTTCGGCACAGCTCGCCGACGGTCGTCACAGTCGCGACGACCGTGGCGCCAAGGAGCGCGTCGACCCTCTCCTTGCAGTTGGCCTTCGCGGCCTGCTTGGTCGGGCCCGTAGCGGAGGTCTCGTCCGCCACACCCAGGAGGGTGCAGTACCGAACCCGCGCCCGCCAGCGGCCGTTCGACTGCTTCGAGGCGCTGATGCTCCCGTGCTCGCCGGGCTTGAGCTTGGGGCGGCCCATCACGACACCGCCCTTGACTCGCTCCACTCAAGCAGGTCGCGCGGGTCGTACCGGACGTGCCGGCCGTGGAGGCGGTAGCGCGGGCCGACGCCCTCGTAGCCGGCACGTCGCCACTTCTCCAGCGTGTGCACGGAGACACCCAGCAGCTCGGCTGCCTGCTCGGGCGTGTAGTAGCCAGCCGCGGGGAGCGTGACGTGGCGAGGCACCGGGCGCGGTGGTTGCTGGCGGGCCATGCACGTGAGGTGCACGGGGCGAGCCGCGCTGACCCGGACCGAGCCGTCCCGTGGGTGCCGCACGCGGCACCGTCCCTGCGAAAACGCGTCCAATTCGTGTCACCCCGAGGCGTCACGAACCTGCTGTCACTGGTCACGAGGCCATGAGGCAGAGGGGAACGAGTTCTGCCTCGACTGAGCTGCGGGTGGGGCGGTGGGACGACCTTGTTCGAGACGGGTTTCGCGCCGGAGACACAGTCTCCTGACGTCGCGAGGGCTCCGCGAGCGCCGGGCACGCCACGCGTATGGCGTGCCCGGCGTTCAAGATCTCCCAGGAGCCGCCAGGGCTCAGCCCTTCGCCGCGTCGAGGATCACGTTGGCGACCACGCCGGGCCGGCTCATCATCACGACGTGCGACGCGTCGACCTCGATCGTCGTCGACCCGGCGCGGGCCGCCATGGCGCGCTCCGCTTCCGGCGGGATGATGCGGTCCTGCTTGGCGACGATGTACCAGCTGGGGATCTCTGCCCAGGCGGGTGGCCCGGCCGGCGTGAACAGCGCGCCGAGCGCCCCCGGCCGCTGTGACGCGGCGAGGAACGCGGCCTCGTCGCGCGGGAGGTCCTGCGCGAAGAGCCGGTGGAACCAGGCCGGGTCGATGTAGGCGTCGGCGTCTCCCTCTGGAGCGCCGGGGAACGGCCGGATGATGAGGTGGTCGGTGACGTCGGTGTGCCCACCGCCGAGCCCGTTCATCGCGACGACGTTCTCGCCTTCCGCGGGTGCATAGGCGGCGACGTAGACGAGGGCTTCGACGTCGGGGTCGCCGGTGGCGGCGTTCGTGATGACGGCGCCCCCGTAGGAGTGGCCCACGAGCACCACGGGACCAGTGAGGGTGTCGAGGAACTGGCGCAGGTACGCGGCGTCGGACGCCGGGCCGCGCAGCGGGTTGGAGAACGCCAGAACGGGGTAGCCGCGGTCGGTGAGCCGCTCGGTGACCTCGGACCAGCCGCTGGAGTCAGCGAATGCGCCGTGGACGAGCACGATCGTGGGCTTGGGGCCGGGATGCGGGATGTGCCGGCCCCCGGCGAGCGGGGCCGCTGTGCCGGTGACAGGCGCCAGCGCGACCAGCGCGGCGACGACGGCGGCCGACACCACCGCGTACGGGCGGAATGTTCGATTCATGGGAGTGCCTTCGATCGGGGGTACGGACACGACGATCGTCGGCACGAAGGCGCCCGGGTGAACCACGCGGCACACGTAGTCTCAGCAAAGTCCTGCCCACTAGCGTGGACCCGTGCCAGACGCCGGGGACCTTGTCGGCCGTGCTGCCGAGCTGCAACGCGTGGCGGCACTCATCGGCCTGGCGCGCAACGGACGCGGAGGTTCGCTGGCGCTGCTCGGCGAGCCGGGTATCGGCAAGACGGCGCTCTTGGCCGCGTCGACAGCGGTCTCGGGCCTCCGCACGGTGCGTGTCGACGGCTACGAGTCGGAGTCCGCGATGCCTTTCGCCGCGGTCCAGCGGCTCGTGTCCACGCTGCGCGAATCACTGCCAGCACTCCCGGAGCGGCAGCAGCAAGCCCTCTTGGTCGCGTCCGGCCAGGCCAGGGGTCCTGCGCCGGACCGCTTTCTCGTCGGCCTCGGTCTGCTCGGCCTCTTGTCCGCTGTGGGTGCGGACGAGCCCGTCGCCTGCACAGTCGACGACGCCCATCTCGTCGACCCCGAGAGCCTCGACGCTCTTGCGTTCGTGGCGCGACGGCTGGACCGGGAGCGGGTAGCGGTGCTCTTCGCCTGCCGGGACGAGGGCACGGTCGTGGAGCACCTGGGTGGCGTGCCGCGCCTCGACATCGAAGGGCTCCCGACGGACGCCGCCATCCACCTGCTCAACCGGTCCGCGAGGCAGCCGCTCGCCCCGTCCGCGGCCGTCGCGATCGCCCGGGCGACAGGGGGCAACCCCCTCGCCCTCATCGACCTGGCGGGCGAGTCGCTCGTCCACGCCCTCCCCGACCTGGGCCTCTCAGGTGACCCGGTACCGGTCGGGCGCAGCCTCGAGGCGCACTACGTACGCCGGGTACGCCGCGTGGAGGCCCCGGTCCAGGCCTGGGTCCTCCTTGCCGCTGCCGACTCGACCAGCAACATCGACCTGGTCACAGCGGCGGCGCAGGAGCTCGGCCTCTCACCGGACGCCGGTGACCCTGCCGAGCTTGCCGGCCTCGTCGAGCTCGCCCGGGAAGTACGGTTCCGGCACCCGCTCGTGCGCTCCGCGGTCTACAACGCAGCGACAGGGGCCGAGCGCCGGCAGGTGCACCGCGCCCTCGCCCAGGCCGCCGAACAGCTCGGCATGGTCGAGGCGGAAGCCTGGCACGCCGCACGCTCCGTGCTGGGAACCGACGACGCAGTCGCTGCCCGGCTCACGCAGACGGCGGACCTGGCCGCAGGACGTGGTGGTCTGACGTCGACAGCGCGCCTGCTCGCCCGGGCCGCCGAGCTCAGCCCACCGGGTGAAGCCCGCACCGACCGCCGGCTCGGTGCCGCCGAGGCTGCGCTCGCGGTCGGCGCGGTTCACCTTGCGCGGCAGCTGGTCGACGAGGTCGACGTGACCATGTGCGGGCCGGTGAACCGAGGCCGGGTCCTCGTTGCCGAGAGTGCGCTCGCGCTGCTGTCCGGCAAGCCGGACGGGGTGCTGCGGGGCGCGGCGACGCAGCTGCAGGCCGCGGATCAGTTCCATGGGAACGATGCCGCCCGCGAGCAGGACGCGCTCCTCGGCGCGTTCGACCGGTGCTGCAACGCCGACCGGCTGATAATCGGCGTGTCCAAGGACGAGCTGGGACGTCGTCTGCTGGCGGGAGCGGAGCTGGGCGGGCGGTGGTCGGTCGTGCTCCGAGGGCTCGGTGCGCTGGTCCTCGAGCCGTACGACCGGGCGTACCGTCCTGCTCGCAGCGCGTTCGACGCGCTCCTGGTGCTTCCGGACGACGAGGTGATGCACTTCGGGGCGCTGATCGCCGCGCTGGGCGGATTCCTGTGGGACCACGAGGGCCGTAGTGCGGGGCTCGAACGGGCGGCACGTGCCGCCCGGGACCGCGGTGCACTACGCCACCTGGACAACCTGCTGTGGATCATGGCGTTGTCCGAGGTGTTCGGTGGGACGGTGCAGCGAGCGAACCGGTTCGTGGGGCTCAACCGCGAGGTACGGCAGGCGATGGGCTACGACGGCGAGGTCGTGCCCAACGCGGCGGTGCTGGCGTGGAACGGGGCGCCCCAGGAGGTCGTCTCGGCGATCAACGACGGGGCCGCCGCTGCGGGGTTCGGCGGGGTCTACGCGACGGGAGTCGAGGCTCTGGCGATCCAGGATCTGGCAGGTCGGCGGTACGCCGAGGCGTACGCACGTCACCGACCACTGGTCGATGAGCCGTTCCTGCAGGTGACGCCGCTCTACTACGTGGACTTCGTGGAGGGCGCGGTCCGCAGCGGGCATGCCGACGAGGCGACGCCGATCGCGCTCGACCTGGCCCAGCGGGTCGCCGTCAGCGGCTCGGACTGGTGCCGCGGTATCGCCGAGCGCGCGCTGGCCCTGGTCAGTACCGACGATGCTGCGGAGGCCCACTACGTGGCGTCCGTGACGGCCCTGGACGCGGCTCGCCTCGACGTGGACCTCGGCCGGTCCCACCTCGTCTATGGCGAATGGCTGCGCCGGGTCCGGCGTCGACGGGAGGCGACCGAGCACCTCCGGCTCGCCGTCGACGCCTTCCACCGCTCGGGCGCAGACCTGTTCGTGCCGCGCGCGCTGGCCGAGCTCGAGGTCCTCGGTGAGCGCCCGAACGAGGTCCAGTCCGCGCCGCGACACGTCGACCTGACCGCGCAGGAGCACACGGTTGCCCGGCTCGCGGCCGCAGGACGGACGAACGCGGAGATCGCTGCGAGTCTCTTCCTCAGCCCGAACACCGTGGACTACCACCTGCGCAAGGTGTTCCAGCGCCTCGGGATCTCGTCCCGGCGGCAGCTCGCGGACCGGCTCGCGGAGGGTACGGGCTGAGACTACGAGGACCACGTGGTCCGACCGGCACCGGCCGGCGGGAGGCTCGGGGGCACGAGCCCGACCCGACCGAGGAGGCCCACCATGCCGTACATCACCGCCGACGACGGCGCCCAGATCTTCTACAAGGACTGGGGCACCGACGGCACGCCTGTCCTGCTCAGCCACGGCTGGCCCCTCAACTCCGACGCGTGGGAGGCGGCGGCGCTGTTCCTCGCCGAGCACGGTCACCGTGCCGTCGCGCACGATCGGCGGGGCCACGGCAGGTCCAGCCAGACCTGGTCCGGCAACGAGATGGACACCTACGCCGACGACCTCGCCTGCCTCATCGACGCGCTCGACCTGCGTGACCTCACCCTGGTCGGCCACTCCACCGGCGGCGGCGAGATCGTCCGGTACATCGGCCGGCACGGCACCGCCCGGGTGGCGAAGATGGTGCTGGTCTCCGCCGTCCCGCCCCTGATGCTGCAGACCGACGACAACCCCGGCCTCCCGGTAGAGGTCTTCGACCAGATCCGCGCCGGCGAGTCCGCCAACCGCTCCCAGCTCTACCGCGACCTCGCCGACGGGCCCTTCTTCGGCCACAACCGCAACCACGACGTCCCGCAGGGCTTCCGTGACGCGTTCTGGCTTCAGAGCATGGCCTGCGGCCATCGTGCCGCGTACGAGTGCATCGCCGCGTTCTCCGCGACGGACTTCCGGCCGGACCTGGCCAAGATCGACGTCCCCACCCTCGTTGTCCACGGCGACGACGACCAGATCGTCCCGTTCCCGGTGGGCGGCCAGCGCTCCGCCCACCTCATCGACGGTGCGGTGCTGAAGGTCTACGAGGGCAGCGGCCACGCCCTGCCCGACACCGACCGCGACCGCCTGCACGCCGACCTCCTCGCGTTCATCGAGGCGTGAGCACTCCGACCCCTTCTGAGAGGAACGAACAGATGAGCACACCCGACACCATCGTCCTGATCCACGGCTTCTGGGTCACACCCCGCTCCTGGGAGGGCTGGAAGGCCCGCTACGAGTCGCAGGGCTACACCGTCCACACCCCGTCGTACCCCGGGTTCGGTGAGGTGGAGGCCCTGCGGGCCGACCCCACCCCCATCGCGGACCTGACGATCGAGGCGATCGTGGACCACCTGGAGGCGTTCCTCGACACGCTCGACTCCACGCCGATCCTGATGGGCCACTCGGCCGGTGGCTCATTCATGCAGGTGGTCATGGACCACGGGTACGGAGCGGCAGGCGTCGCGCTGAACTCGGCACCGACGGAAGGCATCCGGGTCACCCCGTGGAGCCAGCTGCAGTCAGTCTTTCCCGTGCTGAAGAACCCGCTGAACCACTCGCGCGCCGTAGGACTGGACCCCGAGCAGTGGAAGTACGCGTTCACGAACACCTACACCGACGAGCAGTCGGCCGCGTTCTACGAGCGGTACCACATCCCGGCATCGGGCCGGGTGCTGTTCGACTCGGTGCTGGCGAACTACCAGCCCGGTCACCAGGGCGCCTGGGTCGACTTCCGCAACAAGGACCGTGCACCGCTGCTGTTCCTCTCGGGCTCCGAGGACCACATCATGCCCCCGGCGGTCCAGGCGTCCAACGCCAAGCACTACAAGGGCGAGGGCACCGTTACCGAGCACGAGACCTACGAGGGGCGGCCCCACCTGATGGTCGCAGGACCGGGCTGGGAGGAGATCGCCGACCACGCGCTCGAGTGGGCTCTCGCCCAGGCGGCGACCCGGAGCACCGTCGCGTGACACTGCCCGACACCCCGGTGGACCCGCCCACGCTGCGTCTGACCCACGTGGGCGGGCCCACCGTCCTGGTCGAGCTGGCCGGATGGCGCATCCTCACCGACCCGACGTTCGACCCACCGGGCCGCACGTACGGGTTCGCCCTCGACACGACCTCCACGAAGACGGCGGGGCCCGCTCTCACGCCCGAGGACGTGGGGCCTGTGGACGTGGTGCTCCTCAGCCACGACCACCACGCGGACAACCTCGACGACAAGGGCCGCGCCCTGCTGCCCTCGGCGGGCATGGTCCTCACGACGGTGCCAGGTGCCCGGCGCCTGGCAGCACCGAACGTCCGAGGGCTGCGGGCCGGCACCTCGACGACCGTCGCCGACGGAGTCCGGCCCCCGCTCACGATCCTGGCCACGCCCGCCCGCCACGGCCCGCCAGGCACGCGACCGCTCGTGGGTGCGGCAATCGGTTTCGCCGTCTTCCTGCCCGACGGCGACCGCGCGGCCCTCTGGATGACAGGTGACACCGTGCTGCACCGACCCGTGCGCCGCACCGCGCGGAAGCTCGCCCCGGACGTGCTGCTCGTCCACGTGGGGGCTGTGAGGTTCGGCCTCACCGGACCCCTGCGCTACACGATGGACGCGCGCGAGGCCGCCGCGCTCATCTCCCTGGCGGCCCCGCGCGTGGCCGTGCCGGTGCACTACGAGGGCTGGTCACACTTCTCCGAACCCGAGGGTCACGCCCGCACGAGGCTCAACACCGGTCACGTGCCGAGCGGGACCACCATCATGTGGCTCGAACCCGGGCACCCGACCTCGGTGCGCCCCCGCCGCGAACCCTGACCAGCACTGCAGATCGACCGCCTACCCCGGCAGCGCCCTCAGCAGCGCGTCCGTGCGGCGCTCCGCCGGCCGCAGCCGCACGGTCGCGTGCAGGATCGACACCCCGTGGTCGGCCACGACCACCGGGTACAGCTCGAGCGACGCGAGCTCGGGCAGGTCGTCGGCCAGGAGCGACACCCTGGCCAGGACGTCCTCGAGCGCGGCGACGTCGGCGGCGGGCGCGCCCTGGTAGCCGAACAGCCGCGGCGCGGCCCGCACGCCACGCACCATGCGCGCCACGTCCACGTCCGTGAGCGGCGGCACCCCGTGCGACACGTCGTCGAGGAGGTCGACGGCGTCGCCCGCCAGCCCGAACGACACGACCGGACCGAACAGCTCGTCCTCCACGGACCGCACCACGCACGCCACCCCGGCCGGCGCCATGCGCTGCACCTCGAGCACGGGTCGCGCGGTCGGGATGAGGGCGGACGCCGCCTCCTGCATCCGGGCGACGTCGTCGCGCAGCTCGTCGGCGTCGGCGATGTCGAGCCGCACTCCCCCGAGGTCGGTGCGGTGCCGCAGCACCGGTGACGCGATCTTCAGCGCCACCGGCCAGCCCAGCTCCTCGGCGGCGGCGACCGCCTCGTCGGCGTCGGCCACCCGTCGCGTCTCCCAGAGGTGCAGGCCGTAGCAGGCGAGCAGCTCGGCGGCGGCGGGGGCGTCGAGCTCCACCTCGTGCCCGACGTCGCCGTCGGCCCGCCCGGGTGCACCGCTGTGCCCCGCTACGCGCGCGCCCTGGGCGCCCGACGCGGCCTCCGCGAGCGCCGCCTCCGCGAGCGCCCGCGCCCGGGCCCGGGAGCCCGGCGCACCCTCCGGGAGGGCGGGCCGTACCGGGGCACCGTGGTCCTGGGTACGCCAGGTCGCGTAGCGGGTGACGGCGCCGAGGGCCCAGACGGCGTCCTCGGGCGTGGAGAAGGCGGGGATGCGGACGGTGCGCTCGCCGCCGTCGGGCAGGGTGGCGGTGGCGGCGAGCTCGTCGGGCATGCCGTGCAGGCCGAGCATGCTCGCCACGGTGGTGCGGCCGGTCCGGGCGGCGGCCGCGGCGACGGCGCGGGCGATGCGGTCGCCGCGGGGCAGCACCACGGGGACGTCCACGACGACGACGACGTCGCACGCCCCGGGCGCGTAGACGGCGTCGACGGCGCCGGAGACGTCCACGTCGGGCGCCTCGGACGCGAGCACCACGGCGGGGCCGACGGTCAGGCCCGCGGCGCCGCACGCCTCCGACACGAGGGTGAGCACCGACGGCGAGCTCGCCAGGATGCCGACGCGCGCGCCGGACGGGAGCGGCTGGTGCGCGAGGACCTGGGCCACGTCCATGAGCTGGTGGGTGTTCTCGGCGCGGATGACGCCCGACTGGCGCAGCACCTCGTCGAGCATCCGCCGGGGGGCGCGGGTGGCGCGCACGGCATGCCCGGGCGGGACCACGTGCCCGGAGCGCCCCGCCACGACGACGACGACAGGCTTCACCATGGCGAGCCGCCGCGCGATCCGGGAGAACTTGCGCGGGTTGCCCAGCGACTCGAGGTAGAGGCAGACGACGCCGGTGGCCGGGTCGTCCTGCCAGTACTGCATGAGGTCGTTGCCCGACACGTCGGCGCGGTGTCCGGCGGAGACGAGCGCGGAGACGCCGAGCCCCCGCCGCCGAACGGTGGCGGCGAGCGTCACCGCGGCCGGGGCGGACTGGCAGAACAGGCCGATCGTCCCCGGTGCGGGCGCGCTGGTGGCGAGGCTCGCGCGCAGCTGCGACCCGGGCGTGGTGGTCAGGAGGCCGAAGCTCGCCGGGCCCACCACCCGCATCCCCGCCCCGTGCGCCACGCGCAGCAGCTCCCGCTGCCGGGCCAGCCCGTCGGGCCCCTCCTCGGCATACCCGGCCGAGAGCACGACGACGCCGCGCGCACCCCGGCCCGCCAGGTTCCGGACCGCCTCGATCGCCTCGGGCGGCCGGAGCGCCAGGAGGGCGAGGTCGACGTCGCCCACCTGCTCCCAGCCGTCCACGAGGGTGACGCGGTCCGGGTGGGCGGGCGCGGCGCCGTCGGGCACACCGAGGACCACCAGGTCCGTGTCGCCGGGGTCCTGGGCGACGGACTCCACCACGCGGGCGGCGAGGAGCGACTCGACGGTCTGCGGGCCCGGCCCGCTGCCGGGGTGCGGGCCGGGTCCCACGAGGAGGACGCGGCGGGCGCTCAGGAGGCCCTGCATGGACCGCGCCTCGGCGCGGTGCTCGCGGTCGGCCATGACCTCGCGCGACCGGTCCGTGGGGTCGAGGTCGATCGAGACGGTGACCACGCCGTCGTCGAGGTGCTGGTCCACGACGTAGCCCGCGTCGCGGAACACGGCCAGCATGGCGCGGTTCTGCGGCAGCACCTCCGCGACGAAGCGACGCACGCCGCGCTCGCGGGCGGCGGCGGCGATGTGCTCGAGGAGGACGGAGCCCAGGCCGCGGCCCTGGAAGGAGTCCGCGATGTTGAACGCGACCTCGGCGGTGCCGTCCTCGACCACGTCGTAGCGGGCGACGCCGAGCACGTCCTCGGGGTCTGCGACCGTCGGGTCAGCCGGGGCCTGCGCCGGGCGCACCGCCACGATGGCCGCCCGCCGCACGTGGTCCACCGTGACGAACTGCCGCAGCATCCGCTCGGGCAGGCGCTCCAGGGCCGCGAAGAACCGGAAGTAGGTGGACCGCTCGGACTGCGCCATCTGGAACCGCTGCAGCGCGTCGGCGTCGTCGGGCCGGATGGGGCGCAGGTGGGTGGTGCTGCCGTCGCGCAGCACCACGTCCGCCTCCCACTCCTCGGGGTACGGGACGCCCACGTGCCCCACCACCTGCCCGGTCTCGTCCACGGGACCAGGCTAGCGAGACCGCGAGCGTCCACGGGGATGTGGGCGGCGGGCGGTACTGTGTGGCCGTCAGATCCCCACCACTTTCAGGAGCACCGCACACTCATGGCGCGCAAGCCGTCGACCCCGCCGCTCGATCCGAGCGAGATCCACGAGAAGATCGTGGACATCGACGTCTCGGCGGAGATGGAGGCGTCGTTCCTCGAGTACGCCTACTCCGTGATCTACTCCCGCGCGCTTCCTGACGCACGGGACGGGCTCAAGCCGGTGCAGCGCCGGATCCTCTACATGATGTCCGACATGGGGCTGCGCCCCGACCGCGCGCACGTGAAGTCGTCGCGCGTGGTGGGCGAGGTCATGGGCAAGCTGCACCCGCACGGCGACACCGCGATCTACGACGCGCTGGTGCGCCTCGCGCAGGACTTCTCGCTGCGGCTCCCGCTCGTGGACGGGCACGGCAACTTCGGCTCGCTGGACGACGGCCCGGCCGCCCCCCGGTACACCGAGGCGCGCCTGGCGCCGCCGTCGGTCGCGATGACGTCGGGGCTGGACGAGGACGTGGTCGAGTTCGTCCCGAACTACGACAACAAGCTGACCCAGCCGGAGGTGCTGCCGTCGGCCATCCCGAACCTCCTGGTCAACGGCGCCTCCGGGATCGCGGTCGGCATGGCCACGAACATGCCGCCGCACAACCTCGTCGAGGTCGTGGCCGCGGCGCAGCACCTGGTGAAGCACCCCGACGCAACGCTCGAGGACATGCTGCGGTTCGTCCCCGGACCGGACCTGCCCACGGGCGGCAAGATCGTGGGGCTCGAGGGCGTCCGCGACGCCTACCGCACGGGCCGCGGCACGTTCCGCACCCGCGCCACCGCGCGCGTCGAGAACCTCACGCCCCGGCGCCGCGGCATCGTCGTCACGGAGCTCCCGTACCTGGTGGGCCCCGAGAAGGTGGTCGAGAAGATCGCCGAGGGCGTCAAGAACAAGAAGATCCAGGGCGTCGTCAACGTCCAGGATCTCACCGACCGCGCGCACGGCCTGCGCCTCGTCGTCGAGGTCAAGACCGGGTTCGACCCCGAGGCGGTGCTGGAGCAGCTGTACCGCACCACGCCGCTGGAGGACTCCTTCGGCATCAACAACGTGGCGCTCGTGGACGGCCAGCCGCGCACGCTCGGGCTGCTCGAGCTGCTGCGCGTCTGGGTGAACCACCGCATCTCCGTGGTGCGGCGCCGGTCGGAGTTCCGGCTGCGCCGCCGCCGCGAGCGGCTGCACCTGGTCGAGGGCCTGCTCCTCGCGATCGTCGACATCGACGAGGTGATCCAGGTGATCCGCACGTCCGACGACGCGACGGGCGCCAAGGAGCGCCTCATCAGCGTGTTCGACCTGTCCGACCCGCAGGCCACCTACATCCTCGACCTGCAGCTCCGCCGCCTGACCCGGTTCTCGCGGATCGAGCTGGAGAAGGAGCAGGAGCAGCTGCGCAAGGAGATCGCCGAGCTCGAGGCCATCCTGGCCGACGACGCGCTCCTGCGGAAGGTCGTGTCCGGCGAGATGACCGAGGTGGCCAAGACCTACGGCACGCCGCGGCGCACGGTCCTGCTCGACTCCGCCGGCGGTTCCGTCGGGTCGGTCGCGGCGGCCCCCGCGGGCCGCGGCGCGGCCGCCCGGGGTGCCGCTCCGATCTCGCTCGAGATCGCCGACTCCCCCACGCGCGTGCTGCTGTCGGCCACCGGGCTGCTCGCGCGCCTGCCGGAGGACGTCCCGGTGTCCCGCGAGGGCCGCCGCGCGGCGCACGACGCCATGCTGGGCGACTGCTCGGCCACCACGCGCGGCGAGGTCGCGCTCGTCACCTCGGCCGGGCGTGCGCTGCGCATCTCCGTCCTCGACCTGCCGGCGCTGCCGCCCACCGACGGCGCGCCGAGCCTCTCCGGAGGCATCCCCGTCAGCGAGCTCGTGGTGCTCCAGCCGGGCGAGAAGGTGCTCGCCGTGGCGTCGCTCTCGGCCGAGGCGCCCACGGTGGCGCTCGGCACCGCGTCGGGCGTGGTCAAGCGGGTCGCCGCGGGCGACGTGCCCAAGAACGGCGACGAGTGGGACGTGATCGCGCTCAAGGACGGCGACACCGTCGTGGGGGCCACCACGGTCACCGACGAGGACGAGCTCGTGTTCGTCTCCTCCGACACCTCGCTCCTGCGGTTCGCCGCGTCCGCCGTGCGCCCCCAGGGCCGCGCCGCCGGAGGCATGGCGGGCATCAAGCTGGCCGAGGGCCAGCAGGCGGTCTTCTTCGGTGCGGTGCCCGCCGGGTCGCGCGACTCCGGCGTCGTCGTGACCATCGCCGGCTCGGCCGACGCGCTGCCCGGGGTGGACCAGGGCGGCTGCAAGGTCTCGCCGTTCGAGCTGTACCCGGCCAAGGGCCGCGCCACGGGCGGCGTCCGGTCGCAGCGGCTCCTGCGCGGCGAGGACCGCCTGGTCCTCGCGTGGGTGGGCGTGGCGCCCGCCCGGGCCGTGGGTTCCGGCGGCCAGCCCGTCGAGCTGCCCGCCCTGGACCAGCGCCGCGACGGCTCCGGCACGCCACTGCCGGCGCCGGTCGCCACGATCGGCTGACACCGGGCTGGTTCCCGAGGCGCCGTCACCGCTCCGGCGGTGGCGGCGCCGTCGTCGTCCTCGCGTCTCGGCGAGCGGGTGGTCCCACACCTCGGTAGGCATGTCGGTATGAAGATTCGAGACACAGGCGACCTGTGGTGGAAGAACGCCGTCATCTACTGCCTCGACGTCGAGACCTACATGGACTGGAACGACGACGGCGTGGGTGACTTCCCCGGGCTCGTCCAGCGCATCGACCATCTGGCAGACCTCGGCGTGACGTGCCTGTGGCTCATGCCCTTCTACCCGACGGCCGACCGCGACGACGGCTACGACATCACGGACTACCTCGGCGTCGACCCACGGCTCGGTGACGTCGGCGACCTCGTGGAGCTCGTCCGCACCGCGCGGGACCGCGGCATCCGGGTCATCGCCGACCTCGTCGTCAACCACACGTCCGACCGCCACCCCTGGTTCCAGGCCGCCCGCCGCAGCACCGACAACCCGTTCCGCGACTTCTACGTCTGGCGCTCCGACCCGCCTGAGCCGACCAAGGACCAGGTCGTCTTCCCGGACCAGGAGCAAGGCATCTGGACCCAGGACGAGCAGACGGGCGAGTGGTACCGGCACCGCTTCTACCGGCACATGCCCGACCTCAACACCGCGAACCCGAAGGTGCGCGAAGCCGTGGCCAAGACCATGGGCTACTGGATCCAGCTCGGCCTGTCCGGCTTCCGCGTGGACGCCGTGCCGTTCTTCCTCACCGACGCCGCCGGGACGCCGGACGACGACATCGACGACCCGCACGACTTCCTGCGCAGCCTCCGGTCGTTCCTCTCTCGCCGGGCGGGCGAATCGATCCTCATGGGCGAGGTGAACCTGCCGTTCGACCAGCAGCGCCTGTACTTCGGCGACGACGGGTCGGGCGAGGGCGACGACTCCGGGCCGTCGTCGACGGAGCTCATGCTCCAGTTCGACTTCAACGGCATGCAGGCGCTCTACCTCGCCATGGCACGGCAGGACGCCGGGCCGCTCGCCGCCAGCATCTCGGAGCGGCCGCCCATCCCGCGCGACGCGCAGTGGGCCACCTTCCTGCGCAACCACGACGAGCTGACCCTCGACAAGCTCACCGAGGAGGAGCGGCAGGAGGTCTTCGCCGCGTTCGGCCCCGAGCCGGAGATGCAGCTCTACGGCCGCGGGCTGCGCCGCCGGCTGCCCACCATGCTCGGGGGAGACCCCCGCCGGATCCGCATGGCCTACTCCCTGCTCTTCGCTCTGCCCGGTACCCCCGTCCTCTTCTACGGCGAGGAGATCGGCATGGGCGAGAACCTCGCCGCGGAGGGCCGGCTGGCCGTCCGCACCCCGATGCAGTGGACCTCCGGACCGAACGGCGGGTTCTCGCGCGCGCCGGCGCGCAAGCTCGCGGGCCCTGTGCCCGACGACGGCTACGCGCCCGAGCACGTCAACGTGGCGCACCAGCGCCGCGACCCCGACTCGTTGCTGGCGTTCGTCCAGCTCCTCGTCCGGCGCTACCGCGAGTGCCCGGAGCTCGGCTGGGGCGAGCCGCAGGTGCTCGGCCAGCCGCACCCGTCCGTGCTCGCCCTCCGCACCACGTGGGACGACGCCTCCATGGTCACGCTCCACAACCTTGCGCCGAACCCCTGCACCGTGCCCCTGACGTTCGACGACCTCGACCCCGCCACCCGGCTCGTCGACCTGCTCGAGGACGGCGAGTGCACGGTCGGGGACTCCGGCGAGGCCGAGGTCGTCCTGGACGGGTACGGCTTCCGGTGGCTGCGGATCAGCCGGCCGGACTCGCGTCGCCTGCTGTAGCGCCGACCGCGAGCGCCTCGCCGGGCACCTCGTCCGGCACGTGGTCCAGCGCGTCGCCGGGCGCCAGCGCCAGCGCCGCCAGCGCGGCCAGGTCGGCCTCGTCCGACTGCACGCGGGCGCGGGCCGCGTGCGCGATCGACACCATGGCCATGTGGTGGTGCCAGCCGTCGTAGGAGCGCCCCTCGTAGTCGACTGCCCCGAGCGGGCGGGCGGTCTGCGTGAAGGCCTCGTCGGCGGCGTCGACCAGGTCGGTGTGCGCCACGACGCGGCCCAGGTCGGTGTCGAGGTCGGTGAGCCACACGCCGGCCCAGCCGGCCTCGCTCGACCAGACGCTGACCAGGCTCGCGGCCACCGGGCCCGAGGCCGACGGAAGGGTCACCTGGGCGCGGCTCGCCGTGCGCGGCACGGCGCCGGGGACGGGGCGCCGCTGCGGGCGCACCACCTCGGCGAGCCGCTGGGCCCGCACGGTCACGGGACCGGCGCCGCGCTCGTCGGCGACGGTCAGGATGGTGCTGCCGGGGATCCGCAGCAGGAACGGCACGCCCTTGGCCTGGGCGGCCCGGATCACCAGCGCGGCGTCGGTCTCGCGGGCGTCCATGATCACGGGCGCGGCCGTCTGCGGGCGCAGCGACTTCACGAGCGCCGCCGCGGCGTGCGACGACGTCGGGCTGTCGGTGCTGCTGGGGATCCGGGCGCGGGCGCGCTTCTCGTCGTCGGCGGTCCACGCGCGCGGGATGACGAGGCGCCAGTCCACCGGGACGGTCATGCGCGAGCCCATGAACCAGGTGGCCAGCACGTGCTGGTGGTTGACGACGCGGCCGAGGCAGGGCACCACCTCGTTCTTGACGCCGACGGAGTGGTCGCCGTGCTTCTCGACCACCATCGGCCGGATGACCCAGCCGCGGGCCTGGTCCTGCGTCTGCAGGTGGTCGGTCAGCTTGGCGAGCACGCCGCGCGACGACCACGTGGACCGGCTGATGAAGTGGTGGAGCCGCTGCTCGTAGGCGGTCTGCGCCTTGTCGCAGCTGGCGATGCCGCGGACCGTCTTGCGCCCCCGTGCGGCCAGCAGGCCGAGCACGTAGTCGAGGCCGGTGCGCCGCTGGTCGCTCCGTGCCAGGCCGGCCAGCACCAGCTGGCAGAGCTCGGCGGCCTGCTCCCTCTCGATGGTTCCCTCGACGGTGTCGAGGTCGTCGTCCGGATGAACACTCATGACCGATCCCCCAGGCGGCCGGGTACTCCCGGCCTCAGTCAGGCGTTATTAAACAGATGTGCAGTTTCTGCCGGTCAGAATACCGGAAGGCCCTTCACGCCGAGGAGATTTCACCCTCTGACCAGGGGCGCGGCTCGGCCGGCGGGACGCTGGGGTGCGTCCCGCCGGCCTGTGCAGGAGGCGGTACCGGGCCCTCCCCGGATCCCGGTACCGCCCGGTCTCACCGGGTCGCCAGGCGTCCTTCGAACGCCGCACCGGTCGCCGTGACCAGGCTCCCCGCGCGCTTGTCGTCCGGGCCGAGCGCGATGAGCCGGTTGGGCACGTACGAGACGCCGGCCCGGACCCGCGGCCACGCCTGGTTGGCGGAGCCGCCCCCGCCGTCGTGCCCGAAGCTGTCCCCGTCGGGGCCCGGCCGCGGCTTGGTCCGCAGCCGGTACCCGCCGCCGCCGTAGACCATCGGGACGCCGATGACGGCGTCCGTGCTGGACACGTGGCGCCGGGTGGCGTCCGCCAGGGTCGCCCGGCCGAGGATCGCGGGCGCCTCGCCGGGCTCCCGCACGGCGTCGGCCGCGAGGAGGCTGTAGAGGCGGGCGAGGTCCCGTGCCGTGCCGGCCACGTTGATCGCGGGGACCAGCGCGAGCAGGCGGCGCGGCTCCGACCACAGGTCGTGGTCGGGCGGGAACGGCATGGGGTTCTGCCACACCCGCCGGGTCAGGGGGTCGGTGCTGGTGAAGTAGCTGCTGAACTGCGCCAGGAACCCCGTGCCGTACTCCGTGCGGGCCACGCGGTGCAGGTCCTTCTCCTGCACCCCGAAGTGCACGTCCAGCCCGTGCGGCCTGGCGACCTCCTCCCGGAAGAAGGTCGCGAGGTCCCGCCCGTCGACACGACGCACGACCTCCGCCACCACCCAGCCGGGGGTGAACGGGCCGTACATGAGCGGGTAGGCCCGGGGGTCGGACTCCGGCGGCTGGGCGGCGATCAGCGCCGCCATCGCCGCCGGGTCCTCGACGTCCTCCTGGCTGACCGGCTCCCGCAGCGCGGGCAGGCCGGCCGTGAACGTCACCACCTGGCGCAGCGTGATGCCGCCCTTGCCCTCGGCGGCGAACTCCGGCCAGAACGCGGCGACGGGCGTGTCGAGGTCGAGCGGCGCCCGCTCCGCGAGCACCAGCAGCGCCGTCGCGACCAGGCCCTTGCTGCCCGAGAAGATGAGCTGCAGGGTGTCGGCCGCCCACGGGCGCCCGGTCCGCGCGTCGGCCACGCCGCCCCACAGGTCGGCCACGACCTCGCCGTCCACCGCGACGGCGAACGCCGCCCCCAGCTCGTCCCGCTCGTCGAAGCTGCGGGCGAGCTCGGCCTGCAGGCTCTCGAACCCGGCGCGGACCGTGCCGCGGACCACGCCGTGCGTCGTGGTCATGACGTCACTGCCGCTCGACGAGGCGGAGCAGCTGCTCGTCGGTCAGCTCGACGTCGATCGCGGCGATGTTCTCCGCCAGGTGGTCGAGCGACCCCGTGCCGGGGATCGGCGCCATGACCGGCGAGCGGTACAGCAGCCACGCGAGCGAGACCTGCGCGGGCGTGGCGCCCACCTCGGCGGCCACCTCGGCGAGCGTGCCGCCCGGCTGGGCGAGCTCCCCCACCGCGATCGGGAAGAAGGGCATGTACACGATGCCCTCGCTCTCGCAGTAGTCCACGACGTCGCTGTCGTCGCGGGCGGCGAGGTTGAAGAGGTTCTGCACCACGGCGATGTCGGCCACCGCCGACGCCTCCTGGATCTGCTCCACGGTGACCATGGAGAGGCCGAGGTGGCCGATCTTGCCGGCGTCCTGCAGCTCCTTGAGCGCGCCCACCTGGTCGGCCAGCGGGACGGCGGGGTCCACGCGGTGCAGCAGGTACACGGGCACCTGCTCCACGCCCAGGCGGCGCAGGCTCAGCTCCACCTGCTGCTTGAGGTACTCCGGGCGGCCCAGGGGGATCCACTCCTCCATGGTGGGCCCCGGGCGGGTCACGCCCGCCTTGCTCACGATGACGACGTCGTCGCGGCCGGCGAGCGCCTCGCCCACCAGCTCCTCGTTGGCACCGAGGGAGTACGCGTCGGCGGTGTCGAACAGGGTGACGCCGAGGTCGGCGGCCTTCCGGATCACGTCCAGGGCGGCCTTGCGGTCGGCCGGTCCCTGCCACACGTCGGCGTCGCCGAGGCGCATCGCGCCGTAGCCGATGCGGCCCACCTCGAGGGCCGTCCCGATGCGGACGGTGGGGTCCGTCTTGGGGGACGCCGGGCTCTCGTTGATCGTCATGTCTCTCCTCCTGGATCGCTCGTTCTGACGAGTGCTCCCACCTTCGCCGGACTGGGAGACGGGGCCAAGGGAGGCGGAGGAAGGGTGTCAGGACGGCTGGACAGTGTCAGGTCGGGCGGGACCCTGTCAGGTCCGCGAGGACTTCGTCAGCTCCGACCTGACGTAGTCCAGCAGATGTGATGCATCGCGGCACCGGTGCTGGCCTCGGACGACGGGGAAGCGCTTGTCTTCTCGACGTCAGCAGTGCCGGCCCGCAGACCGCGGCCGGCCCGCCCCCCTTCGCCGAGGAGAGACCAGTGAGCACACCTCTGAGCACTGAGGCATACGACAGCGGCGTCTTCGTCGAGAGCAGGCACATCGACGCCTGGAAGGTACGTGCGCAGAAGGACGTCAGCTACGAGATCCGGTTCTGCGACGACGTCTTCGACCCGAGCTCCACCGAGCTCCTGGAGGCCGGGGCCAGCGAGCCCTCCCGGCGCCGGTTCGTCGTCGTCGACTCCGTGGTCGACCGCCTGTACGGCGAGCGTGTCCGCGCCTACTTCGACCACCACGGCGTCGAGGTCCGGCTCCTCGTGCTCGACATCGACGAGACCGTGAAGACGCTCGACATGCTGGTCAAGGTCGCCGCCGAGATCGACGCCTTCGGGATCGACCGCCGCCGGGAGCCGCTCATCGTCATCGGCGGCGGCGTGATCATGGACATCGTCGGCCTCGTCGCCAACCTCTACCGGCGCGGCACCCCGTTCGTCCGCGTGCCCACCACGCTGATCGGCCTCGTGGACGCCGGCGTGGGTGTCAAGACCGGCGTCAACTTCAACGGGCACAAGAACCGTCTGGGCACGTACTTCGAGAAGTCCCTGACGCTGCTCGACCCCACGTTCCTCGCGACGCTCGACGAGCGGCACGTCTCCAACGGGCTGGCCGAGATCCTCAAGATCGCCCTCATCAAGGACCGCGAGCTCTTCGACGTGCTCAGCAGCTACGGGCCCGAGCTGATCGACCTGAAGTTCCAGAACTCCGACAAGGCCGGCCGGAACGCCGCCCTGTTCACCCTGGAGCGCGCCATCCACGGGATGCTCGAGGAGCTGCAGCCCAACCTGTGGGAGGCGCAGCTCGAGCGCGTCGTCGACTACGGGCACACCTTCAGCCCCACCGTCGAGATGCACGCCCTCCCGAGCCTCCTCCACGGCGAGGCCGTCTGCGTCGACATGGCGGTCACCACCGTCATGGCGGCCCGCCGCGGCCTGATGACCGACGTCGAGATGCAGCTCGTGCTCGACGTCATGCGCGCCCTGCGCCTGCCCACCTGGGCCGACTGCCTGGACGCCGACCTGCTCAGCCGTGCCCTCGAGGACAGCCGCCGGCACCGCGACGGGCAGCAGCGGCTCCCGCTCCCCGTGGGCATCGGCGGCGCCACGTTCGTGAACGACGTCACCGAGGACGAGATCGCCGCCGCCCTGCACCAGCTGCGCGACCTCACCGCCCACGCCCACCAGACCGCCCCCGGCCGTCAGGCCTCGGCCACCCCGAAGGAGATCCACGCATGACCGTCCACGTCGACCGACGGACCGTCCTCAAGACCGCCGGCACCAGCGCCGCGCTGCTCGGCCTGTCCCAGCTCCTGGAGAGCGGCGCGGGCGCGGCCACCCTGGCTCGCCCGGCCACCACGGAGGCGGCGGCCCCGACCGCCCTGACGGTGACCCCGGCGGACCGCCAGTACCAGGACGTCATCACCCCGTTCAACCAGCGGTGGGTCGGGTCGCCGGACGCCGTCCGCCTGCCCACCACCACGGCTCAGGTCGTCGACGCCGTCCGGTACGCCGTGAGCCGCGGCAAGCGGATCGCGGTGCGCGGCGGCGGCCACGGCTACGAGGACTGGATCTACAACCCGCAGGTGCAGACGGTCATCGACATGAGCCTGATGCGCCGCGTCTACTTCGACCCCGCGCGCAACGCGTTCGCCGTCGAGGCGGGCGCCTCCCTCCTCGACGTGTACACCGGCCTGTACCAGGGCTTCGGCGTGACGGTGCCGGGTGGCGTGTGCGCCACGGTGGGCATCGGCGGCCACGCCCCGGGCGGCGGCTACGGCATGCTGTCGCGCCGGCTCGGCCTGATCGTCGACTACCTCGAAGCCGTCGAGGTGGTCGTGGTGTCCGCGAGCGGCGCCGTCCGCTCGGTCGTGGCGAGCCGGAACCCGTCCGACCCGAACCACGACCTGTGGTGGGGCCACACCGGCGCGGGCGGCGGCAACTTCGGCGTGGTCACGCGCTACTGGTTCCGCTCCCCCACCGCCACGGGCACCGACCCGGAGCAGCAGCTCCCCGCCCCGCCGGCCGAGGTCCTCGTCGTCACGCCCAGCTGGTCGTGGGACGACCTCACCGAGCAGGGCTTCGCGAACCTCCTGCGCGCCTACGGCAGGTGGCACGAGCGCCACGCCACGCCCAGCAGCCCCTACGCGGGCCTGTGCAGCTGGCTGTTCATGCCGCACCGGTCGGCGGGTGCCGTGAACGCGCTCATCCAGATGGAAGCCACGCGGCCCGACGCCGAGCAGCTGGTCCGTTCGTTCCTCGACGAGCTGGACGCGGCCGCCGGCGTGCGCCGTACCGAGACCGTGCTGCGGCTCGCATGGCTCAAGGCCACCCGCCACATGGGCATGGGGTCACCCCTGCAGACCTCGCCCACGTTCCGCGGCGAGCACAAGTCCGCCTACCTGAAGAGGAGCTTCACGGAGGAGCACATCGCCGCCGCCTACAAGCACCTGACCCGGCCCGACTACGACAACCCTTACGGCATGCTCGTCGCCACCTCCTACGGCGGCGCGGTGAACACCGTGGCCCCGGGCGCGACCGCCAGCTACCAGCGCGACGCCATCCTCAAGCTCCTGTTCCAGACCTACTGGACCGACGCGGCCGACGACGCGCACAACATCGCCTGGCTCCGCGACCTGTACGAGGAGACGTACGCCTCGACCGGCGGCGCCCCCGTGCACGACGCCGTCACCGCCGGCTGCTACATCAACTACCCCGACGGCGACATCAGCGACCCGGCCCGCAACCGGTCGGGCGTGCCCTGGACCACCCTCTACTGGGGCGACAACTACGCCCGGCTGCAGCAGGTCAAGCTCCGCTGGGACCCCAGCAACGTGTTCCGCCACACCCAGTCCGTGCGCCTGCCGGGCGGTGCGTCATGAGCCGCCGCCCCGCCCTGGACACGCTGACGTCGACGCGGTTCTTCGCGGCCCTCGCCGTGTTCGTCACGCACGTGACCGTCAACCACGTCGTGGCCGACCCGGCCCTGGCCGGCGCGCTGGACCGCTACGCCGGCCGCCTCGGGTACGCGGGCGTCACGTTCTTCTTCGTCCTGTCGGGCTTCGTCCTGATGTGGTCGGCCCGGGACCAGGACACGGTCGCCGCGTTCTACCGTCGCCGGCTCGCGAAGATCTTCCCCAACCACCTGGTGACGTGGGTCGCCGGTCTCGGCCTCATGGCCCTGACCGGCGCCCTGGCGGCGGTACCGCTCGCGTCGCTGCTGCCCAGCCTGTTCCTGCTGCAGTCGTGGAGCACGGACCTGCCGGTCCTGTTCGGCACCAACGGCCCCTCGTGGTCCCTGGCGTGCGAGCTGCTCTTCTACCTGTCGTTCCCGCTGGTCGCCCTCTGGCTCCGGCGGGTGCGGCCGGCACGGCTCTGGGGGGCGGCGCTCGCGGCGCTGGGGCTGATCCTCGTGGTGCCGGCCGTCGCGCTGGTGCTGCCGGGCAGCGCCCCGTCGCCCTTCCAGGACATGCCGTGGGTGCAGAACTGGTTCACGTACTTCCTGCCGGTGTCCCGCCTGGGCGACTTCGTGCTCGGCATGGTGATGGCCCGCATGGTGGCCGAGAACGTGCTGCCTCGCCTGAGCGTGGCCGCCACGCTGCCGCTGGTGGGACTCGGGTACGCCGGGATGGTGCTCGTGCCGGGCCCGTTCGGCCTGGTCGCGCCGATCGCTCCGCCGCTGGCTCTCCTCATCGCCGCGCTCGCCGACCGGGAGAACCGCGGCCACCGCGGCTGGCTCTCCGCCCGGCCGCTGGTGCTGCTCGGGGAGGTGTCCTTCGCGTTCTACATGGTCCACTTCCTGGTGCTCCAGTACGGCCCGGTGGGCCTCGCCACCAGGGCGCCCGACGACGTGCCGCGGCCCCCGCTCGAGGCCCTCGCCCTGGTCCTCGTCTCGCTCGTGATCAGCCTCGCCCTGGGCTGGGTGCTGTACCGGTTCGTCGAGGTCCCGGCGATGCGGCGGTGGGGACGCACGGGCGCCCGGCCCGCCGCGGCGCCGTCGGGCACCGCAGCGGGAGCCGGGGCGCCGGCCGCGCCCGCGGGCGACCCCGCTCCGGTCCTGGTGAAGGAGGGCGGCCATGTCTGACCCCGTGGTCACCGAGTTCCGCGCCAACCGCGGGCGCGTGGCGGCCTTCGCCGACAAGCACCTGCTGCTCCTGACGGTCGCCGGCCGGCGCACCGGCACGCCGCGCACCACCCCGGTGCTCTACCTGCCCGACGACGACGGCTACGTCGTGTTCGGCCTCAACGGCGGCTCTCCGTCGGACCCGAGCTGGGTGGGCAACCTCCTGGCGACGGGGCGCGGGGAGGTCGAGCTGGGCGACCGGCGTCTGCCCGTGCGGCCTGAGCGCGTGACCGACGCCGAGGCGCAGGTCCTCTGGAAGCGGCAGGTCGCGCTCGTGCCGGAGTTCGAGGGGTTCCGGGCGCGCACCAGCCGGCCGATCCCGATCATCCGGCTGCGCCACGACGCGGAGGCCGGCCTGGGCTCGCCGGCCGGCACGGTCGACCGCACGGTCGACCGCACGGTGAGCGCCCTGCTGTTCGACATGGACGGCACCCTGCTGGACTCCGAGGCGTCCATCACGGCCACGTGGACGGCGTTCGCCCACCGGCGCGGCCTCGACCCGGCCGTCGTGCTGCCGGGTGTGCCGGGTCGTACCGGGGCGGCGATCATCGCCGACCACGTCGGCGACCCGGCGGAGGCCGCGGCCGAGCTGGACCGCATCGTGCGGGAGCAGCAGGAGAAGGTGGGCGGGATCGCCGAGGTGCCCGGTGCGGGCACGCTCCTGCGGTCGCTCCCGCACGGGACCTGGGCCGTTGTCACGTCGGCGCCCGCGCGGGTGGCCCTGCGCCGGATCGAGGCGGCGGGCCTCCCGGTCCCGCCGGTGCTCGTCGCCGCCGAGGACGTCGCGGTCGGCAAGCCTGACCCCGAGGGGTTCCAGCGCGCCGCCCGGGTGCTGGGGGTCCCGACCCGGGAGTGCCTGGTCGTCGAGGACTCTCTCGCGGGGATCGAGGCGGGGGTCCGCAGCGGCGCCGCCGTGCTGCAGGTGGGGGCCGACGGCGGGGCTCCGGCCCCCACGCCCGGCGCGGTGCTCGCCGCCGTGCCGGACCTGACGGAGGTGCGCGCGGAGGCCGTCGGCGAGCACCGCGTCCGGGTGACGATCGGCGGCTCCCGGTGACGACGACGGCGCACCGCCCGCTGGTCGACATCGACGTGGGTGGAACCTGGTTCCGCACCCGGACCCAGGCCGGCCCGGCGACCGACCCGCAGGTCGCCACGGTCGCGGCCCCGAGCCGGCTCCGGCAGCCGGCTCGGGCCGTGCCCGAGCTCCTCGACGAGCTGATCGACCTGATCGACCGGTCCGCACCGCCCGGGGCCGACGTCGCGATCTCGCTCGGCGCGGCGATGGACGAGTCGACCGGCGTGGTGCACGGTTCGGGCCCCCTGTGGGGCGACTACGAGGGGCCGCTGCCCCTCCTTCAGATCCTGCGCTACCGTCGGCCGGACGCCACCTGGCACGTGTTCAACGACCTCACCTGCGGGGTCGCCGCGTTCGCCGAGCGGGCCCCGGCCTGGGCCGCGCAGGTTACCTACGTGACGGTGAGCAGCGGCGTCGCGCTGCGCACGGCCGACGTCGCGCGCGGCGTCATCGAGGTGGACCGGTGGGGGCTCCAGGGCGAGATCGGCCACGGGGCCGCCGTGCCGCACCACCGCGCCCTGACGGAGCACGGGCCGCTGCCGTGCGACTGCGGCGGGGCGGGGCACGTGGCCTCCGTGGCGTCCGGGCCGGGCCTCGCCCGGGCCGCCGAGGTGATGGGCCTGGGACCGGCGGCGGGCTTCGAGGAGCGGTTCGCCGGGCTCCTCGACCAGGAGGACCAGACCGCCCGCGCCCTGCTCACAGAGGCCGTCCGCCCGATCGCCGAGGCGGTCCGCTCGTTGTGGACGCTGCGCCCGCACGCCGAGCTCGTGGGCGTCGGGGGCGGCGTGGCGGCCAACCTCGGCGAGCGGTACGAGCACGAGCTGCACCGGCAGCTGGCCGAGCCGCGCGGGTACTCCGACCGCGGGCGCGACGCCGCCTGGGTCGCCGAGCGGGTCCGGGTGCTCCGGCCCGGGGAGTGCGACCTCCTCACGGGCGCGCGGCTGCTCGCCCAGGGCCGGCTGCGTCCCGAGCCGCCGGCCGCCTGATCGACCGACGTACCCGACCCGAACCCAGGAAGGAGGCGCGGGGGGGGCCCCCCCGGGGGGGGGGGCGCGGGGGGGGCACGCCGCACATCCCTATGCTCAACTCCCACCACGCCATCGTCCGGACCCCGGCCGACTGCCGGCTCGACATGGTCCCCACTCCCGACCCCGGGCCGGGCGAGGTCCTCCTCGCCCCCGAGGCCGTCAGCCTCTGCGGCACGGACATCCAGATCCTGCGCCGGATGCGGCCCGACCCCGCGAGCACCGTCGGTCACGAGGGCTTCGCCCGTGTGGTCGCCGTCGGCCGGGGCGTCTCCCCGGTCGCCGTCGGCGACCGGGTCATGGTCAACCCGACTGCGCCCGGCAACCCCGACTTCCTCCTCGGGCACAACGTGCCGGGCCTCTTCCAGGAGCGGGTGCTCATCGGGGCCGACGCCGTCTCCGGCGGACAGCTCCTCGCCGTCCCGGAAACTGTCCCGGCCACGCTCGGGACGCTGACCGAGCCGCTCGCCGTGGTGACGTACGGGCTGGAGTGCCTGTGCCTGGCCGGGGTGCGGCACCTCGTCGTGGACGGCGGCGGGCTCATCGGCCTGCTCGCCGCCGCACGCGCGAGCCACGTGCTCGGCGGCTCGTCGGACGTGACCGTGATCCACCGGCACGAGCGGGTCCGGCGCTGGGCCGAGCGGCACGTGCCGGGGCGGCACGTCGTCGGGCACCTCACCGAGCGCGACGGGCGGCCCCACGGGCGGCCCGACGGTCAGGGCGACCGGGACCTCCTGGCGCACGTCCCGGAGGGAGCGGGCCTCCTGTCCGCCGTCTACCGCGACGCCACGGTGCCCCGCGTCGCACGCCTGGTCGAGCTGCTGCGCGGCCGGCTGGTCGCGGTGCACACGATCGGCGGCGTCCCGACGCCCGCCGTGCCCGACGGCACCGACGGCACCGACGGCGTCGACCTCGCCGTGACCCGCTCGGACAACACGGGCGGACCGTGGCCGCCGCGGGTGCACCAGGGCGCCGGGATCCGGTTCACCGGCAACCGCGGGGTGACCAACGAACGGCTCGCCCGTGCCGCCGTCGACCTCGAGCTGTCCGGCGACAGCCTGACTCCGCTCCTCACCCACGCCGTCGCGCCGGCCGAGGGCGTCGAGCTCCTGAACCGGATCGTGGGCGGGGTGCGCGAGGACCACGGCGGCAACCCGGTCGTCCGGCTCGTCGTCCGGTGGAACCTTCCGTGACGCAACTCCGCCACCAGGCGGAATGCGCTGGCGACCAGGCGAGGAGGCATGTTGTCATCGCTGGATGACGCAGCCTCCGGACCCGGTGTACGAGTTCTCCGCCGACCGCACCAGGGTCGACGCCGAGCGTGTCCACGCCCTCCTCGTCGAGCACTCGTACTGGGCCCGCGACCGTCCGCGCCACGTCACCGACGCGGCGATCGCGGGCTCCTGGCCCTTCGGCGTCTACGTGCGGGAGACGGGCGCGCAGGCGGCGTTCGCCCGGGTCATCTCCGACGGGGCGACGTTCGCCTGGCTGAGCGACGTGATCGTCGACCCCGCGCACCGCGGCAAGGGCCTGGGCAAGCTGCTCGTGAGCGAGATCCTCGCCACGCTCGACCCGCTCGGTCTCCGGCGCACGCTGCTCGCCACGGCGGACGCCGACTCCCTGTACGAGCGCTTCGGCTTCCGGGCGGTGGACCCCACGATGCACTGGATGGAGCGCCCGGGCCCCCGGATCGGGGCGCCGCAGAACATATGTGCAACCGGCACTGTCACCCCTGGTGACAATGTGTACTCGGAGTGACAACGCAGGAGCACCAACTGTCCAGGCGGCGTGCCATCCTGAGGCTGTGCTGATCACCGCCGAGCTCGGGCCCGGTCGGTCCCCTTCCGCGGCGGTGAGCACGGGCGCGCACGGCTGGGCACGCGACGATGTCGCACGCCCAGCCGTCGTCAGCTCACCAACAGCTTGACCAGGGCCTCGGGCGTGTCTGCGAACACCGTGACACCAGCCGCCTCCAGCTCGCCAGGCTCGGCGTAGCCCCAGCGCGCGCCGACCGTCGCGATGCCGTTCTCTGCGGCGCCCTCCGCGTCGTGCTCGCGGTCGCCCACCATGACGGCGCGGCCCACGAGGTCACCCGCCGGGTCGCCGCCTGCCCGGGCCGCGAGCGCCGCCAGCGCCCGCGCGATGATCGGCCCCTTGCCGGCCGAGACGCCGGCGCCCTCGAGCTCGGCGCCGAAGACCCCGTCGAGCCCGCCCTCGAGCCACGCGTCGAGCCCGAAGTGCTCGACGATCCGCAGCGCGTACACCTCGGGCTTGGCGGTGGCGATCGCGAGCGTCACCCCGGCCTCGCGCAGAGCCGTCAGCGCCTCGGGGATGCCGGGGAACAGGGAGTTCTCGAACATGCCGCCCGCCTCGAACGACCGACGGTAGGCGGCGATGACGGCCGCGGCGTCGTCGTCGGACAGGCCGATCCGGGCCATGCTCGTGCCGAGCGGCGGCCCGACGAAGGTGAGCAGCACCTCGTCGGACGGCACCGGGAGCCCCACAGCCGTGAAGCCGGCGCGGAGCGACGACACGATGCCGGGGGCGGAGTCGGTGAGGGTGCCGTCGAGGTCGAGCAGGACGTGGGTGACGGAGTCGGGCAGCGGGAGGGTGGAGGGGCTCACGCCCCGAGGGTGCCACACCGGCCGAGCGCCCCGGGACACGCGCCAGACTGCTTCCAGGTCCGTCTACCGGGGCTCCGGCGGCCCTGGAAGCAGTCTGGCGCGTTCAGCTCAGCTCAGTTCAGCTTCCGCAGCCGCGGCAGCACGTCCTCGGCGAACTGGTCCAGGAACCGGTCCTGGTCGTTCCCGGGGCCGTGGACCACGAGGTGGTTGAGCCCGGCGTCGAGGTAGGGCTGGATCATCGCGACGGCCTCGTCGGGGTCGGACGCGACGATCCACCGCTGCGCCACCTGCTCGATCGGCAGCTCGTCGGCGAGGCGCTCCATCTCCTCGGCGGACGTGACGGAGTGCTTCTGCTCCGGCGTGAGCGACAGCGGCGCCCAGAAGCGGGTGTTCTCCAGCGCGGCGTCCGCGTCCCGGTCGTAGGAGATCTTGATCTCGATCATCCGGTCGATGTCGTCGAACGAGCGCCCGGCCTTCTCCGCGCCCTCGCGGACCGCGGGCAGCAGCTTCTCGGTGTAGAGGTCCATGCCCTTGCCCGAGGTGCAGATGAACCCGTCGCCCGCACGCCCGGCGTACTTCGCGACGAGCGGCCCGCCCGCGGCCACGTAGACGGGCACCGGCGTGGACGGCCGGTCGTAGATGTGCGCGTCGACCAGGGTGTAGAACTCGCCCTCGACCGACACGGACTCCTCGGTCCAGAGCCGGCGCATCAGGTCGACGGCCTCGCGCAGGCGGGCGAACCGCTCCTTGAACTCCGGCCACTCGCGGCCGCTCACGGCGATCTCGTTGAGCGCCTCGCCGGTGCCGACGCCGAGCATGATGCGGCCCTCGGTGAGCAGCCCGAGGGTGGCGAACGTCTGCGCGATCACCGCGGGGTTGTAGCGGAAGGTGGGGGTCAGGACGCTCGTGCCGAGCGTGATGCGGCTGGTCCGCTCGCCCGCCGCCGCGAGCCACGCGAGGGCCGACGGCGCGTGCCCGCCCTCGTGCCGCCACGGCAGGAAGTGGTCCGAGACGACGGCGCTGTCCAGCCCCGCCTGCTCCGCCCGCACGGCCAGCTCCACGAGCTCACGCGGCCCGAACTGCTCCGCCGACGCCTTGTATCCGATCTTCAGGGTCATGCCCCCATCCTCACACCACGGAGCCGCTCAGCGCCCGCACCACCCGGCTCGGCGACGGTCTGCCCAGCCGCTCCCCCAGCCACACGCTCGTGGCGACCAGCGGCTCCAGCGACACCCCCGTCGCGACACCGAGACCGTCGAGCATCCACACGAGGTCCTCCGTGGCAAGGTTGCCCGTGGCGGACTCGGCGTACGGGCACCCGCCGAGCCCGCCCGCGGACGCGTCGAACGTCGTCACGCCGTGCCGCAGCGCGGCCAGCACGTTCGCCAGCGCCTGCCCGTAGGTGTCGTGCGCGTGCAGCGCGAGCACGGAGTCGGGCACGCCCGCGGCGTTCAGGGAGTCCAGCAGCCCGACGACGTGCCCCGGCGTCCCCACGCCGATCGTGTCCCCGAGCGACACCTGCCACACGCCCAGGTCGACCAGCCGCCGCACCGCCGCCACCACCTGCGGCAGCGGGACGGCCCCCTCCCACGGGTCACCGAAGCACATCGACACGTACCCCCGCACGCGCATCCCCGCGTCGAGCGCCCGGGCCACCACCGGCTGAAACATCTCCCACTGCTCGTCCAGCCCCGAGTTGAGGTTTCGTCGCGCGAACGTCTCGGTGGCGCTCGCGAACACCGCGACGTGCCGCAGCCCGAGGTCCAGCGCCCGGTCGAGCCCCCGCTCGTTCGGCACCAGCACGGGCAGGTCGCGCGCCCGGTCGCCCAGCGCGCCGACGAGCAGCCCCAGCACCTCCTCCGCGTCGGCGAGCTGCGGCACCCAGCGCGGGTGCACCAGGCTGGTGGCCTCCACGACCGGCAGCCCGGCATCCAGCAGCCGCTCGACCAGCTCCACCTTGATCGCAGCGGGCACGACGGCGTCCTCGTTCTGCAGCCCGTCCCGCGGCCCCACCTCGTAGACCGTGACGGTCGACGGCAGGGACCGGTCGGGCACCACCTGCGGCCTACGCACCGGCCACCTCCGCGGCGTCCGACGGCGCCGCGCCCGGCGCCACCTCGAAAAGGACCTGCCGCGCCGCCACCTGCTGACCCGCCGACGCCCCCACCGTCACCACGCCGTCGACCGGCGCCGTGAGCGCGAGCTCCATCTTCATCGCCTCCAGCACACCAAGCGCCTGGCCACGCGCCACCACCTCGCCGGACGACACGTCGACCCGCGCGAGCGTCCCGGGCATCGGCGCGACGACCACGCCGTCGGACGCGTCCGACGCCCGCGCCGACGCCGACCCGTCCGGCCGCCCGAACCGGAACGTGTGCCCCAGGTGCGCCACATCCACCGTGCGGGGCCGCACCTCCACGACGAAGCGCCGCACCGCGCCGTCGATCTCCAGGAGCCCGTCGCCCACGGCGCGCACCCGCGCCACCTGGTCCCCGCGCACCTCGCCCTCGGCGACGCTCGCCCGGGCGACGACCAGCACGACGTCGTCGAGCTCGACCCACGCGGGGCCCGGCGGCCCGCCGGAACGCCAGCCGTCCCCGCCGGCCTCGGCGACCGCCCACGCCGCCGCGACCAGCGCGGGCCACGGGTCGGGCGCGGCCACGGCGTGCGTGTCGAGCCACGCGGTGTGGACCTCCCCGTCGCGGAACGCCTCCGAGCCGGCGAGCTCCCGCAGGAACCCGGTGCTGGTCGTGAGCCCGAGCACCACCGTCTCGGACAGCGCCGCCACGAGCGCCCCCCGGGCCGCCTCCCGCGACGCCCCGGAGGTGATCACCTTCGCCACGAGCGAGTCGTACGCGGCGGGCACGTCGGTCCCGTCCTCCAGCCCGGCCTCCACCCGCGCCCCCGCGGGCCACAGCACACGGCGGGCGGTGCCCGCCTGCGGCAGGAACCCCGCGTACGCGTCCTCGGCGCACACGCGAGCCTCCATCGCGTGCCCGACGACGGACACCTCCTCCTGCGCGAACCCCAGCGGCTCCCCGGCGGCGACCCGGAGCTGTTCGGCGACGAGGTCGAGCCGCCGGCCGCCGACCCGCACCACCTCCTCGGTGACCGCGTGCTCCACCTGGAGCCGGGTGTTCATCTCGAGGAACCACGCTTCCGGGCCGCCGGGGCCGTCCGGTCCGTCGGAGCCGTCCGCGACCAGGAACTCGCACGTCCCCGCCCCGACGTACCCCACCTTCGACGCGAGGTCGACGGCCCAGGCGTGGAGCCGGTCCCGCAGGGCCGGGTCGAGCCGGGGAGCGGGCGCCTCCTCCAGAACCTTCTGGTGGCGACGCTGCGCGGAGCAGTCGCGCTCGTGCAGGTGCACCACGTGGCCGTGCGTGTCGGCGAGGACCTGCACCTCCACGTGGCGTCCGCGCTCGACGTACCGCTCCAGCAGAACGGTGTCGTCCCCGAAGGCGGCTGCGGCCTCGCGCCGGGCGGCGGCCACCGACGCCGCGAGGTCGTCGGGGTCGCGCACGATCCGCATGCCTTTGCCGCCGCCGCCGGCGGCCGCCTTGACGAGGACCGGAGCGTCGGGGCGGAGCGAGCTTGCGAGGGCCGCCACGGAGCGACCGTCGGCGCTGCCGGCGAGGCCCGGGACCAGCCCGGCCACCGCGCCGTCGTCGGCCACTGGGACCTGCTCCAGCACGGGGACCCCCGCCGCGAGCGCCACCTCGCGCGCCGTGTCCTTGCGGCCCATGGTCTCCATGGCCGCGGGCGGCGGGCCCACCCAGGTGAGCCCGGCGGCGAGCACGGCGCGGGCGAACGCGGCGTTCTCGGCGAGGAAGCCGTAGCCGGGGTGGACGGCGTCGGCTCCGGTGCGCGTGGCGGCGTCGAGCAGCGCCTCGACGTTCAGGTAGGACTCGGCGGCGGGGGTGGGTCCGAGCCGGACGGCGAGGTCGGCGGCGCGGACGTGGGGGGCGCCGCGGTCGGCGTCGGAGTACACGGCGACCGCGCGCAGCCCGAGGCTGCGGGCGGTGCGGATCACCCGGAGGGCGATCTCGCCGCGGTTGGCGACAAGCAGGGTGTGCATGGGCGTCACATTCTGAAGATGCCGTAGGAGGGGTCGGCGAGCGGCGCGTTGGCCGCGGCGGCGAGCCCGAGGGCGAGGACGCGGCGGGTGTCGGCGGGGTCGATGATGCCGTCGTCCCAGAGGCGCGCGGTGGCGTAGTAGGGGCTGCCCTGCGTGTCGTACTGGTCGCGGATCGGGGCCTTGAACGCCTCGGCCTCCTCCCCCTCCAGCCCGCGCACCACGGCCAGCACCGACGCCGCCTGCTCCCCGCCCATGACGGAGATGCGGGCGCCGGGCCACATCCACAGGAAGCGCGGGTCGTACGCCCGCCCGCACATCCCGTAGTTGCCCGCGCCGAACGACCCGCCGATCACCACGGTGAACCGCGGCACGGTGGCGCAGGAGACGGCGGTGACGAGCTTGGCGCCGTCCTTGGCGATGCCGCGGTGCTCGTACTCCTTGCCCACCATGAACCCCGCGATGTTCTGCAGGAACACGAGCGGGATGCGGCGCGCGTCGCAGAGCTGGACGAAGTGGGCGCCCTTGAGCGCCGACTCGGAGAACAGGATCCCGTTGTTCGCCACGATCCCGACGGGGTACCCGTCGATCTGCGCGAACGCGCACACGAGCGTCTCGCCGTAGCGGGCCTTGAACTCCGTCAGCCGGGAGCCGTCCACGATGCGGCGGATCACGTCGCGCACGTCGTAGGGGGTGCGGGGGTCGGCGGGCACGTCGTAGAGGCCGTCGGGGTCGAGCTCGGGCTCCTCGGGAACGTCGCGGACGAGCGACGGCAGCGGCGCGCGCGTGGTGGCCACGATGTCGCGGAGGATGCGCAGGGCGTGGGCGTCGTCGTCGGCCAGGTGGTCCACGACGCCCGAGGTGGTGGCGTGCACCAGCCCGCCGCCGAGCTCCTCGGCCGTGACGACCTCGCCGGTGGCGGCCTGCACGAGCGGGGGCCCACCGAGGAAGATGGTGCCCTGGTCGCGCACGATGACCGACTCGTCGCTCATCGCGGGCACGTACGCGCCGCCCGCGGTGCACGACCCCATGACGGCCGCTACCTGCGCGATCCCCGCGGCGGACAGCCGCGCCTGGTTGTAGAAGATGCGCCCGAAGTGCTCGCGGTCGGGGAACACCTCGTCCTGCATCGGGAGGAACGCGCCGCCCGAGTCCACGAGGTACAGGCACGGCAGGTGGTTCTCGGCGGCGACCTGCTGGGCGCGCAGGTGCTTCTTCACGGTCATCGGGTAGTAGGTGCCGCCCTTGACGGTGGCGTCGTTGGCGACGATGACGCACTCGCGCCCTGCCACCCGCCCCACGCCCGCGACGACGCCCGCGCTCGGCACGGCCCACTCCCCGCCGTACAGGTCGTAGGCGGCGAGCGCGCCGATCTCGAGGAACGCGCTCCCGGGATCGAGGAGCCGGTCCACGCGGTCACGGGCGAGCAGCTTGCCGCGCCCGGTGTGCTTCTCCCGGGCGGCCTGCGGCCCGCCCTCGCGCACCCGGGCCAGGCGCTCGCGCAGCTCCGCGGTGAGCTCGCGCAGCCCTGGGGCAGGCCCGGTCGCGGTGCCCGACGCGGTGCCCGACGGCGCAGGTGACGCCACCGACTGGTTAGTCATCGTTAACCCCCCATAAACTGCCCGCGTGACCCCACGCAGGCGGCAGATCCTCGACACCGCGGCCGACCTGTTCGCCGAACGCGGCTTCCACGGCGTGTCCGTGCACGACATCGGCGCCGCCGTCGGCGTCTCCGGGCCGGCGCTGTACAAGCACTTCTCCGGCAAGGAGGACATCCTCGGCCAGTGCCTGCTGCACGCCTCCGAGCAGCTCCTCGCCGGGGCGAAGGACCGCGCGGGCACCATCGACGCCCTCGTCGACTGGCACACGGAGTTCGCCTTGGAGCGCCCGTCGCTCATCGTGATCCAGGAGCGCGAGTGGCGCACCCTGGGCCCCGACGTGCGGGCACAGGTGCGCGAGCGCCAGCTCGCCTACATCGGCGTGTGGACGGACGCGCTCCACCCGCTGCGCCCGGACCTGGGGCCGGCGGAGGCGCGCGCCGCGGTGCAGGCGGTGTTCGGCCTGCTCAACTCGACGCCGCACAGCGCGCGCATCGGGCGCGACGCCATGCGGGCCCTCCTGACCCGCATGGCGCGCGCCGCCCTCGTGGGCTGACCTCATTCGACCGGGAGCCCCAGCCCGCGCGCGATGAGCATGCGCTGCAGCTCGGAGGTGCCCTCGCCGATCTCGAGCACCTTGGCGTCGCGGTAGAAGCGGGCGATGGGCCCGTCCTCCATCACGCCGTAGCCGCCGAACACCTGCGCGGCGATGCGCGTGGCGGTGACGGCCGACTCCGTGGCGTACAGCTTGGCGATGGACGCCGCCTGGCGGAACTCGGCCAGGGGTGCGTCGGCGTCCTTGAGGGCCGCGGCCTTGTAGGTGAGCGCCCGCGAGGCCTCGAGCATGACGGCGAGGTCGGCGATCTGGAACGCGACGCCCTGCTTGCGGCCGATGGGCCCGCCGAAGGTGGGTCGCACCCCCGCGTGCTCGACGGCGGCGTCGAGCATCGCCTGGATGCACCCCACGGCCAGCGCGGCCACGGCCACGCGCCCGCTGTTGAGCGACTGGACGCAGAGCTTGAAGCCCTCGCCGCGCGGGCCGAGCAGGTTCTCCTCGGGCACGCGCACGTCGCGGAACGTGAGGGGGTGGGTGTCGCAGATGCGCCAGCTCATCTTGTCGTGCAAGGGCTCGACGACGAACCCGGGCGTGTCGGTGGGGACCAGGATGGTGCTGATCTCGGCGGTGCCGTCGGGCTTGGTCCCGGTGCGTGCTGCGACGGTGCAGATGCTGGTGATCTCGGTGCCGGAGTTGGTGATGAACTGCTTGGCCCCGTTGATGACCCACTCCCCGTCGACCAGGTCGGCGGTGGTGGCCATGGCGCTGGCGTCGCTGCCCGCGCCGGGTTCGGTGAGGCCGAAGGCGCCGAGGGCGCGTCCGGCGACGAGGTCGGGCAGCCACCGGGCCTGCTGCCCGGGCGTGCCGTGCACCAGGAGCGGGTTGATCCCGAGCCCCACGGCGGCGCCGAGCGTGATGCCGATGGACTGGTCGACGCGGCCGAGCTCCTCGACCGCGACGCAGAGCGCGGTGAGCCCCTTGCCGGACCCGCCGAACTCCTCGGGGGCGGTGAGGCCGAACAGCCCCAGCTCCCCCATCTTGCGGACCACGTCGACCGGGAAGTACCGGTCACGGTCCCACTGGCTCAGGTTCGGCGCGATCTCGGCCGCGGCGAACTCTCGGACGGTCTGGCGGAGCTGGGTGTGCTCCGCGCTCTCTTGGGCGGTATGCATGGTGTGCATGCCACCCAGGTTAACCACCATTAACCTGGGTGCGCCAGAGCCACGCGGCCACCGACGTGGCCCGACCAGAAGGAGCGCCCGATGCCCCAGGTGAGCTACGACGTCGTCGGCCCGTACGCGCGGGTCACCCTGGACGCGCCCGAACGGCGCAACGCGCTCTCCCTCGCCCTGCTCGACGACCTCGTCGCGGCGCTCGTCCGGGCCGCGGCCGACGACGTCCGGGCCGTGCTCCTCGCGGCGTCCGGGCCCGCGTTCTGCGCGGGCCTGGACCTGGATGAGGCGCTGCGCGACGGCGTCGCAGCCTCCTCCCGGCGCCTGGCCGACGTGCTGCGCGCCGTCCTCGCGCTCCCGAAGCCCGTCGTGGCGCGCGTGCACGGGCCTGTGCGGGCGGGCGGCGTGGGGCTGGTGGCCGCGTGCGACGTCGCGATCAGCGCCGACACCGTCTCGTTCGCCTTCACCGAGGCGCGCCTCGCGCTCGCGCCCGCCGTGATCTCCCTGACGGTGCTGCCACGGATGACGCCGCGCGCCGCGTCGCTGTCGTTCCTCGGGGCGGCGCCGTTCCCGGCGCCGGAGGCGGCGGCGTGCGGTCTGATTACGCGGGCTGTGCCGCCCGAGGCGCTCGACGACGCCGTCGCCGCCGTCCTCGCCGACCTCACCGCCGGTCACCCGCAAGGGCTGGCCGCGACCAAGCGGGTGCTCAACGCCGACGTGATCCGGCGGTTCGACGAGCAGGCCGACGCGATGGTGGCCCTGTCGTCCGAGCTGTTCGCCTCGGAGCCGGCGCGGGCGGCGATGGCAGCGGCCCGCCAGCGCTAGAACCCGCCGAGACAGTGCCTTCGGCCGACGAAGGCACTGTCTCGGCGGCCTTTCAGCGGGTCGCGCGGAGCACTCCCGCCGCCAGCATCGCCTGGCCCACCAGGTACGAGGCCGTGAGCGCGAATCCCGGCAGGCCCGCCGGCACCGGGAGGAGCAGCGTCGTGAAGCTCATCAGCATCCGGATCACCTCGGAGACCAGGAGCAGCACGCCACCGATCCCCGCCAGCCGGCCCGCCCCCCAGGCCAGGACGGACATCGCGCCGAGCGCCACAGCGAACATCCCCACCGCCACGGTCCACGGGCCGGCGGCCGGAGCGCAGACCACGACCAGGCCCACCGCCACCGCGCCGTACGGCACGAGGCCGACAGGGCTCGCCAGGGCGCTCCGGCTGCGGTACGGCCAGAAGGCGGCGGCGTAGCAGGCGAACACGAGCACGAAGAACAGCAGGTAGAGGCCGATCCCCACTCCCGGCGCCGTGAACGGGAGCGTGTCCCCCATCCAGCTCAGGGCCAGGGCCGCCAGCAGCCACCGGACGACCCGCGGGCGCCGTCGTCCCTCCGGAGGCAGGCTCACCGCCCACACGGTCAGGCCCAGGGTCGGCATGAGCAGCAGGAACGTGATGTGCGCCAGGAGGCTCGCGTTCTGGAGCGTGCCGAGCGGGAACAGGAAGCTGAGCTGCGCGACCAGGTGCGCTGCGCTCGTCGCGACGAACGCGAGCGCGGCGAGCCGGGCGGGCTGCGTGGGCAGGAGCGCGGTCAGCCGCGCCCGGGCGTCGAAGGTCACGCCACGAGCCTAATGTGCCTGGTCACGGGCGCGCGTCAGCGTCGGCGCGTCGCCCGCAGCACCCCCGCGACCAGCAGCCCCTGCCCGACGGCGTAGCTCGCCATCACCCAGAAGCCCGCCTGGGGCAGGTGGTCGCCCAGGGCGGTGAACCGGTCGAGCGCGATCAGCGAGTCGGAGGCGAGGAAGATCAGCCCGCCGATCCCGGCCGTGCGGTTCAGGCCCCAGGCCGAGATCGACATGGCCAGCAGCGCGACCGCGTAGACCACCAGGGCCACGGTCAGCGGCCCGGCCTGCGCGGCGGACACGACCACCACGGCGACGCCGAATGCCGCGTACGCCAGCAGGGGCAGGGGGCGCAGCGCCCGGCTGCGCGGCGCGAACGGGAGAAAGCCCCAGACGTACGCGACCTGCGCCAGGAGGAAGAACGCCACCATGACCAGGAAGCCGTTGTCGCCCGCGAACCCCGGCAGGGCGTCGCCGAGCCAGCTCAGCAGGAGCCCGGCGAGGGTCCACCGGACGAGGCGCTCGCGGTTCGTCCCTGAGGCCAGCGCCAGCGTGGCCGCGAGCGCAGGCATGAGGCACGACTGCGCGATCCGGGCGAGGGTCTCGGCGCCGGTGAGCTCGGCACCGAGGTCTACTGCGGCGAGCACCACGAAGGCGAGCGCGGCCAGCCGCGAGGCAGGGGTGGGCAGGAGGCTGAGGGGGCCGCGGCGGCCGGTCGGGCGCGCTGCGGACGAGGACGTCGTCGTCACGGCGCGAGCCTAAGCCCTCCGATCCCCGCTCGGAACACGCCCAGGCGAGGCCGCTTCGAGAACGCCCTCAGGTGTCGCTACGGACCGCGTAGCGATACGCGATGACGTTCTCGAGGCGGACCCGCGCCGCGGGCGGGGGCTGGATCAGAGCTCGATCGCGTACATGCGCTGGCCGTCGTCCTTGATGAAGCCCAGACGCTCGTACAGCCCGTAGGCGCCGGTCGGGTTCTCGGTGTCGACGGAGAGCTCGGCGCGGTCCATGCCGTCGGCGGCGAAGACCCGCATGGCGTGGGCGAGGATCGCCGGTCCGATACCGCGGCCGCGGTAGTCGCGCCGCACGCCCAGCAGGTGCGTGTACCCGGCGGAGTAGCCCTGGACGGCCCAGTCCTGCTCGTACCGCTCGCCCCAGTGGTAGCCGACGACGAACGGCGCGCCGTCCTCCGTCGTCACCGCCGGGTCGACGACCGCGAACGTCCACGTGGGCGCGAACATCGCCCGGCTCGCCCGCCACGCCTCGGGGGTGGACGGCTGCGAGCCCCAGTGGTCGCGGAACGCGTCGTTGTGGGCGACGCGGATGGGCTCGTCGAGCTCGTCGGAGAACGGGACGAGGCGCAGCGCGGGGTCGAGCGGCACCTCGGGGACCGGGGCCGACAGGTCGCGCGTGAGCGTGGACCAGAAGCGGATCGCGGTGAGCCCGGACCGCTGGAGCACCTGGTGCTGGGGGTCGGGCGCCTCGTCACGGACGTAGGCGAGAATGCGGCCCGGCAGCTCCTGCTGGGGCGCCGCGGCGACGAGCTGCCGCGCGCGGGCCAGGGACCAGGCCACGACCTGGCGGCCGATGCCGCGCCCGCGCCACTCGGGGTGCACGCCCCCGTCGAGGATGGCGCGCACGAGGGTCTCGCCGCCCGGCGGCAGCGACACGGCGCCGTACGCCCGCGGCACACCGTCCGCGTCGAGGCCCACCAGAGTGTCGCTCGCGAGGTCGAGCCACGGCTCGGACAGCTGCTCGGTGAGCTCCTCGAGGCTGAAGCGCCACGGCTGGCCGTCGGCCTCCTCGATGACGTTGATCAGGCCGATCAGCGCGGGGGCGTCGTCGAGGGTCTGGGCACGCCAGGTGAGGCCCGTCTCGGTCGGGAGGGGCGCCTCGGCGGGCGCCTGGGCACGCTCGGCGAGCGGGGCGAGGTCTACGGGGGGCATGCCGAGAACGGTAGGCGAGCGACCGCCGTCGGGCACACGGAATATCCGCAAGGCGCGGCGCTTCCCGGCCCGCCGGCGTCCCGGCCGGCGGACCGGACCGCCCTCGAAAGGGCCGCGAGGTTACGCTTCCGAAGTGACCAGCACCGCTCCCCACACCACCCCCGACTTCACCCTCGAGGACGCGCGCGCCGCGGCCCTCGGCGAGGCGCTGCGCACGCGGGTGGTGGTGGCCGACGGCGCCATGGGCACCATGATCCAGGCGCAGGAGCCCACCCTCGACGACTACGAGGGGCACGAGGGCTGCAACGAGATCCTCAACGTGTCGCGGCCCGACATCATCGCGAGCGTGCACGACGCCTACCTCGAGGTGGGCGTGGACGCGATCGAGACCAACACGTTCGGCGCCAACTGGTCCAACCTGTCCGACTACGGCATCGAGGACCGGATCCGCGAGCTCGCCCGGGCGGGTGCCGCGATCGCGCGCGAGCGGGCCGACGCGTTCAGCACGCCCGACCACCCGCGCTGGGTGCTGGGCTCGATGGGCCCGGGCACCAAGCTGCCGTCGCTGGGCCACGTGCCCTACGCGCACCTGCGCGAGACGTTCCAGGAGCAGACGATCGGCCTCCTGGAGGGCGGCATCGACGCCGTCCTCGTCGAGACCAGCCAGGACCTGCTCCAGGCCAAGGCCGCGGTGACGGGCTCGCGGGCGGCGATGGACGTCGTCGGGCGGAGCGTGCCCGTGATCGTGTCGGTGACCGTCGAGACCACGGGGACCATGCTCATGGGCTCCGAGATCGGCGCGGCGCTCACGACGCTGCAGGCGCTGGGCGTGGACGCGATCGGCCTCAACTGCGCCACCGGGCCCGACCAGATGAGCGAGCACCTGCGGCACCTCGCCAACCACGCCGAGATTCCCGTGACCTGCATGCCGAACGCGGGGCTGCCGGTGCTGGGGCCCAAGGGGGCGTCGTACCCGCTGACGCCTGAGGAGCTGGCGACCTGGCACGCGCAGTTCGCGGGCGAGTTCGGGCTGGGGCTCGTGGGCGGCTGCTGCGGCACCACGCCCGAGCACCTGCGGCTCGTGGTCGACGCGGTGCGCGGCCGGCCCGTGGCCGAGCGCAAGCCGGTGCGCGAGAACGGCGTCGCGTCCCTCTACTCCCACACGGACCTGCACCAGGACGCGTCGGTGCTGGCCATCGGCGAGCGCACCAACGCGAACGGCTCCAAGGCGTTCCGCGAGGCGCTGCTGGAGGGCCGCTGGGACGACATCGTGGACATCGCCCGCGGCCAGACCCGCGACGGCGCGCACCTCCTCGACGTGTGCGTGGACTACGTGGGGCGCGACGGCGTGGCGGACGTGCGCGAGGTGGTGTCGCGGCTCGCGTCCGCGTCGACGCTGCCGCTCGTGATCGACTCGACCGAGCCCGCCGTGATCCAGGCCGGCCTGGAGCTGGTGGGCGGCCGGGCCGTGGTGAACTCGGTGAACTTCGAGGACGGCGACGGGCCGGGGTCGCGGTTCGCGCGGATCATGCCCCTGGTCAAGGAGCACGGCGCCGCCGTGGTGGCCCTGACCATCGACGAGGAGGGCCAGGCGCGCACCGCCGAGGGCAAGGTTGCCATCGCGACCCGGCTCATCGAGCAGCTCGTGAACGACTGGGGCATGCGGGTGGACGACATCATCGTCGACGCCCTCACCTTCCCCATCGCGACCGGCCAGGAGGAGACCCGGCGCGACGCCATCGAGACCATCGAGGCGATCCGCGAGATCCGGCGCCGCTACCCCGAGGTGCACACCACGCTCGGCGTCTCCAACGTGTCGTTCGGCCTCAACCCGGCCGCGCGTACCGTGCTCAACTCGGTGTTCCTGCACGAGGCCGTGCAGGCGGGGCTGGACTCGGCGATCGTGCACGCGGCGAAGATCCTGCCGCTCTCGTCCATCCCCGACGAGCAGCGCGAGGCCGCGCTCGACCTGGTCTGGGACCGGCGGCGGTACGACGACGAGGGCAACCTCGTGCACGACCCCCTCTCCCACCTGCTCGACCTCTTCGAGGGCGTGGACTCCGCCGCCCTGCGCGACGCGCGCGCCGCCGAGCTCGCCGAGCTGCCCGTGGGCGAACGGCTGGCGCGCCGCATCATCGACGGCAACCGCAAGGGGCTCGAGCCGGACATCGACGAGGCGCTCGCCTCCGGGCTGCCCGCCCTGCAGATCGTCAACGACCACCTGCTCGAGGGCATGAAGGTGGTGGGCGAGCTGTTCGGGTCGGGGCAGATGCAGCTGCCGTTCGTGCTGCAGTCGGCCGAGGTGATGAAGACCGCCGTCGCGCTGCTCGAGCCGCACATGGAGCGGGTCGAGGGCGAGTCCGGGTCGAAGGGCACGATCGTGCTGGCGACCGTGCGCGGCGACGTGCACGACATCGGCAAGAACCTCGTGGACATCATCCTCACCAACAACGGCTACACGGTGGTGAACATCGGCATCAAGCAGCCGATCAGCGCCATGATCGCGGCGGCGGAGGAGCACGACGCTGATGTGATCGGGATGTCCGGGCTGCTCGTGAAGTCGACCGTGGTGATGCGGGAGAACCTGGAGGAGCTGGCGTCGCGCGGCTTCGCCGGGCGCTGGCCCGTGCTGCTCGGCGGGGCCGCGCTCACGCGGACGTACGTCGAGGACGATCTGGCCTCGGCCTTCCCCGGCGTGGTGCGGTACGCGCGCGACGCCTTCGAGGGGCTGCGGCTCATGGAGCCGCTCGTGCGGGTGGCTCGGGGGGCCTCGCCCGATTCCGTGGGGCTGCCTCCCTTGAAGAAGCGCCGGCATGCTGTGGTGTCGGTGACGCAGACGGCTGTGGAGGATCTGCCCGCCCGGTCCGACGTCGTGGCCGACAACCCCGTGCCGGTGCCGCCATTCTGGGGGACGCGCATCGTCAAGGGGCTCCAGCTCGCCGACTACGCCGCATTCCTCGACGAGCGCGCCACCTTCATGGGGCAGTGGGGGCTCAAGCCGGGGCGGGGCTCTGATGGTCTGTCGTATGAAGAGCTGGTCGAGAGCGAGGGCCGGCCGCGCCTCAAGGAGTGGCTCGACCGCATCCGCACCGAGCAGATCCTCGACCCGTCCGTGATCTACGGGTACTTCCCCGTGTGGTCGGAGGGCGACGACGTGGTGGTCGCCCACCACGAGGGGCCCGACGGCGGCTCGGGTGGTCCTGTTGGTACTGAACGGCTGCGGTTCACGTTCCCGCGCCAGCGGCGCGACCGGCACCTGTGTCTGGCCGACTTCGTGAAGCCGCGGTCGTGGGTCGAGGAGACCGGGCGGTTCGACGTGCTGCCCATCCAGCTCGTCACCGTGGGCGACACCGTTTCGGCGCACACCGCCAAGCTGTTCGAGGCCGACAAGTACCGCGAGTACATGGAGCTCCACGGGCTGTCCGTGCAGCTCACGGAGGCGCTCGCCGAGATGTGGCACACGCGCGTGCGGTCGGAGCTCGGGTTCGCTGCTGAGGATCCCGACGACGTGGACGGGATGTTCAAGCTCGAGTACCGCGGGGCGCGGTTCTCGCTCGGATACCCCGCGTGCCCCGAGATGGAGGACCGGCACAAGGTGGTGGAGCTGCTGCGGCCGGGGCGGGTCGGGGTGGTGCTGAGCGAGGAGCTGCAGCTGCACCCGGAGCAGTCGACGGATGCGTTCGTGTTTCACCACCCGGAGGCGAAGTACTTCAGCGTGTGAGTTCTCGGGTGGTGGGCGTCGGGCCTGGTCCAACCAGTTCTTGCCGCTCGAAGCATATATGTCATCAATGATGACACCACTCTCGGATTGGATATACATCCACACCCAACGGCAGGGTCCCGCCCGAGTAATAGACTGGCACGGCCGAATAGTAGACCCGCGACCCTTGGTCCATCGGCCACAGCATGTCCTCACGATCCGAATCCTTGCAGAGCTGGGCCTTGCTATCGAGATGCTGCTCCCGCAGGGCCCTGTGGGCTATGAGCCATTATCGGATATGGATCGATCGCACTTGGTTGCGCGTTAATTCAGTGGCACAAGTCCTCGCTACTGAATATCGTGCCTCTCGATAAGAGTGCGAACTGGGGCACTACTCCGAAGGGGATGCGGTACTACGAGCTGCTGATCGAGACGACCGCAGCGACCGCGACGAGTTCCGCGCACTCAGAACTGGCGCGCCGGCCGATGACGACATCTACGAGTTCGGCGGCGTCGCCTCGCCGGGCGGCCGACTCCACGCCGACGCAGGCGGTCAGTCGTTCGTGTAGTGGTACCGGGCCGCGACCACAACGAGGTCATCGTTGTCGACGAAGTACACCAGGCGGTGCTCGTCGGTGATACGCCGTGACCACAGTCCCGAGAGGTTCGCCCGCAGCATCTTGGGCTTACCGATCCCGTTGAAGGGGTCTTCGCGGCGGATGTCGTCCAGAAGCAGGTTGATCCGCTTGAGGACCTTGCGATCCGCGGCCTGCCAGTAGACGTAGTCAGCCCAGGCGTGGTCGGTGAAGACGAGCCTCACTCGCCGCGGTCCAGCTCGCGCTCGCTCACGTCACCCCGGCGGGCCTGGACTAGGGAGTCGAGGATCCACTCGGAATTGACCGACGACCGCAGGAGGTAGTTCGTCTCCTGGATCGCGTCCCACTCGTCCTTGGAGACCAGGACCGCGCTCCCGGCACGCGAGACAATCTCGACTGTGTCACGGTCGTCGTTGACCTGCTTGATCAGTCCGAATAGGTTCCGGCGGGCATCGGAGGCGGTGACAGACACGGGCAACCCCTTCCACGAGTGGTACCCCCTGACGGTACCAGAAGGATGCTCGGCCGGGGACCTGTCGATACCACCGGGCGCGGGGGCGGCCGTTACCGGTAGAAGTCGGCGAGAACGGAGGCGACCGTCTCCTTGACCGTCTCGTGCTGCCAGTCCGCGATCATGACGAAACTGCTGATGTACGCGGCGTCCAGGCTCGTACCGGAGCGGGCGAGAAGCCCGGCCAGGGGCACGCGCAGCTCGGCGACGATCTCCCGTGGGGCGACCCGGACTCCAGCGGTTTCGGGCTGCTTCAGCGCCCTGTTCACCTCGCCTGCTGCGTTCTCGAGGTTCGCCTCCGGGTCGGAGCTGTTGTGCACGTCCCAGAGGTATTGGAACGCCGCAGCCTGGCGCGGTCCCAGGTGCGACTGGTACTCCTCCAACCTCCGGGGGAAGACACTGGCCGGGCGGATCGAAGGAAGCATGGCCCAGACCATATCCCGTGGCGAGGCCGCCCGACGAGCGCAAACATGTCGGTGCCATGTCAGCGGACACGCCAAGATCCCTGTAGGCGGACCTGCTGACGGACAGCTGATCTCCCTGTCCTGAGGTTCCTGGGGCCGTGTCGGTCCCGTCGTGAGGCGCCCTTCGGGGTTCTGCTCGTGGTCTTCCGCCACCACAGGGAAGCCGTTCTGCATATCGATGACGACCAGTGCCGGGCGGGTCAGGTGGTTGGTCTGCATGTTTACCGCCCCTCGTCGCGCAGGGCAGCCTGTGCCCTACGTAGGAACTTCCGGCCGTGCTGCTGGGGCACGTTCGGGCTCAGAGTGCCCGCCCACCGTTGCGGTTCTGAAGCCAGTTCTGGACCGTCGTCAGCGTCGTCATGTCCGTCATCCGATCGACGAACTCCACCGCGTCGAGGTGGTCTGTCTCATGCTGGATCACGCGCGCGACGTACCCCTGGTAGTCCCGAGTCACACGCTCCCCCTCACGGGTCGTGTACTCGACAATGATCTGCTCTGCGCGAGGCACCTCGCCCAGAAGCCCGGGGACGGAGAAGCACCCCTCCCAGTCCGTCACCTGCACCTCCGAGCGATCGGTGATGACAGGGTTGATGAGTTCGATCAGTGGACGCTCAGGTCGGTCGGGAAAGACGTCCGTCCGACGCACCTCGACAACGGCGACGCGGACGGATGCTCCGATCTGCGGCGCGGCAAGGCCAGCACCGTTGAGCGCCCGCAGCCGGGTCACCATCGTGTCCAGCAGTTGCAGCGTCGCCAGGTCGACGTCGACGTCGCTGGTGGGCGCCTTCAAACGAGGATCACCGATCGTGACCACACCTTCTCCGGCGATCCCGGCGATCCAGTCGGCGTCGCTGTGAGCAAGGGTCATCGGGTTCCTCCTCGGAACGGGCCGGTAGGTATGACAGGAGTCGACGGCAAGCTCGCCGCGTACACGTCTCGGCAGGCCGCCACGCGATGGGCGAGCCGTCGGCTGACTATGCGGTAGTCGCTACGACCAACGAGAGACGACAGCGCAAGGGATTCTTCACGTCCGAGGAGTTGAACCGACAGGAATCCCTGGGTCACGGCGTCATCGAGCGTGCGCACTGCCTCGTCGAGCTGACCAAGCTCGGCGAGGACATGAGATCGGCGGTAGGTGAGATAGGCATTTTCCGGCTCGGATACCTTCACACGATCGGCAAGTTCGCGCGCGTTCGCGGTGTCTCCGACGGCAGCGTGCATGTTCGCCGTCCACACCAAGACTCGGAGATTCGTCGCGTCGTCTCCGTCAGCCGCGACCCTCGCAATCCCGTTCTCCCACGCGGCTCTTGCCGAGGTCGGGTCCCCGTTCTCTCTATGGAGGTAGCCGAGCAACGTCCAGAGCGTGACGTCCTGCTCATCGATCTGGCATGCATCGCTCGCGATTCGGATTGCTGTGCGCAACCCGTCGGGCACGCTCCGTGATGCCATGACAAGGGCCCACCTCGTGTTCGCATCGCGGGGATGACGCTCGAGGTGACGCTCGCCAAGGGCAAGGGCGTGAGCATGTTGACCGGTGAGCATGTAGCACCAGACAGCGAGCTTTGTCGCCGAGGGATTGGTCGGATCCACGCCCAGCACCGAGTTCAACAAAGGAATGGCATGCTCAGCGAGGCCAGCGTTGTTGAGCGCCCGAGCGAAGGTGATCGCCGCTTCAAGGCTGTCCGGGTGACGCTGATGTACGTTCCGCCCAGCGCTCAGGCCCTGCTCGTGCCAACCCATATCCCATGCGACGCGCACGAAGGTCAGGTGAGCGGGGACAGAGTCGGGATCGGCGATCATTGCCGCCTCCACATCATCGATCGCGCTCGACAATGCACCGGAGTGCTTGGCCCAGCCGGCGAAGTACTGCCGCCAGGTCGCGTATCCCCTCCCGGCGATCGCTCGCGCGAACGACGGATCGTTCCGTGCGGCGCGATCCAGGAGCGTGCGAGCGATCTCGATGTCGGGACCGTGGTTGTCAGCAAGGAGCGCCTGCCCGCGGAGATAGAGCTCATAGGAGCGCTCGTCGGCGGGGCCAGCAGGACGACGCTCGTTGCCATCCAGGGCCGCAGAGGACACGGCCGGTCCGGACGCATCTCCCGTTCCCAACAGCACGTCGACGACCTCAGTCTCGATTTGAAGGGCCTTGGCGATCCTCGGGCGCTGCCACGGGTGCGGGATCGTCTGACCGGCCTCCCAGCGCGCGACCGTCGTGCGTTCGACCCCAAGCTCGGAAGCGAGGCTCTCCTGAGAGTGTCCGACAGCACGACGGCGCTGCTGGAATGCGATCCGCCGGCTTCTCGCAGGCTTCGCCTCCTCGGTGCGGACGACTGTGCTGGTCACGACACGCAGCCTCCCATCAGCTCCCGCCCCGCGCGTGGTGCACGCACCGGATGCCACAAAACTGCGACACAAGTTCTCTGCCGCAGCGGAGCGCCGAAGCGCTGCCAAGCGCCGCGCTACTCACGAACCCAAGAGCGAACGCAGAACGGCCGCGGCGCCGTCCTCCCCGATCGTGCCGGTGACCTCGTCGGCGGCCGCCCTCACCGCCGCTGACGCGTGCCCCATGGCCACTCCCCTGCGAGCCCATCTCAGCGCCTCGATGTCGTTGAGGCCGTCCCCGACCGCGACCGTCGCCTCCGCTGGGACGTGGAGCCTGATGCGGAGCGCTTCGAGCGCGGCGGCCTTGGTGACTCCCGGGCCGGTGACATCAAGCCAGTCTTCAGACGCCGGCGTGACGGTCACGTCACCGGCTCCCACCACGGCACGATGCTGAGAGAGTCCCGCAGCCTGCAGCACGACCCTGGTGGCCGGACTCGCAGAGAGGTCCGCGACCGACGACACCTTCTGCTCGCCGTTCAGCAGCACCGCGTCGAACGGTCGATTCACGCGCCAGCCCCAGCCCGGCTCCTCAACCGCGATGCCAACCGTCTCGTCGAGAAACACAGCACGGCGGATGACGGCTCCAGGATCGAACAGTTCGGTGCGCACGAACCGGTAGCCGCCCGGCGCCCGCGGCTCGAGGTGCACTGTCAGGGCACCGTTCGAACACACGATGTAGCCGTCGGTCAGGCCCAGCCGTTCGGCGATCGGCGTCGCCCCGACCAGGGAACGTCCCGTCGCGAGCACCAGCTGGTGCCCAGTCGCGCGAGTGCGTTCCACGGCGGTCAGCACGGCCGAGGAGATCGTCCCGTCGGCTGCCAAGAGAGTGCCGTCGATATCGAGCGCGACGAGCATCGGCGGGACTGCTTCGACGTCGGACGACGACGTTCTGATGGGAGGCTGCATGGTCCACGCTCCAGGGGGTTCGGATGCGTAGCCCACGGCGTCTCGGCGGCGGGCTCGCGCACTCCCCCATCGAACCCGCGGCCCCAAGACCTCTGTAGCGCATCGGCGCGGCCACTACGTCGCAGCCTTGACGCACGTCGGGCCCTGGCCGGCCGACGGCACGTTCCGCTCAGGGTGGAAGGCGCATCGGTCCACAATGTGCACATGCAACTCTCCGAGTCACGACCGCGCTCTCGCCTTCTGAGGTTCACGCTCCTCGGCCTCGCTCTCCTCGGCCTGGCGAGTGTCGTCTTCGTGCTGCGGCGTCCGCTCATGATGTCTGCTCCGGCGTGCCTGGCCGGTCGGTGGCACGGATGCTTCGACACGTTCAACGGCGTGCTGCTCATGACGCTGGTCGGCTTGCCGTTGGCCGCCCTGATGGTGTGGGCGCTGACGCGTCGTCGGCGTGCTGCGGGCGTCACCTCACCGTCGCGGTTGTCGCTGGCTGAGGTCGGCATGGTCTACGGGACCGTGCCGCTGGTGTGGTTGACCCTGATGCCAGGCTCCGGTGCGGGCACCGTCCCGGGTCGGTTGAGCCTCGTACCGCTGCGAGACCTGCTCGAGATGGGCACCGTGGGGATCATCGGCAATCTCCTGGTCCTGGCGGCACTCGGCTTCTTCGCGCCGATGCGGTTCGCAGCCCTGGCGTCCCTGCCGCGGATCCTGGTGCTCGGAGTGGGCTGTTCGATCCTGATCGAGACGGCGCAGTACGTGCTGCGACTGGATCGGGTGTCGTCCGTGGACGACGTGCTGCTCAACGCCTCGGGCGCCTGGTGGCGAACGACGGCCGAAGCGCCGTCACCTCACGGCCGACAGGCGCCGGCACCGACGGGACGTGCATAGTGTTGAGGTCGGTTCACATCTGAGGGGGTTGCTGATGACTGGCTTGTGGGGTGCGCTCTGGGGCCGAAAGTCCCGCGCGACGAGCTGGAAGCGTGGTCTGTGGGGATCCACGACGAAGGGTCGCAGCAAGAACCTGGCCAAGGGACTGTGGGGGACGAGCAAGCGCCGCAAGCGCGGCCTCTGGTGAGTAGGCGCTGAACGGTTCCCGCGGGGCCGAGATGCTGCTGGCGATCTGGCTACGCTGGAGCGCCCTGCGGACGCCGATGTTCAACGTCAAGATCGTCCGCTGACCGGAGACCTTCCGCGCGAGCCACGCGAGCCGCGGCGACCTAATCGATTCTTCGTCCTTGTTCGGCATTCAGCGGTCCCTGAGCGTTCCCGTGCGGGCAGCTGGTGCCCGCACGGGAAGGAGATGTCTCTATGCGTTCGATCATGAAGAGGTCGCTCGCCGTCCTGGCAGGCGTCATGCTCACCGCCACGGTCGCGGCCGGTCCGGCAGCCGCGGCCCCCGCGCCCCAGCCCCCGGGCCCGGTCCCGACCAAGACGGTCACGGTCACCGAGAAGACCCTCGTCGCCTCCCAGGAGGTGAGCACGGTGTGGTCCAGCTACGAGGCCTGCGGACGCGCCAGTGCCCCGTACCTCCAGGCCGGACCGTGGACCGAGTACCGTTGCGACCTGCTCTGGGGCACCTACACCAACGGTGCCTGGAAGCTCCGCCTCTACGACTACGACTACGTCACCGTGACCAAGACCGTCCCGATGCAGTGGACGATCGTCGAGCGCAACAACACCGGGTACGTCTCCAACGGGGAGGCCTGCGACCGCACCGGCTACTCCATGGACAGCCAGAGCACCTACTGGAACGGCTTCGTGTGCCAGCGTGAGCCCAGCATCTACGACCCGAACATCTACCGCCTGTACCTCACTCGGAGCGACTGGGCCTGACCCAACGGGTGAACCAGCCGGAGGGCCGACCCCGCGGTCGGCCCTCCGGGGCCTTTCCGCGGTACGCACAGCTTCACGGCGTGCCGCTCGTCTGGTTTGCCCCAGCCAGTTGTCAGCCGGCCGACGGCCAGCGGACCGTGAGGACGACCGAGTCGGCCTCGGCCTCCCACGAGTGGTCGATCCCGGGTCCCCAGACGACGTAGTCGCCCTGCCGCTCCAGGACGACGCTTCTAGTGGTCAGGTCCACCCGGAACCGTCCGCTGATGAGCAAGGACAAGGTGGTGCGCTGGTCGTCGGCGGTCCACTCCGGCCGCCGCTGTCCCTTCGGGTGGATGCCCCACTTGACCTCGAGGTCGCCGGTCTGGCGCACGGTCGAGCCGGGGGCCTCCGGAGCGATGAAGTGGCCCAGGAGCCATCCGCGATGCTGGTCGGCAGCATCGTTCGCGTTCCCGGCGTACCAGTTGTCGGACACTCGTCCTCCAGATCGGTGTCGGATGGTGAGACCTGCGTCAGGCCCTGGCCCGTGCGCAGTTCGTCCGCTCGACCTCAGCCGACGACCTCGATGGTGACATCCCCGCCTTCAAGGAGGGACAGCTCCTCTTCGGTGGCGTCGTAGGTGCCGAGGTGCAGGGTGGCGTCGGAGTACCCGACGCTGTCGGCGTTGTAGTAGAAGCCGAGGTTTCCCCAGGATGTGAAGTAGATCAGGTCACCGTTCTCGGGGTCGGAGCCCGGCGATCCGGCGTGGTCGAGCTCCCGTGGCAGGTAGGCGATCTTCTCCCGACCGGCGAACTCCTCGAACGGCACGCGAAGCGGCAGCATGGACAGAAAGTCGCGGACTCCGGGGCTGTTCTCCCCGATGGTCACGTCGATGCTCGTCCGGTCGGAGGTGAACCGCACGACGGTTCCGACAACCGGGTCGGGCACCTGGGCGACCGCAGCGGCCGACGGCGTCGGCTGCTGCGGCGTGGCCGCGGGCGCTGCGGCGGAGCCCGTGCTGGGGTTCTGTGTCGGCTGCGCGTCGGGGCTTGTGGCACAGGCGGAGATCGCGGCGATCAGCATGGTTGTGACAGCCGCGGCGAGGACACGGCGGCTCATCAGGACTGCTCCCCTGCCTGGGCTCGCTCTACGCCGCGAGCGGTGGGGACGGCGGGTTCGACGTTCACGGGAACCTCCTGCGAGGGGGCGGCCGGACAGGGATCCGGCCGCCCGGTTCGGGTCAGACGGTGAGGAGCACCTTGGTGGCGCGGCGCTCGTCCATCGCCTTGTAGCCTTCGGCGGCGTCCTCGAGCGGGAGGGTCAGGTCGAACACCTTGCCCGGGTCGATCTTCCGGTCCCAGATGAGCTGGATGAGCTCGGGGAGGTACTGCCTCACGGGCGCGGCGCCTCCGTGCAGGTGGATGCCCGCGCCGAACAGCTCGAGGCCGTCGAGCGTGACGTCGTGCGAGACGCCGACGAAGCCGACGTGGCCGCCCGCCCGGGTCGCGCGGATCGCCTGGTGCATCGACTCCTGCGTGCCGACGGCTTCGACGACGCTGTGCGCTCCGAGGCCGCCGGTCAGCTCCTTGATCCTGGCGACGCCCTTCTCGCCGCGCTGCTCGACGACGTCCGTCGCGCCGAACTGGCGGGCGAGGGCCTGACGGTCGGCGTGGCGCGACATGGCGATGATCCGCTCAGCGCCGAGCTCCCTGGCTGCGAGGATGGCAAGCAGCCCGACCGCGCCGTCACCGACGACCGCGACCGTCTTGCCCGGCCCCGCCTGGGCCGCGACCGCCGCGAACCACCCGGTGCCGAGCACGTCGGAGGCCGCCAGAAGAGACGGGACGAGCTCGGGATCGGGCCGGCCGGGTGTCGCGACGAGCGTCCCGTCGGCGAGCGGGATGCGGGCGTACTCGGCCTGAGTGCCCAGGGTTCCCATGAGCGTGCGGTGCACGCAGTACGACTGGTAACCCGCCTGGCAGATCTCGCACGTGTTGTCGGACGACCAGAACGAGCCCACGACGAAGTCGCCGACCTTCACGTTCTTCACCTCGGCGCCGATCTCGGTGACGACGCCGACGTACTCGTGGCCCATCGGTGCGTGGTCGACCGGCTCGGCGCCGCGATACGGCCACAGGTCGGACCCGCAGATGCACGACGCGGTGAGCTTGATGACCGCGTCGGTGGGCTCGAGGATCGTCGGGTCCTCGCGGTCCTCCACCCGGACATCGCCGGGCCCGTACATGATGACTCCACGCATGATGGTGGCCTTTCTTCGTTGACTGCCCTGCCACCACTGGGCCGCGATGGCGGGGTCGGAGCGGTCATGCGATCCAGGCTCTCTCCACTCCCACGGGCGCGGGAGTCTCTGACGAGAGGTGTACCGGCAGGGCACCCCGTGACCGACCCGGCAGGCCTAGCCTCGTCATATGGAAAACCGATCTGAAGTGCGGGAGTTTCTGATGACCCGCCGCGCGCGGGTCACCCCCGAGGCGGCGGGCGTCATCGCCGGTAGCAACCGTCGCGTCCCCGGCCTGCGCCGCAGCGAGGTCGCAAGCCTGGCCGGCGTGAGCGTGGAGTACTACTCGAAGCTGGAGCGCGGCGCGATCGCCGGCGCCTCCGCGTCCGTGCTCGACGCCGTCGCCCGCGCACTGCAGCTCGACGAGACCGAGACCGCCCACCTGCTCGACCTGGCCCGCGCCGCTGACGGCATACCGACCAGCGGCCGCTCTCGACGGCGCGGCAGCAAGTCCGCAGTACCGCGGCCGAGCCTCCAGTGGGCCCTCGCGTCGATCACCGACGGGATCGCGTTCGTCCGTGATCCCCGCCAGAACCTGCTCGCCACCAACGACCTGGGCCGAGCCTTCTACTCCCCGGTGATCGGCGACGGCGGACGCACCCCCAACCTTGCCCGGTTCCAGTTCCTCGACCCCGCAGCGAGAGAGTTCTACCCCGACTGGGAGAAGTTCGCCGAGATGTGCGTCGCGATCATGCGCTCCGAGGCCGGCCGCGACCCCCACGACAAGGCGCTGCAGGACCTCGTCGGAGAGCTGTCCACCCGCAGCGCCCACTTCCGCACACTGTGGGCGGCACACAACGTCCGCACCCACGGTGCCGGCACCAAGCGCTTCCACCACCCCGTCGTCGGCGAGCTGGTCCTCGCGTACGAGGAGCTGGCGCTCACCGCCGAACCCGGCAGCGTGATGCTCATCTATACCGCCGAACCCGGTTCCCCCTCCGCCGAGCGGCTGCGGCTGCTGGCGTCCTGGAGCGCCCGGCACCCGAGCGAGGCGGGCGCGGGCGGTGCGGCGCTCGCGGCGGGCGATCCCGCGACAACGGTCGAGTGACGGTGCACGCCTGACAGAAGTGCCGGACCCGACAGGTCGTGGCTGTGCCAAGCTGTGCGCATGGAGAGCGTCGTCCCGCAGCGTGCGTGGTTGCTCATGGCCGCGGGCGACAATCGCGGGCACGGCGGCAACTCAGGCTACGACGACCAGATCGGCGCGTACTACTCCTGGGACAGCAACGTCCCGAACCACAAGAACCTCGCGGTCGGCGACCCCGTCGCACTCTGGGACAAGGAACGGCTCCTCGGCGTCTCCGTGATCGAGGCGATCACCACCGAGCCCGGATCGAAGACGCTTCGCCGCTGCCCGAAGTGCGCCACGACCAGGATCTCCGAGCGCAAGAACGCGGTGCCGCGGTTCCGGTGCATGAAATGCCGAGACGAGTTCGCCGTCCCGGTCGTCGAGGAGGTCGAGGTCACCCTCTACCGGGCGCGGTACGACGCCGCCTGGACCGACCTCGACGGACTCCTCACCCAGGACGAGCTGCGCTCCCTCGCGACGAACCCCGGAGACATCAACGCGATGCGGCCCCTCGACTGGGCCAGGTTCCGCGACGCGCTCCTCGCGCGGCACGCGGACCGAGCCGTGGACCGGGTCACCGGCCGCATCCCGGAGGCTTCATGGCCCAGGCCTGACGAGCCGCATCTCGAGTTCACCCACGGCTTCCACCACGCACTCGTGCGGGTCCGCCGAGGCCAGCGGCAGTTCCGTGAGCAGCTGCTCGCGGGCCAGGGCAGCGTGTGCGCCTTCACCGGCGGTGCACCTGCCCGTGTCCTGGAGGCGGGGCACCTGTACAGCTACGCCCAGCTCGGCACGCACTTTCGCCATGGCGGGTTGATGCTGCGCCGCGACGTCCACCGGCTCTTCGACGACGGGCTGCTCGCGGTCGACCCGGGCCGACTACGGATCGACGTCGCACCGGACCTGGCGGCGTTCCCCCAGTACGCGCAGCTGCACGGCGTACCGCTCGCGGTCCGGGTCCGCAACGAGCAGGTCGAGTGGCTCGACAAGCACTGGAACGAGCACCGCGTCGCGCCCTGAACCGGACGAGGTGCCGCCCGGTTCCGGGTGGGGCAAGATCCACCCGTGCAGATCGAAGCGATGAGCAACAACGGGACGACGCCGGACGGCGTGCTCATCCGCGCCGAAAGAGTGGAGCCGGACGGGACCCTTGCGATCGACTCGCTGGTGGTGATGCGCCCGCAGCCCGACATCCTGATGAGGTTCCGTCAGCGGGTCGAGTACCAGCGCACCATCCGCGACTGTCACTACTGGGAGTCGACCCTCGAACCCGGCGGCCACAAGAGGCAGTTCACGCGCGATCAGCTTCCCCGCGGCCTGTCCCTGCCGCTCGTGCCGTCGTTCGCCCGGTACCTGCTGGTGCTGGAGCTCGCGTCCATGCCGGGCGACTGGCTCGAGTACTTCCAGGTCGACGAGAACGACCCGGCCGAGCCCAAGCACGCCATGCTCGTCCGCACCCCGCTACAACCGTCGGAGGCGCCTGACGACACCCGGTCCGACGCCTTCCGTATCGACCTCCTGATCGAGGGCGTGCCGGCGACCGCCTACTGGTGCGACGACGAGGGGGTGGTCAGCGGCGACTTCATCCAGCACGCCCCGCCACCCATCGGGCGTGTCTCGGGTCTGTGGTGGCGCACGACGTGGGAAGACGTCGCCCCGTGGCTGGACGCCGAGGCGCGTGCCGCAGTCGAGGCGTCGGGTCTCCTCGAGTACCCGGGAACGGTTGACTCGTAGTTTCGTCGGGGGTCAGATGCCGAAGACGTCGTTGAGAATCTTCCGCAGCTCCCGGGCAGCCTCGAGATCGAGGTCGTACACCTGGGCCGGTGTGCTGTCCGGCGCGCGGTTCTCGGAGTAGGTCCGCAGCACGAGCATCTGGCCGTGCTCGTCGCTGATCGTCTCGAAGAATTCGCAGTCCGCCGTCTTCCGGTTCAGTCGCAGGTCGGTGGTCTCGGCACGAGGCGTGAAGTTCCGGATCAGTGCCACGTGCCACCGCCGTCGTCGTCCGTCGCCCCGGAGGAAGGCTCCGCTCCGGCCGTACGGGGGCGGACGCGATATGCGACGGCGGCGCGGGGCGCGGCGAGGACGTCCTCGCGCGGCACGACATGAACCCGGTGCTTGCGGCTGTCGAGGGCACCCGTCACCGCCACGAGCACGAACGCCGGGTCCTCCTGGGCACGCCAGAACTCCTTGGGAGTCAGGTTGAACACCAACCGATCCCCGCGGATGCCCTTCACCTCCACCTTGCGCACCTCTCCGCCCTTCTCGAACTCGAGGTCGTACCCGACACCGTCCAGCTGACGATCTCGCGTGAACCTCCAACCGGAGCGTTCAAGGGTCCGCTTCACCAGCTCGACCGCGCTGCGTTCGATCGCGCGGTTGAGCGCGGGCGACGACGACGGCCGTGCAGGCAGCTCGACGGTCTCACTGGCCCCCGTCAACGTGCCGTCGTCACTCTCGCTGTACGTCGGACGCAGCTCAGGTGCGGGCGTGAGCCCGTCGTGATTCAGGGGAGGAAGGTCGATCACATCGTCGGTGGACCAGAAGAGGTCCACCGCCGGGGGTTCCTCCGAGGGTTCCAAGACCCCGTCGGACTCAGCGATCGTCCCAGTGTCGGTGGGTCCAGCGGACGACCTGCCGGACAGGCGCATCGCCTCCGTGCCGAAGACCTCTTCCATGAGCGCAAGGAGCTCGAGCCCGCCACGCTCGTCGAGCTGGATCGTCTGGCTGCGCTTCCCCTGGCTCTGGCGCTGCACGGAACCAGTGGTGGCCAGTTCGAGCATCCGCCCGCGCTGGGCATCGTCAAAGGAAGCGAACACACACTCGGTCTCCGACAACGGTCGACGCCGCGCAGGAGCCTCGACACGGACGAACTCGCGGATCACGACCACCGAACGCCCCCGCACCTGCGGCCCATAGGTCCGTTCTCCTGTCGCGTCACTGCCGGAAGGCGTCGATGGAGCGTTGCGGATACGCAACATCCCAGGTCAACCTAGCGTCGTGCCGTCGACAGCCGCAACGGAGGAGGCGCGCCGTCACCCAGCCGAAGCCACCTCCGCCCGCTGCTCACCCACCTTCGCCGCCCGACGCTCAGTCGCCGCTCCCAGCGCCACGGCGATGTAGAGGATCTGCTCGGGGATCCGCTGCCACAGAGGGCTCGCGGGTTCGCCGGCGAGCTCGATGCCCTCTGTCGCGGCGTACACGTTCCCGGGAAGCAGCGCGATGAACAGCAGCACCAGGCCGAGCCCGGCCCATCGACGCGTCGAGCCGACGACCAGACCCACAGCGCCCGCGAGCTCCAGGATGCCGGTCAGGTAGATGATCGCGGACGGGAACGGCAGGCCCGGCGGCACCATCGCCGCGAGGTCGTCGTGGTTCGGCATCACGGTGACGTCGCCGGGAGCGAAGTGCGCGCTCGCGGTCATGACCAGCATCACCGCGAGCGCGTGGGCGCCCGCGGCACGCCACGACGCGAACCGGCGGACCCCCACAGCGCCGAGGCCGCGGAACACCAGCAGGGAGACGAGAAGGACGACGACGGTCATGCGAACTCCCAGATCTTGACACTGACTAGTTAGGTGCGCAACGAAAAGGTAGGGCCGGATCCGCTATCTTGTCAATGACAAGTTCTGGACGCGCGACTCGAAGGGGCACCCGATGAAGACCGCCTACCACCACGGCGACCTCCGCCGGACGATCCTCGCGGCAGCCGTCGAGGCCATCCGCGAGTCCGGCGTGGACGGCTGGAGCATGAGGGAGCTGGCTCGTCGCGCCGGGGTGTCCCACGCAGCACCCGCCCATCACTTCCAGGACAAGGCCGGCCTGTTCACTGCCCTCGCGGCCGAGGCGTTCGGGCTTCTCGCGGACACGCTCGAGAACAGCGGCGAAGACTTCCTCGAGTCCGGCCTGGCGTACGTCCGCTTCGCCGTCGAGCACCCTGTCCACTTCGAGGTGATGTTCCAGCGGTCGCTCTATCGGGCCGACGACCCCGACGTCCACGCGGCCGAGGAACGCGCGGCCGCGATGCTGTCGCGCGGCGCCGGCCTCGCCGCCCACGTCGGCGCTGCCGGCACCCCCGACGCGCCCGGCACCCCCGACGCGCGGAGCGTCGCGCTCGCGGGGTGGTCGATCGCCCACGGCTTCGCGAGCCTGTGGCTGGGCGGTGCGCTCGGCTTCCCCACCGGCACGGACCCGGCGGAGGCGGCCCGACCGGTGCTCGCCCGGATCGTGCCTCGATGAGCCGGCAGCAAACAGCGTCGCTGTTCCGACATTCCGCTCTCTGCTAGGCACCACGACGCGGTGCGCTACCGTGCCCAGATGCATCCTCCGATCCAGCCCTTCCAGACCGGTCACCTCGCCCGTCCCGACGGTACGGAGATCTACTGGGAGACGTCCGGCAACCCGGCGGGCAAGCCTGCGGTGTACCTGCACGGCGGTCCGGGGGGCGGGCTCGGCGGCGGGTACCGGCGCTGGTTCGACCCGGAGAAGTACCTCGTCGTCGGGCTCGATCAGCGCGGCTGCGGGCGTTCGCGCCCGCTCGTGTCGGACCACCCCGAGACGCTGGCCACCAACACGACCCAGGCTCTGATCGACGACCTCGAGGCGCTGCGCGACCACCTCGGCGTCGAACGGTGGCTCGTCACCGGCGCCTCGTGGGGTTCGACCCTTGCCCTCGCCTACGCCCAGGCGCACCCCGAACGGGTGAGCGAGATCGCACTGTTCGCCGTCACGACCACGAGCCGGGCCGAGGTGGACTGGATCACCGAGCACGTCGGGCGCATCTTCCCCGAAGCCTGGGACAGGTTCGCTGCCACCGTCGAACGGCGCGACGGCGAACGCGTCGTCGACGCCTACGCCCGCGTGCTGCGCACCGGGACCCGCGCCGAGCGGGAACGCGCAGCCGCCGCGTGGGGCGACTGGGAGACCACGCACGTGTCTCTCGATCCCGCGTGGGAGCCGGGACCCTTGTTCACCGACCCGCAACGCCTGCTGGACTTCGCGACCCTCGTGGCGCACTACTGGTCGAACGACGCGTTCCTCGGCCACCACGGCATCCTCGACCGCATGGACCGGATCGCCCGGCTGCCTGCTGTCCTGCTCCACGGTCGTCGTGACGTCAGCGGTCCGGCGGTGACCGCGTGGCAGGTGCACCAGGCCTGGCCCGCGAGCCGCCTGACGATCGTCGAGGACGAGGGGCACGGCGGCCCCACGACCGTCCGCCTGATGGCCGAGGCCATCGACGGCTTCGCCTGACCGCTCACCCCACGAACGGGCACGTCACCGCGCCCGGCCCGGCGCATAGTGTCCGTCCGTGCCCGTCGACGCGGAGTCCTCGCCCCTGCCCGTCGTGACCCGCGCCCGCTGGTCGCTCATGGTGATCTTCCTGCTGTACGGCGTCACGCAGATGGGCTGGCTGAGCCGGCTCCCCTCGATCCGCGCGAGCCTCGACATCTCGTCCGCGCAGCTCGGCACCTTCCTCATGGTGGGGGCGGCCGGATCGCTGGTGTCGATCCTCGCCTCCGGCGCCGTCGTCACCCGCTACGGCAGCAGGGCGACGCTGCTGGCCGGCGCCGTCGGGAACGGCGTCGGGCAGTGCGTCATCGCCGTCGGGGTCGGGACCGGGTCGGTACCGCTGTTCGTCGTCGGGGTGCTCCTCAACGGTCTGACGGGAGCAGCGATGAGCACCCCCATCAACATCAGCGCCGCGGGGATCGAGCAGAGCGTGCGGCGGGCGATCATGCCCCACTTCCACGCCGCGTTCTCGGTCGGCGCAGCCCTCGGGGCGCTCGTCTCGGCCGGTTGCTCAGCCGCCCAGGTGCCGGTCGGCGTCCAGATCGCCGCGGTCGCCGTCGTCGTGGCCGTCGTGCGCCTGGTCCTCGTGCCGCCCGCGACGGTCCTCTCCCCCGGCCCGGCCCCGGCAGGCGGCACGACGGCGGGCGGCCCAGCGGGCGGCACGACGGCAGGTGAGCCGTCGTCGGGCAAGCGTGGCGCGCCGCTCCGGACCGCGCTCCAGGCGTGGACCGAGCCACGGACCGTCCTCATCGGGCTGGTGCTGCTGGCGAGCGCGCTGTCCGAGGGATCGGCGGGCCAGTGGCTGTCGATCGCCGTCGTCGACGGCTTCCACGTGCGCGAGGCGCTCGGCGCGGCCGCGTACGGCACGTTCGTCGTGGCGATGACCGTCGTCCGGTTCAGCGGGACGCACCTCATCGACCGGTACGGCCGCGTCGCCGTGCTGCGCGCGTCGGGGGTCGCCGGCCTGGTCGGGCTCCTCGTCTTCGGCCTCGCGCCGACGTGGTGGCTCGCCTTCCCGGGCATCGTGCTGTGGGGCCTCGGCTCGGCGCTCGCGAACCCCATCGCGATGGCCGCGGCGTCGGACGACCCGGACCGCGCCGCGGCGCGGGTGTCGGTGGCGTCGTCGTTCATGGGCTTCGCGGCGATCAGCGCGCCGCCCATGCTCGGGCTGCTGGCCGACGCCGTCGGCGCCCGCCACGCGCTGATGGTCATCGCCATCGCGATGGTGCTCAGCGTCAGTGTCGCGGGGCAGGTGCGGCCGCAGCCCGCGGCCCCTCAACCGCAGGCCAGAACGACAGCGCCCGCCACGGACCTGGTGTGAGTACGAACGGTCACTCTGCGTGACATTGTCAACCAGGAGTGACACCGCCAGTGGCACAGGTTCCCTTCCCAGGCGACGCCGTCCGGGAAGGCCTCGCCGTCACCCCTTGCTGAAGCGGACAGTACCTGACCGCAATGCCGAGGAGTGTAGGTCGTGACAGGACGGCGGCCCGCCGTCCCCAGCGAGCAGGGAGTCACGATGAGCGCCATCACGCCCTTCACCGTCCGGTTCGACGACGAGGCCGTCGCCGACCTGCGTGACCGCCTCGCCCGGACCCGGTGGCCGTCCGAGCCCGCCGGTATCGGGGCCGACCAGGGCATCCCCCTCGCCGCCGTACGTCGCTGGGCCGACCGCTGGCGCGACGGCTTCGACTTCGCCGCCGCAGCGGCGCGGTTCAACCAGTTCCCGCAGTTCACCACGGACGTCGACGGTCAGACGGTGCACTTCTGGCACGTCCGCGCCGCCGACGGCGCACCCCGGGCCACGAGCGAGGCGCTGCTCCTGCTGCACGGCTGGCCGTCGTCGGTCCTCGAGCTGGAGAAGGTGGTGGGTCCGCTCACGGACCCCGCCGCGCACGGCGCGCCGGAGGGCACGGCGGCGTACGACGTCGTCGTCCCCTCGCTCCCCGGCTACGGCTTCTCCGGCCCGACGACGGAGCCCGGCTGGGACAGCGCGCGCATCGCCGCCGCCCTCGCGGAGCTGATGGGCGTGCTCGGCTACGAGCGCTGGGGCGTGGCGGGCGGCGACGCCGGAGCGCTCGTCGCACGCGAGGCCGGCGCCCTCGGCCCCGACGGTCTCACGGGGGTGCACGTGCTGCAGTGGTTCGCGTTCCCGTCGGGCGACGAGGCCGAGGCGGCACGGTTCACCGACGCGGACCGGGAGAGCCTGTCAGGCGGGAACCTCGCCGAGTTCCAGGCGAAGAACGGCTACCACGACATCCAGTCCAAGCGGCCCGGCACGCTCGCGTTCGCGCTGGACGACTCACCCAGCGGCGTCCTCGCCTGGAACGCGGAGCTGTGGAGCGGGTTCGGCGAGCAGGCCGACCACGTCGACGTCGACGACTACCTCGCGCACGTCTCCACGTACTGGTTCACAGGGACGAGCGGGTCAGCGGCACGCCACTACTTCGCTGACGCGCGGTCCGGCGCGGGCTACCGGGACCTGCCCGTGGAGGTTCCGGTCGCCGTCGCCGTCTTCCCGTGGGACTACCGGTCCGTGCGGGCGTGCATCGAGCGGTCGGCCAAGAACCTCGTCCGGTACACGGAGATGCCGACCGGCGGGCACTTCGCGTACGTCACCGACCCGGAGCTGGTGGTGGACGACCTGAGGGCGTTCTTCGGCACGCTCTGAGGGCTGGGGTGAACGCGCCAGACAGCTTCCGGGGTCGCCTACCGGCTCGTCGACGACCCTGGAAGCAGTCTGGCGCGTTCACCCCCGGCGTCGCCGCCGCTACGTCCGGGCGTCGCCCGGTACCCAGTCGGGCAGCGGCTCGCGGTGCGAGAGCCACGGCAGCGGCACACCGACGACGTCGTCCCGATCGCCCACCCCGGTGAACGCGCCCACGATCCCGCCCACGATCGCGGCCGTCGTGTCAACGTCTCCGCCGGCCTCGACGCACGCTGCAACAGCCGTCGGGTAGTCCGTGAGCCGGGTCGCCGCGACCCAGAGGCAGAACGGCACGGTGTCCTGCGCGGAGACGCGCGCACCGTTGCCGAGGGTCCACGCTGCTTCCTCAACGGACGCTCCGAGCAAGGTGCGCGCTTGCGCGATCCCCTTCGAGGTGGCTCCCTGCACCAGATACGGTCCGACGGCGTCCAGCACCTCGCCCGGACCGGGTGTCACCCCGTCGAGGCGCGCCCGCGCGACGAACGCCGTCGCCACCGCGACGACCACCGCTCCAGCGATCCCCTCGGGGTGCGCGTGCGTCACCTCCGAGGCCAGGATCGCCTGCTCCGCTGCCTTGCTGAGCTCCCCGGCGTAGAACGCACCCAACGGTGCGATGCGCATGGCCGCGCCATTGCCGTAGGAACCGGTCGGGAACGCCGCGACTGCGGCCTTCCGCCAGGGCACGCCGTCACGGATCTGGTGGAGCACCTGCACCGCGCCCGCGCCGTACCCCCGGTAGGGGTCGCACCGCTCCGCGAAGTCACGCGCGATCCGGTCCTGGTCGATCCCGCCGTGGGCGAGCACCTCGGCGACGACCGTGCATGCCATGTCAGTGTCGTCAGTCCACGGCCACTCACCGTCGGGCACGAGGCCGTCCGCGAGGAACGCGGCCGGGTCGTTCGTCGGAACAAAGAACTGTGCGCCCAGAGCATCGCCGACGGACACCCCGGCGAGGCTCTCAGCACACAGCTCGGCACGCTGGCGAGCAGTGAGTTCGTTCGGACGATCCTGGGACACAGCCAGATCCTGTCAGGCCGAGGGCCTGACGACCACCCGCCAGGGCAACCGTCGGACCAGCTCACCAAAGTGCGAGGCCTGCTCTGTGGAACGCGCCAGACTGCTTCCACGGTCGCGAACGGGCCCGTAGACGACCCTGGAAGCAGTCTGGCGCGTTCACCCCCGCGTCGCCGCCGCCCCGCCGTCACCACCCCGCCGCACCGCCGTCGGTCGCGAGCCCGTCCCGCCGCGCGAGACCATGTACTCATGCCCTCCCCCGTCCGCCCCGGTCTACCGGTCACGTCCGCGCTGACCATCCCGCGGGCCGAGCTCACGGAGCGATTCTCCCGGTCCTCCGGGCCGGGCGGCCAGGGCGTGAACACCACGGACTCGCGGGTCGAGCTGTCCTGGGACGTCGCGCGGTCCGCCGTGCTGAGCGACGCGCAGCGCGAGCGCGTCGTCAGCCGGCTCGGGGAGCGCCTCGTCGAGGGCGTGCTCACCGTGGTCGCCTCCGAGCATCGCGAGCAGCGGCGCAACCGGGACGCCGCCGCGAAACGCCTCGTCGGCCTGGTGGCCGAAGCACTCGCTCCTCCCCCGCGGGCCCGCCGCGCCACGCGGGCGACGCGAGGCTCGCAGGAGCGGCGGCTGGACGCGAAGAAGCAGCGGTCCGCGACCAAGCAGCTCCGCTCGGGCAAGCCCCGGCGCGACGACTGACCGCGGCCCCGGCCGCGGCCCCGGCCCCCAGCCCCCAGCCCCCAGCCCCCAGCCCCGGCGTAGGCTTGCGAAGAGAGATCATCGGCAAAGACACGCGGGAGCGGGTGGCGGGATGAGCACGACCTTGTCGGGCGGGCCGACGGCGAGCGCTGCCGACCCCGGGACGGCCCGCTCGGTCCGCGACCGCATCCTGGACGCGGCGACCGACCTGTTCTACACGCAGGGCATCCGGGCGGTCAGCGCCGACAAGATCATCGAGCGCGCGGGCATCACCAAGGTGACGTTCTACCGGCACTTCCGCACCAAGTACGCGCTGGTCGTCGCGTACCTTGACCGGCAGGCCGAGTGGGAGCGCGGCGCGCTCCGGAGCCTGCGCGAGTCCGCGGGCGACGACGCCGAGGCGCTGCGCCAGTTCGTCGCCGCGATCGGCGCCGTCAGCTGCAGGCCGGGTTTCCGCGGGTGCGCGTTCATCAACGCGGCCGCCGAGTACGCCGACCCGGAGGCGCCCGTCCGGAAGGCGGTCGCCCAGCACCGCGCCTGGTACAGGGAGACGTTCACGGACATGCTCGGTGCGATGGGCGTGACCGCGGCCGCGGAGGCCGCCGACGAGATCATGATGCTGCGCGACGGCGCGATGGTGGCCGGCTACCTCGACGAACCGGCCCGCGTGGGCGGGGCCCTGGAGCGCGCGGTCTTCGCCGTGGTCGACGCCGGGCGGGCCCGCGGCACGTCGAACTGAGCAGTCCCGGATGCTTGCCCCGAGACACCGCCGCCTCCTAAGGTAGGGGTACTAGTTCGTCTACCTTGGGAGCAGCGCATGGCCGACAGCCTCTACACCGCGATCGCAACCTCCACCGGCGAGGGCCGGCGGGGCGGTCGTGTGGTGTCCGACGACGGGATCCTCGACGTCACGCTCGCCATCCCCGCCGAGATGGGCGGCGCCGGCGGCGCCACGAACCCGGAGCAGCTGTTCGCCGCGGGGTGGTCCTCGTGCTTCCACAGCGCGCTCAAGGCGGTGGCCGCCGCACAGAAGGTGTCGATCAGCGACTCAGCGGTGATCGCCGAGGTGAGCCTGCACCCGCTCGAGGGTGGCCGGTTCGGCCTGAGCGCCGCGCTGCACGTCGAGCTCTCCGGCGTCGACCAGGAGACCGCCGACCGCCTGGTCGAGGCAGCCCACCAGGTCTGCCCCTACTCGAACGCCACCCGGGGCAACATCGACGTGACGATCGACGCGACGGTCGCCTGACCGCTCCGCGGGAGCGGCCGAGCATCACCGCCGCGGCCGGCCCGCGTCCAGGAGGGCGCGCCCGGCCGCGGTGAGCTCGTGCGTGACCGTGCGCCCGGCCCGGCTGCTGTCGACCAGGCCGGCCTCCCGCAGGACCGTCAGGTGCTCGCTCGCCGTCGCGGCCGTGACGCCCACCAGGCCGGCGACGACCGCGGTCTGCAGCGGCGTGGTCAGCGCGGCCAGGATCGTGGACCGGGTCGAGCCCAGCAGGCGGTCCAGCGACCTCGGGGTGGCGGGCGCCGCCCACAGGTACCGTCCCGTAGCGGGGTAGTAGATCGCGGGAGACCAGTGGTCGGCGGTGGTGCACTGCACCCGGTCGGTGATGAACAACGACGGCACGAGGAGGAGCCCGTCCGGGCAGTCGACGCGGAGGTCGACCGCCGCGTCGACGGTGATCGTGCCACCGTCGCTGGTCACGGAGGGGTGCAGCCGCGGGACGACCGCGCGCAGCCCTTCGCGGCCGACCTGCACGGCCCGGTCCAGCAGCTCGGCCCGGAGCGCCTGACGCATGGACGGCCACTCCGGCTCGACGGCCGCCTTCCAGAGGCGCCGCACAGCGGCGGCGGCGTCGGCGCGGGCTCGCTCGGGATCGTCGAGCAGCCGACGCCGGTCCTCCGCCCCGTGGGCCGCCGTCGCGTCGACCAGCTCGGCACGCACCTGGTCGACCGGGGTCGCGAGGAGAGCGGCGAGGCCGTCGTCGAAGGTCGGTTCGCTCGACCTCGGCGACGGGTCGAGGAAGTCGGGCCGGTAGGCGCCGTCGGCCATGAAGACCGTCAGGGCCGACAGGTCCAGGCCCGCCAGCCGCTGCCGCCGGCGGCGCAGCCACGGGTGAAACACGGGGTGACGCCGCGGCTCCGTCAGGAGCCGGGCGAGGCTGACCACCTCGTGGACCGGCGACATCGCCCAGCGCACCCCCGCGGCGCCGGCGCCCAGCCTGTAGCGGATCATCGCCACATTGTCGGCTGCGCCCTCGGCCCGGACCAGACTGTTCGGCCAGGGCCGAATCGAGCGCAGCACCAGGTGTGCGCCGCCGAGACTCCCGTCATGACACACGACAGCACGCGAACCATCCGGCTCGGCGCCAGCGGGGCAACCATCGAGGTCGTCGCCGGCCCGGACGACACGGACGGGGCCGTCAGTCTCTATCGCTGGCGGATGGCACCGTCGAGCCGCGGACCGGCACCGCACTTCCACACGACCTTCAGCGAGACGTTCATCGTCGAGGAGGGCGAGGTCGACTTCTTCGACGGCACCGCCTGGCGCACCCTGCGCCGCGGCGACACGGCGTTCTCCGCGAGCGGATCGGTGCACGGGCTCCGTAAGGAGCGCGCGGAGCCCGCCACCATCCTCATGGTGCTCACGCCGGGCGTGCGCCGCGAGGACTACTTCGCGCAGCTCGCGACCGCGCAGGAGCACGACCTGGACCGCCTGCACCAGGTCCACGACAACCACTTCCTCAAGGACGAGCGGTGACCGCGCCGATGGTCACCGCTGTCGCCACCGTGCTGGCCGGCCTCATCGGCGACGCCTGTCCGGCTCAGCGACACAGGCCGTCGACCCACGCTTCGAACTCGGGCAACCCCGCGGTGGCGTCGGCGATGATCTCCTCCGCCGGCCGTCGCCTGTCGGCCGCAAGGCGCTCGGCCGCCTCCATGAGTTCGGGGATCGGCCGGACGACGCGACCGGGATCCGCGTGACGACGGCCGTTGGTGCGGCGACGGTCCAGCACGTCGCGCGGACCAAGGCCGAGGGCAAACAGCCACAACGCGTCGTAGGCGTCCGCGGCCAGGACCGCGACGTCGCCGTCCGACCCGAGGAAGACCACCGGCTGGTCGGCAAGGGCGGCGCCGTCCCGGACGATCCACGCCGCGGCGTACCCCCCCGCCCCGTCGCTCCCGAACGGACGCAGGTCGTCACCGCCGACATCCGGGTTGCCGGTGTAGTACCGGAACCACCAGCCCGTCTCGAACGGGGCTTCCAGGTCCTGGTACGGCTCGAAGTCGACACCGCGGCCGTCGTCGTAGTCGTACGAGGCGTCCATGATCGCGCGCAGCGGGGCGGGCGCCTCCAAGGGCTTCGGGAGGGCGCACACATCGCGCAGCCATGCGCGGACCTCGTCGACGTCGGGTTCCAGCAGGCCGAAGCGCCGGTCGAGCCGGCGCAGCAGGGCCGGTCCCGTGTGGGCAGCCTCGACCCATTGCCGGTCGACCTCGCCGATCTCGTCGTCGAGCCAGACGAAGGGGCGGCCTGCCGCCATCCGGACCAGCGCCGTCGTCTTCCAGTGCAAGCCCGCCGGCGCCGGTTCGGCGTCCTGGGCGTCGTCGAAGCCGAGCACCGGCAGGCGCGGGAAGCCGAGGAACGGTGACAGGACATCGTTCGCTTCCTGCCCCCACGCGGTAGCCCACACCAGGTCGCAACCCAGGGCCCGGAGCTGGAACCCCAGCGTCGGCGGGATCCGGCCGATCAGCGGGTTCGACCGGTCACGCCACTCGTCCCACCCGTCGATCACCTCGGACATCGACGTTCCGCCGAGCGGCAGGATCGTCCCGTCCACATCGAGGAACACCAGCGGACGCTGCGTCGTGGTCATGAGCGCACACCGTACCGGCGCGGCGGCGACCGCAGAGACGCCTCTCGCCCCGGGGATCACGTCGATCCCCGGGGCGAGAGGTACTACCGAACGGGTGCGGTCAGTCCCAGGGCGACCACTCGTGGCCGCCGTGACCCGGGCCGTCGTCGCCCGGTCCCGGGTGGTGCGCCGGGCCGTCGTCGTCCCAGCCCCACTCGAGGGCCTTGCTGGTGCCGCTCAGCGGGACCGTCTCGCGGCGCTGTTCCGTGTTCGCCTGGAAGACCAGCGTGGCCGTGGACGTCACGTCGGGCCGGGTGGGGCCGAACCGGACCGAGACCACGCAGGTCTCCCCCGGGGCGAGGGTGCGGCCGGAGCAGGCGTCCCCGTCGACGGTGAAGACGCGCTGCCCCTGCTGCTCCACGTGCGCGGAACGGATGCGGAGCGGCTCGGTGCCGGTGTTGGTCACCCGGACGTCCTGCACCTGACCCTCGGTGCCGGCCGGCTGCGTCGTGAACACGGGCGTCTCGGCCGACAGGACGGGACCGCTCGTGGAGGGCACCACCTCGATCGTCTCCGACGTCGTCACCGGGGCGAGCGACTCCGCACCGGTGAACTCGCGCATCGAGTCGTTCGTGACAGAGAGCGTGACGGTGCCCTGCCGCAGCGCGGTGAGAGTCCGCGTCTGGGGGTCGAGGACCGCGACCTTCCGGGAGCGCTTCGCCGCCTCGATCACGGCCTGCCCGCTACCGATCGCGAGGTTCGACGAGCCGGCCCAGTGGACCGACATCGGGTAACGCAGCGGCACCACGCGGCTGCCCTCGGCAACCCCGGACGGCTGGACGATGCTGCCGCTGATCGACGCGGTCGCACCGACCTCGACCGTCTCCGGTGCGCTGAGCGTGACCGACTGCGCGAACGCGCGGACGTCGGCCGTGAGCCACTGCCCCTCGGCGTCCTGGTGCGGGTCGACGGTCCAGTCGACCCAGCCGGTGAAGCCGCCGCGGTCCGGCGTGCCGTACGGGCTCTTGCCCGACGACGGGAGCACCACGAACGGCACGCCCTCGACGCGCTGGACGTTCGCGACCTGGGCGTGGGAGCCGACCATCGCCGCGCCCTTGCCCGACGCGTCACGGAACCCGGTGAGCAGCTGCTCGACCAGCGCGACCTCGTCGCGGTCACCGAGCTGCGACGAGCCCGCCGGGTCCGGGTCGTCCACCGGGTGGTGGGCGAACACCATGACGTTGTCCACCGACTCGTCCTGCTCGGCGTCGGCCAGCGCCTGCTGCAGCATGGGGAGCTGGTCCCACGCCGTGCCGCGCAGCGTCCCGAGGGCGCTGGCGAGCAGGATGAACCGCGTGCCCTTGTGGTCGAACGTGCGGTACGGCTGCCCGAACCGGGCGATCCAGGGCGTGAGGTCGGCCTGCACGTTGTTCAGCCCGTACGACTCGTGGTTGCCGGGCACGTAATAGCAAGGGATGGTCCCGGTCGCCGGGTCCGGAGTGCTCTCCGCGGGCGGCTCGGCACCCACGGGGATCAGGTCGCACCCGGCGTCGGTCAGGACCTGGTGCGCCAGGGCGACGTCCTGCGGCAGGCCGCGGTCGGTGATGTCGCCGTTGAGGACGAGCAGGTCGGGCTCGGTCGCCTTGATCCGCTCGATCGCCGCGGTGGCCACCTTCGTCAGCTCGGGGCTGTCGGCCGTGAACTGGACGTCGGACAGCGTGGCGAACTGCCAGGCGTCGCGGCCCTCGGGGACCCGGCCGTCGGCCGAGACCAGCGGGTCGGCACGCAGCTCGGGCACCTCGGGGAGCTCGATGGACGTCGGCACGTCGGCCTCGATCCGGTCGATCACGAACGTGCCCGCCTTCTGCTGCGCGACGGCCGTGTTGATCCCCTGGAAGCTCGAGATCGTGATCGGGAAGGACGCCCCGGCCGGCATCGTGAACGTCGCGTACTGCCAGTCCGGGCTCGGCACGAGCGCCGTCCCGTACACGCCGGAGCTCTTGCCCGTGGCGTCGTAGTAGCCCAGGTACGTCAGGCCGCTGGGCACCGCGATGCTCGAGCGGATCCGCACGCGCACGCGCAGCGGCTGGCCCTCGACCGGGACCCGCACCGCGGCCGACGTCGTCGCGATGCCGACGTTCCGCATGGCGTCGAAGTCCACCCGCAGGCCGTCGGGGTCGGCCGAGAAGGTCGTCGCCCTCGTGCTGTTGTTGCGCCAGCGCGCGAGCACGTCGTCGTCGAAGTCGTAGACGGTCACGTTCTGCACGCCCACCGTGATCGGGAGCGTGTCGGTGCGCCCGCCCACCGTCACGGTCAGGACCGTGCCCGCGGCCTTGAGCGGGGTGATGCGCAGCGCCCCGTCGGCCGGCTGGATGTCGACGACCGAACGGTCGTAGTCGAGGTCCAGGTCGCCGGGCTCGATGGGCGCCGTGTAGCCCTGTGCGTCCCGGCCGGTGACCCGCACCGTGACGGCGGCCTCGGGCCGCGCGTCGGCGATGGACAGGCGGTCGGTCGACAGCTCGACGGCGTCCACCGGGCCGAGCACCTCGACGTCCTGCGTGGCACGCTCGCCGCCCACCTGGGCGGTGACGGTGATCGATTCGTGTCGAGTGCTCTCTGGGGCCGCCAGGCGGCCGTCCTCGATCGTGGCGCGCGGTGCGTGCCAGCGCACGCTCGCCGGGTCGACCGTCACCGGGGTGAGGTGGTCGTCGGTCCCGCGCGCGACGAGCGTGCGGTGCAGGCCGGGGAAGACCTTCACGTCGCCGTCGGCGGACGCGGTGCCCGCGGCGGGCCTGACCAGCAGGTTGTGGAGCCGGCCGTCGCCCGGCGCGACGAAGACGCCGACGCCGTTGGGGTCGTTGCGCTCGTGGCCGTCGGACGGCACGTTGCGCAGGACGGCCTCGTCCTCGCCGAGCTCGCGGGCGACCATCGTCGTCGAACCGCCGCCGTCGAGGTTCACCGCCGTCTCGATGCCGAGCGCGACCAGGTCGCGTGCCTCCTTGTCGATGCCCACGCCGCCCTTGCCCGTACCGCCCGGGCCGTCCCAGGTCGCCAGGACGAGGGTGCGGCCGCCGTCCTTGAACCCGAGCGCGGTGCGCGGAGCGACCGAACGGTCCAGCCCCTCGACGACCTTGCCGTCGCGGACGATCGTGCCGCCGTTACCGAGCGCGAACTGCAGGTCGCGGGCCGCCTCGTCGGCAAGCTCGTAGCCGAGCGTGACCGGGTCGCCAGGGACCAGGGCGCGCAGGGCGTCCGCCGCCGTGTCCCGGCCGACCAGCCAGAAGGCGCCCTCGGGGATCGGCCCGGCACCCGCGGGACCAGCCGGCGCGACCGTGGCAACGACCCCGTCCTGCACCAGGACCTCGGCGAGCGTGTCCGTCGCGACCCCCGTGAACCCGCGGTTCCGGCTGTACTCGCCCCACGCGGAGGTGTAGGCGACGAGCCCGTTCGCGGGCACGCCACCGCCGTTCGCGGCGTTGATCGTCAGCACCTTGTGGTCGGTGCCGGAGAACGTCGCGTTCGCGTCCACCGTCAGGTCGGCGAGCTGGGCGATGCCGTCCTTGCTGACGCCGACATGCTGGCGCCCGCCGACGTCCGCCGTCTTGAGCAGCTCGCCGCTCTGGATCTCACCGCCGAGCGCGGCGTTGCTGTTGCCGATGTCGAAGAACTCACCGTTCACGCCGGCCACCGCGCCCGCACGGTTCGCAGCCTCGGTGAGCGGGCCGGCCGAGGCGACCGGCCCGGCCGTGAGGAGGTCCGTGCTGACCGCCCCTTCGGACAGGTCCACCGTCAGGAACCGCGCGTCGTACCAGCCGCCCTGGTCGACCGCCTTGAGGTGGCGCAGGCTGATGCCCGGACCCACCTCCTCGACGGTGTCGACGAGCGTGAGCCCGTCGGCGTGCGCCGCGGTCGGTACCGCTGACAGGACGGTCGTCGCGACCAGGGCCACGACCACCGACGCCGCGCGCCGGTGCCCCAGGACCATCGATCTCATGCCACTACCTCGTCTGGTGAGTGCCTCGCCGGGGTCTGCACCCCGTCGTGCCGCGCAGGTGTGCGGCGCCTGGCTCACCCTGGAGCGGTCCGGCGACGAAACGATGAATGCCCCGGGACATCATCATGAACATCGGGGACCGGGCAGACTCAGACCTCACGGACGCAGGCGGATCGCGACCAGCGCCACGTCGTCGCCGGGCCGGTCGGGGAGCATGCGGCGCAGGACCTCGTCGCACAGCTCTTCGAGGCCGAGCGGCGCGAGCTCCGCCAGGGTCTGCTCGAGCCGAGCGATGCCGTCGCGCAGGTGCTCGCCGCGCCGCTCGAGCAGCCCGTCGGTGTAGAGCACCACGGTCGTACCGCGCTCGAGCATCCTCACCGTCTCGACGCGGTCCACGTCGGGCCGGACGCCGAGCATGACGTCGGACGGTCCGGTGGCCAGCGGCGCCACCGAGCGGTCCGCCCCGATGACCATGGGTGGCAGGTGCCCGGCGCTCGACCAGCGCAGTCGCACACCGCCGTGGTCGTCGGCCTGCTCCAGGCGGGCGACCACGACGGTGGCGAGGGCGCTCGACTCCAGAGTCCGCTGGGCGCGGTCCACCTGCTGCAGCAGCTGAGCCGGGCCTGCGCAGGTGGTCACGGCGATGCTGCGCAGGGCGGTGCGGATGTGGCTCATGGTCGCGGCGGCTACGACGTCGTGCCCGGTCACGTCACCGATGACGGCGACCGTGCCGCCCCCGGGCTGGTGGAACACGTCGTACCAGTCGCCCCCGACCTCGGCTGCCTGCGCCGCGGGCTGGTATCGCACCGCGACCTCGACCTGGTCCGTCGGGAGCGGAGGAGTGAGCAGCGACCGCTGGAAGCCCTCGGCGAGGTGCCGCTGCTGGCGGTAGAGGCGGGCATTGTCGAGAGCGAGCGCGGCACGGGTGGCCACGTCCTCGGCCAGGGCGAGGTCCTCGGCCGTGAGCTTGTCCCGGCCCGACCCGCGGAACAGGCTCAGGGCGCCCACCGTCCGGCCCCGCGCCCGCATGGGCAGCGCCGCGGCCGACATGGGGGCGAGCAGGCTGAGCAGGTCGCGCGCCTCCCCCGGGTTCAGCACGGACTGGATCCGGCGGGTCGTGTCCGGGCCGTGGACCGGGACGGCCGTGCGCGAGGCCAGCGCCCGCCGGAGGAACGAGTCGTCCTTGAGGCTCGAGAGCCGGACCGTCGCGTACCGCTGGACGAGCGGACGAGCGTCCTCGTCGACGTGCCACCAGCCGATGTCGCGCAGCCGCCGCTCCGGCTGCACGTCTGCCAGCCAGGGCGCGATGTCGCGCAGCCGCCGGACGGCCCCTGTGCCGTCGTCGGCCTCCACGATGCTCACCACGCACCAGTCGGCCAGGGTCGGCACGACGATCTGAGCGAGGCGGGCCACAGCCAGCTCGACATCGAACGTCTCGGCGAGCTCGGCGCTCACCCGCGCCTCCAGGTCGGCGCGCTGCGCGGCCCGCGCCGCCCGTTCCTCGGCCTCGTAGTGCGCGGTGATGTCGAGGAAGTACACCGACAGGCCGTCAGGGCTGGGCCACACCCGTACCTCGTACCACCGGTCGAGAGGCGCCGGGTAGTGCGCCTCGAACCGGGTCTGCTCCCCCGTGGCCATCGCGTGGCGGTAGTGCCGCTCGAACTCCGAGCCGACGGCGGCCGGGAACAGCTCCCACAGGTCGCCGCCGAGGAGCTTCTCGCGCGGGTGGGAGAGGACGCGTTCCGCCTCCGCGTTCACATAGGTGAACCGCCACCGGCGGTCCACGAAGAAGAAGGCCGAGGGCATGGACTCCAGGACTCGCTGGACGTGCACCTCGCCGTCCCGCGCCGCGGTGGCGTCGAAGGCAGCGCCGACGAGCCGCACCGCCCTGCCGTCCTCGTCCGGGACTGCACGACCGCGGCCGATGATCCAGCGAGTGGTCCCGTCCGGGAGGCAGACCCGAGCCTCGGCCTCGTACTCGCCGCACGTGTCCTGCGCGCGCTGCAGCGCCTCACCGACACGAGCCACGTCGTCGGGGTGCAGCCGGCGGAAGAGGCTGTCGATGGTGTGGTCGAACGAGCCGTCGTCGTACCCGAACAGCTCCAGCGCCCGCCGGTCCCAGTACAGCTCACCCGTGGCCAGGTCCCACTCGAAGATGCCGATCTGGGCGGCCTGGACGGCGGCCGCTACGCCTCCGACCGCGGCGGGCAGCGGGGTCGGGAGGCCATCGCCTTGGCCCAACGGGCACTCCTTCTTGTCGAGATCTCGACCATATCCCGGGAAGACCGGGGTCCGCAGGGCGAGATGCGGGCTGACCTCGGTTTTCACCGCTCGCCGAGCCGCTGGGGCGGGACTGCCGACCAGGCGAGCCGGCCGCACAGCACACGGCATGATGTGCCCCATGACCAGCACGAACGCCCAGAAGACCGTCGTCATCACCGGTGCCAGCGACGGGATCGGCGCTGCCGCGGCCCGGCGGCTCGCGGCCGACGGCCACCGCGTCGTCGTCGTCGGGCGCTCGCGCGAGAAGACCGAACGCGTGGCCGCGGAGACCGGTGCGGACCACCACGTCGCCGACTTCACGCGGCTCGACGAGGTCCGCGCCCTCGCCAAGGACCTCCTCACCGCCTACCCCCGCATCGACGTGCTGGCGAACAACGCGGGCGGGATGTTCGGCGACCGCGCCCGGACGCCCGACGGCTTCGAGACCACCCTCCAGGTCAACCACCTGGCGCCGTTCCTGCTCACGACGCTGCTGATGGACCGGCTGGTGGAGAGCCGGGCCTCGGTGATCCAGACGTCGAGCGTGGGGGCTCGGCTGATCGGCGGGCGGATCGACCTGGACGACCTGAACCACGACCGGGACTTCCGGCCCGAGATCGCCTACGGCACGTCGAAGCTGGCCAACATCCTGTTCACCTCGGAGCTGCACCGCCGCTTCCACGCGGAGGGCCTGTCCTCGGCGGCGTTCCACCCGGGCGTCGTGGCGTCGGCGTTCGCCGCCGACAGCCACAGCTTCATGAAGCGCGTCTACACCAGCCGGCTCGGCCGGGCCTTCATGGTCACGCCGGAGAAGGGCGCAGGCCAGCTCGTGTGGCTGGCGGAGACGGAGCCCGGCACCGCGTGGCAGTCGGGCACGTACTACGAGAAGCGCCGGCCGGCCCGGCGGATGCACCCCCAGGCCCACGACGCGGACCTCGCGCGGCAGCTCTGGGACCGCTCGGCCGAGCTCGTCTCCGGCGGCTGAGGCTCGCCCGATCAGGAGTGGTGGACACCTGTCCCGCTAGCGATGTCACTCCTGGTGACAATGTCTACGCGGAGTGACAGACGGAGAACACCTCATGTTGCCCCGCCCCTCAGCGTCAACAGCGACGCCGCAGCGGCCGCACGGCCCACCAGCCCCCATCAGCCCCTACCGGCCGCACGTCGACCCGCCGTCGGACCTCGCGCCATACTGGCGCCATGTCCGTCGCGACGAACCCGGTCCAGCAGGCCCGTGCGCGGGTGGGCGAGGCGATCTTCCTGCGGGTGGCGGGACCCGACGGCTACGCCAGCCGCGACCGGATCCACCTCACCCCCGGCCCGCGCTGGTTCCCGCGCGGGAGCGCGGTGCGGATCGTCCACGCGGACGCCGCGACGTTCGCGGGCGGGCTGCGGGCGCTGCTCCTCCAGTCGCTGCACCCGCTGGCCATGGCAGGCGTGGCCGGGCACTCGGGCTACCGCAGCGACCCGTGGGGCCGCCTCGAGCGCACCGCGACGTTCCTCGCGGAGACGGTCTTCGCGACGGCCGACGACGCCCAGGCCGCCGTCGACCGTGTCCGCGCCGTGCACGAGCGCATCCGCGGCAAGACGCCCGACGGGACCCCGTACCGCGCGAGCGACCCGCACCTGCTGACCTGGGTGCACGCCGCGGAGGCCGACTCGTTCCTCACCGCCCACCAGCACTTCGGCGCCACGCGCCTGACTCCTGCCCAGGCCGACGAGTACGTGGCGCAGATCGGCCAGGTGGCCTCCGCGCTCGGCGCCCGCGACGTGCCTCGCACGGTCGACGAGCTCGCCGCGTGCCTGGACGCGTACCGGCCCGAGCTGCTGCCCACGCCCGAGGCGCTCGACACCGCCCGCTTCCTGCTGCGGGAGCCGCCGCTCCCCGGTCCGGTGCGCGCCCCGTACGCGCTCCTCGCCGCGGGCGCGGTCGCCACCCTGCCCGCCTGGGTGCGCACCGAGCTCGGTCTGCAGCGGTGGCCCGACGGCGCCGCGGCTCACCTCGCCGGCCGGGTCGCCGTGAGCGGGATCCGCTGGAGCCTGAACGCGACGGAGTCGCCGGCGCAGCCCTGAGCGGGGAGGCCGGCCGGCTGAGGGCGCAGGCACGATTCGCCGCTTGGCACACTCTTTTTCAGATGGGTGAAGTCGTCACATCGCCAGGCGTGCCCCAGGGTGCCGGGGCGCCTTCAGGTGCACGATGCCAAGGACCCCAGCGCCGCGCGAGACGACCCCAGGAGACCGCAATGACGACGGACAACGCCACGGACGCGACGCGGGACCTCACCGAGCACCTGGGTGCGGAACATGTTCTGGTGCCCGGTTCCCCCGGCTACGACGACACCGTGGCCATCTGGAACGGCGCGGTCGCGCACCGGCCGGCGGTGGTGGTCCGGCCGGAGACGGCGGCCGACGTGCAGGCGGCGGTCCGGGTCGCCGTCGGGCACGGACTGCCGCTGTCGGTACGCGGTGGCGGGCACGACTGGGCGGGCCGCTCGCTGAGCGACGGCGGGCTGACGATCGACCTCTCGGCGATGCGCGGCGTTACCGTCGACGCGGACGAGCGGGTCGCCGTCGTCTCCGGTGGCGCGTCGATCGGTGACGTCATCGCCGCCACGGCACCGCACGGCCTTGCGGCCGCGACCGGCACGGTCGGCGCCGTCGGGTTCGCCGGGCTCACCCTTGGCGGCGGGTACGGGCCGCTCGGCGGGGTCGCCGGGCTCGCCCTCGACAGTGTGCTGGGGGCCGACGTCGTGCTGGCCGACGGGCGTCTCGTCACCGCGGACGCGGACCACGAGCCCGAGCTCTACTGGGCGTTGCGTGGCGGCGGCGGGAACTTCGGGGTCGTCACGTCGCTGACGGTGCGGCTGCACGAGGTCTCGACGGTCCTCGCGGGGTTCGTGTTCTTCCCTTGGGACCAGGCGGCGGACGTCTGGCGCGGCTACGCGGAGCTCGTGGCCGACGCGCCCGACGAGCTCACGGTGCAGACCGGCGTGCTCAGCGGTCCCGACGGCTCGCCGCTGGTCCTCGTGTCACCGGTGTGGTGCGGTGACCCGGCCGACGGCGCGCAGTGGGCCGAGCGGGTGCGCCGGCTCGGCACCCCGGTGATGTCACAGCTCGCACCGATGAGCTACCAGGCGATGCTGGGCCTGTACGACCCGCACATCACCAACGGCCGCCACTGCACGGGACGCACGCGGACGCTGGCGACGCTCACCGACGACGTGATCGCGGTGCTGACCGAGGTGGGCGCGAACCGCACCTCGCCCACCTCCGGCATCGTCGTCCACCACTTCCACGGGGCGGCGGCCCGGGTGGCGGCGGACGCCACCGCGTTCGGGCTGCGGCAGCCGCACCACATGATCGAGATCGTCGCGTCATGGGAGCCGTCCGAGGCGGCCGCACCCCACACGGCCTGGGCGGACCGCACGTCGGAGGCCTTGGGCGCGCACGCCCTCCCGTGGAGCTATCCCAACGTGCTCGGGCCCGACGACGCCGACCAGATCGCTCACGCCTACGGCGGCAACGCCACGAGGCTCGTCGCGGCGAAGCGGCGCTACGACCCTGAGGGCGTGTTCACGGCGATCCCTCTGCCCGTCTGACCGTCAGCCGTCCCGGACGGCGCCCTCCTCGGGGGCACGATCCATGAAGCCGCTGCGGTAGGCCCAGACCACCGCCTGGGTGCGGTCCCGGACGTCGAGCTTGGCCAGAAGGTGCTTGACGTGCGTGCGGACCGTCTCCGCGGAGATGAACATGGCCGCCGCCATCTCGGTGGTGGTCCGGCCCGCCGCGAGCGCCCGCAGCACGTCGGCCTCGCGGCCGGTGAGGGTAATGCCGGGGGCGGCGGGCCGCCGGCGGGCGTGGAGCCGGAAGAGACGCCGGGTGACGGCCGGCGAGAGCAGCGCGTCGCCTGCGGCGACGGTGCGGATGCCGGCGACGAGCTCGTCGGGGGTGGCTCGTTTGAGGAGGAAGCCGTCGGCGCCGGCGCCGATGGCGTCGTCGACCACGTCGTCGAGGTCGAAGGTGGTGAGGACGAGCACGGACGGGCGCGGCGCGGGCCAGGAGACGATCTCCCGGGTGGCGGAGATGCCGTCCCGGGCGGGCATGCGGATGTCCATGAGGACGACGTCGGGCCGCAGGCGGCGGGCGAGGTCGACGCCGGCTACCCCGTCGGTGGCCTCTCCGACGACGGTGAGGTCGGGCTCGGCGTCGACGAGCACGCGCAGGCCGCCGCGGACGAGGGCGTCGTCGTCGACGAGGAGCACGGTGGTCACGGGGCGGTCCGTTCGGCGGGCTTCCTCAGGGGCAGCGTGGCCCGCACGCGGAAGCCGTCGTCGTCGGGGCCGGCCTCGAGGGTGCCGCCCTCGAGGCGGGCGCGCTCCCGCATGTTCGCCAGCCCGTGCCCGGGTACGTGTTCTGGTGGGGTGGGCCGGGTGCCGGTGCTGCGCACCTCGGCGACGATCCACCCCTCGGCCTCCGCGGCCGTGACGTGGATGGGTCCGGTGGCGTGCTTGAGCGCGTTCGTCAGGGCCTCCTGGACGATGAGGTTGAGCGTCCGTGACGTCCCCTGGTCCAGGTCGATGCTGGGCAGGTCGAGCCGGACCGTCCGGCCGGTGGCGCGGACCCGCTCCGCCAGGAGGTGGAGGTCGTCGTCGGCGCCGTCCGAGGCGTCCGGGTCGGCTCGGAGGAGCAGGTCGAGCCGCTGCAGCGCCTCGCGGCCCACGGTCTCCACGTGCCCGAGCGCCTCCTGCGCGAATACGGGGTTGTCGTGGAACACGCGGCGCGCGACTCCCGCCTGCAGCACCATCACGTTGACGGCGTGCCCGAGCGCGTCGTGCAGGTCACGGGCCCACCGGGCCCGCTCGGCCTCGACGGCCCGCTCGGCCTGCGCGTCGCGCTCGCGCCGCTCGCTCCTCAGCCGCGCCTCGACGGCTTCCGTCCGGACGCGTCGCGCGTGGACCACCTCGCCGGTGACCGTCGCGAAGAGGACGCAGAGGGTGATGCTCGCCAGGTCCTGGGTCGTGCCGGGGTCGCGTGAGAACAGTGCGTAGCCGGCGACGCCGAGCCCTGTCACGACGAGGGCCGGGACGCGCAGCCCGCGCCGGGGTGCGGCGAAGCACGCGTAGAGGGCGATCCAGACGGGCCACTGCACGGCGGCCACGGTGTAGCCGGCCGCGGTGTTGAGCACCACGACTGCCGCCGTGACGGCGAGGACCGCGAGGGGCGCCCGGCGCAGTCCGGCCAGCGACAGCATCGACAGTGCGACGAACGTGATCGCACGGGCATCGGTCTCCCGGTACGAGGTGTCGTCGGGAGCGAGTGGGCTCAGCCCGCTGAGGATGATCGCCACGGCGAGCAGGAACGCGGCGACGGTCCAGGTGGGGTGCCGCCGGGCGGGCGCGGAGGGCATGCTGCATCCTGCGCCACGATCGTGGGTCGCCACCAGAGCCGCGTCGGCCGACGGCGGAATCTCCCCCATCCGGGGTAGTCACGCTCCCCCGGATGCGGGTACGGGGCCGACCCGTGTGGAGGGCGCGGTCGACCTGGGCGGGCTTCTAGCGTCTGACGCATCATCCGCTCTCCCTGGGAGTACCCATGTCTGCTGACGTCGCACGCGTCCGGTCCACTCGTCCGGCTCGGGCGTGGTTCGCCTGGTTCGCGCTGACCTCGGTCGTGATCGCGGTCTTCGCGCCGCTCCCGTACCTCACCAGCTCTCTGTCCTCGCTCGCCGGGAGCTCGGACGCCGGCCTCGCGTCGAACTATGTCGCCCGCCCGCCCATGATCCAGGCGGCGTTCTACGTCCATGTGGTGGCCGGCGGGATCGCGCTCGCCCTGTCGCCGCTGCAGCTCGCCGCCCGGGTACGGGCCCGGTCGCCGCGCCTGCACCGCGCCGTGGGGCGGGTGGTGATCGCGGCCATGGTCGTGGGCGGCCTGTCCGGGATGGTGCTGTCGACGGTCAACGAGGCCGGCGCGGTCGGCACGGCCGGGTTCGGTCTGCTCGGCGCGCTGTGGGTGACGTTCCCGGTGCTCGCCCTTCTCGCGATCCGCCGTCGTGACGTCGCGGCGCACCGGCGGTGGATGGTGCGGGGCTTCGCCCTGACCTACGGCGGGGTGATGCTGCGGCTGTGGCTCCTGCTTCTCCTGGGCGGCCAGGACGCGCTCGGCGTGCCGGGCGACGTCGCCTTCGAGCGGGCCTACGCGCTCGTCACGTTTCTCGCCTGGGTGCCCAACCTGGTGGTCGCCGAGCTGTACCTCCGCCGGGGCTCCCGTCGGATCGCCCCTGCAGGTCCGGCAGGGACGGTGCGACCAGGAGGCCCGGCCGCTGAGGAACATGTCGTGAGTACGGATGGTCACCCTGCGTGACATTGTCGACCAGGAGTGACACAGCCAGAGGCACACGGGTCCTTCCCACGGCGTCCGGAAGTACGGCGTCACCAAGAGCAAGGTCCCCCGCACCGGCCGTCGCCGGCGCCCAGCGCGGCTCCGCACACCCAGGGGAGAGAGATGACACAGGTACGCAAGGGCCTCGCAGGGACCCTCACCGCCGCGACGGCCGCGCTCGCATTCACCATCGGGTCGGCGGCGCCCGCGAGCGCCGCCCAGGGGTTCAACCTCAACACGCTGCCCGTCCACTCGTCGACCGACGGCACGGCGTACGCCGACGGGTCGGTCACGTTCCACAGCGCGACGAGCTTCACGGTGTCGTCACGCGTGCGTGACGCGTGCCCCGGCGACGGCGAGGGGGCCTACCTGTACGCCGTCATCACCTTCATGAGCGACGGCGGCTCGACCCGCCGGGTCAATGCGGACACCAACGGCTGCGGCACGGCCTACGTCTCGGACAGCATCCGGATCACGACGGAGCGCCGGATCCGGAACGTCCTCATCCTCCTGGAGGAGGTCGACGCCGACGGCGACGGCGGCGACCACCGCCTCGAGTCGGACCTGTCGACCGTCAAGGACAACCCCTTCACGGGCTGACCTCCGCACCACGGTCGATCCCGAGCGTCGCGACCAGGTCCTCGTGGAGCTCGAACCAGACGCGGTGGCAGGAGTCCACGTCGGTCCGGTCGACCCAGCCGGCCTCTCCGGCCCGCGCCCGCCGGAGGGCGGCGTCATACCTGTCCCGGTATCCGGCGAAGCGCGGCTGGACCGCCTCGAGCCGGTCTGCGAGCGGGGCGAGCGCGGACCCGACGGCGGTGAGCTCGTCGAGGACGCCCTCGTCCCAGGCCCTGTCTGTGTGGTCGTTCGCGGCGAGCGGGTCGCCGGGGCCGGGCCGGAGCTGCCAGTCGGTGCACGCCCGCTGGAGGCGGCCGTTGAGCGGCAGGAACTCCCGGTAGACCGCGGCGACCTCCGGCCGGGCGCCCGCCGAGTCCAGCGACGCCGCGAGGCCTCGCTCGTTCTCGGCCCGCCCGGCCCCTGTCAGCGACCAGCCGCCGACCCCGCCGAACGCGGAGTACGTCACCCAGCCCCGCGCCTCGTCGTCGAGCAGCAGGGACGCCGTCTCGTCCGGGTCGAGGCCGAACCGTCGGGCCACCGTCACCGTGTCGGCGAACCCGAGGATCCGCACCGCGTGCAGGACGAGGATCACGAGCCGCTCCCCGTGCGGCTCGTGAGCCGGTCGTAGCGTTGCTGGCAGGCCTGCGGCGAGCCGTACCCCATCGCGTCGGCGATCCGCGCCCAGGTGAGGCCCGCGGCGCGGGCGGTGAACAGCAGCCCCGCCTCGAGCCCGTCGACCTCCGCGCGCGCCGCAGGAAGCAGCGCGAGGGCGCTGAGCAGGTCCTCCGGGTCGAGCTCCGCGGAGCGCCACAGCGCGTAGTGCGCCAGGTCCACGGCCGACGGCGGGACGGGGCTGGGCCGCCAGGGCCGCGCCGCCAGGCGGCCCGCGCCGAGACCCACGAGGTGTCGCTGCGCCTCCTGCTCGCGGGCCGCCCGGGCCTGGTCGGCGGTCGCGGTGTCGTCGTGCTTGCGTGCCATGGGTACGACCCTGCAGAATCAACACATTGTTGTCAATATCGTGTTGAAGGGCGGACCATGCTCGTCGGGCTTTCCGACGCCACGGCCGGGACCTGTGGCGGCAAGGCGGCCACGCTCGGCACCCTGCTGCGGGCTGGCCTGCCGGTCCCCGACGGGTTCGTGGTCCCGTTCGCCGTGCACCGGGAGGCCGGCGGCAGCCCGGGTGCTCCGCTTCCCCGCGGGCTCCAGGACGCCCTCGCCCGAGGGCTCCGCGACCTCGGCGACGTCCCGGTCGCGGTGCGGTCGTCAGCGTCCGACGAGGACACCGCGGGCGGGTCCGCGGCCGGTCAGTACGAGACGGTCCTGGGAGCCGACGGCCCGGACCAGGTCGCCCGCGCGGTCCGGTCCTGCTGGGCGTCGCTCCGCTCCGACCGCGCGACGGCGTACCGCGGGACGGCGTACCGCGCGACGGCGTACCGCGGGACGGGCAGCCCAGCGATGGCGGTCCTGGTCCAGCCGCTGATCGACGCCGACGCCGCAGGTGTCCTCTTCACCCCCTCGGCGCACGGCGAGCCCACCGTGATCGAGGCGTCCTGGGGCCTGGGCCCCAGCGTGGTCGGCGGAACCGTGTCCCCCGACACCTACCAGGTCGCCCCCGACGGGTCCGTCACGAGCGTCGTCGCCGACAAGCGCACCCTCGTCGACCGCGACGGCCCGCAGCCCGTCCCCGCCGCCGACCGCGAGCGCCCCGCGCTCGACGACGCGACGGCCGCCGGCCTCGCCCGCCTCGGCCGGCGGGTCGCGGAGGTGGTGGGCGGTCCGCAGGACGTCGAGTGGGCTGTCGCGGGCGGGCGCGCCTGGGTCCTGCAGGCCCGCCCGGTCACGGCGGCTCTCCCGACGCCCGACGACGCCCGTGCCACCCCGCCCGGCGCCCTCACCGGGACGCCCGGCAGCTCCGGGGTCGCGACCGGCACCGTGCGGGTGGTCCGCGAGCCCGCCGACTTCTCCCGCGTGCGCCCGGGGGACGTCCTGGTGTGCCCCTTCACCGATCCCGCCTGGACCCCGCTGCTGCGCATCGCCGCAGCGGTCGTCACCCAGGCCGGCGGCGTGCTGTCGCACGCGGCGATCGTCGCCCGGGAGCTCCGCATCCCGGCCGTCCTGGGCGTCGCCGACGTCACCACGACCCTGCGCGACGGCGACCGGGTGAGCGTCGACGGCGCCGCCGGCACCGTCACCCGCACCTGAGAGGACCCTCATGGGAACCCGCCACCTGTATGTCGCCCGCCACGGTGAGGCCGACGCGTTCGGCGAGCTGACCGACGTCGGACGGCGGCAGGCCGGGCTGCTGGGCGAGCGCCTCGCCGCCGTCCGTGTGGACGTGGTGCGGCACTCGCCGTTCCCTCGCGCCGCGGCCAGCGCACGGGAGGTCGCCCGCCACCTGCCGCCGGGCACGCCGGTGACGGTGGCGGCCGAGCTCGTGGACCACGTGCCCTACGTCCCCGGCCCGGACGAGGTGCCGGGGCCGTGGGCCGGGTTCTTCGACGGGTACGACGCCGCTGAGGCGGAGGCCGGGCACCGCACCGCCGAGCGGCTGGTCGCCCGCTTCCTCGACGTGCCGGCCCCGGACCAGGACACGCACGAGGTGCTGATCACGCACGGCTTCCAGGTCGCCTGGATGGTGCGGCACGCCCTCGGCGCGCCGCCCGCCCGCTGGCTCGGGCTGGACAGCGGCAACACGGCGCTGACGGTGATCGAGCTGCGCCCCGGGCTGCCACCCGGCGTCGTGACGTTCAACGACATGAGCCACCTGCCCGCCGGGCTGCGCTGGACCGGCTTCCCGGGTGCGCGCCGGCCGTGAGCCTGCCCCGCCGGAGGTGGAGCCTCGCAGGCGGCGTGGCCATGGCTTTCACGGCGTCGCCCGCCTAGGCTGGAACCGACCTCCTTCTGCCGACGACGACGCGGCGGTGAGCACATGACCTGGAGCTTCTTCCCGGCCCGGCACGAGCCGGTGCCCGACCCGCTGGTCACGCTGCGCCTCCAGGTGCGGCTCGGCGAGCTGGCCGCCGAGCTGCGCCGCGTCGAGGAAGACCCCGGCGTCTATGCGCGGGCGCACCACTGGTTCGCGGCGCAGGGCGCGTACGACGCCCTGCTGCGCGAGGCCTGCCGTCTCGCCGGCCTGCCCACGCGGGCGGCGCCCCTGCGTGCCGACGAGCGGGCCGCCGCCGAGGAGCGGCTGCGCGAGGAGCTCGAGCTCAGCTCGCGCGGCTGGTCGTGGTGAGCCCTGCCGCCCGCTAGCGCCGCGAGCCGCCGACGGCCTTGGCGTCCACCGGGTGGCCCGCCTCCCGCAGGACGTCGACCGCCGCCTCCAGCCGGTCCTCCGGGACCAGGACGAGGTCGGCGTGGAACGTCGACGACACGAGCGCCTCGATCCCCGCCTCCGCGAGCGGCCCGACGACCGACGCGAGCACCCCCGCCACGCGCGCCCGTCGTGGGTCACCGTAGAGGCCGGCCCAGCGTTCGCCGTCGGGCGCGAAGGGGGAGGCGTGCCGCAGCACCGTCAGCCCCTCCGGCGCGCGCACGAGCGCGACCCACTCGTCGTCCTCGGGAAAGACCGCACCGGCCTGGTGCTCCAGGACGAACCGGTCGGGCAGCACCTGCAACGACAGCTCAGACATGCCGGGAAGCCTACGGTCGGCCACTGACGCCGGCGCCCCGCACCCCGCTCAGCCGCGCAGCTCGGGATGCTTCTCCTCGATCGCCCGCATCGCGTCGCGCACCACGCCGATGAAGGCGGTATCGCTGCTGAAGAGGCCGCGGACCCGCGCCAGCACGCCGCCCTTCTTGAGCAGCGGCGCGTACGCGCGCACGTCGCCGATCTCCCCCAGCGAGCGGGCCGCGGCCTGCCGCACCTCCGTGGCCGGGTCGTCGAGCGCACGGATCAGCAGGTCGATCGTGCCGGCGTCCGTCGCGACGGACAGGCACTGCGCACCCTTGGCACGCACCGTCGGGTCCTTGTCGGTGGACAGGAGCCGGCGGGCGTGGGGCAGCGCACGGTCGGGTGCGATCGCCGCGAGGGCCACCATGGCGACCGTCCGGTCGATCGGGTTCTCGCTGCGCAGGACCCGCTCCACCAGAGCCCAGGCGCGGGTGAGCCGCTGCTCGCCGGCGGCGAGCACGGCGCCGTTCAGCGCGCCGCTGTCCAGCATCGGGTCGGACAGCGCGCTGAGCACCACGGCCTCGACCCGAGGGTCGTCCACGTGGGCGAGCGCCATCAGGGCGTCACCGCGCCGCCTCGCGTAAGGGTCCGCGGCGATGAAGAGCAGGTCGTCGATGTCCCGCGTCGGCATGTGGGCCATGGTGGCAGCGCACCGCACCGGGGACAAGGGTGATCATCACGGGCATCCCGCCCGGGCCGGCGGCGCGCGCGATCAGTGGAAGATCGCCAGCACGGGGTCCACGACAAGGATCCCGTGCTTGGCGTCCCACTCCTGGACGCGGCCGACGCACCGCGCCCGGAGCCGTGTCCCGGCCTTGCGGCGGAACGGACCGTCCACCTTCACGCGCGCCATCGCCTCACCCGACGGGTGCGGGCCGAGCACGCCCTCCAGGGCCTGGGGCCTACCGTCCTTCTCGCTCACCTCGAACCGGCCCGTCAGCACGACGTACTGGTCCAGCGCCAGCTCGCTCAGACGCTCCACCGGCTCCGGGAAGTACCGGGCCGCCTGCCGGTCGAGCCGCATCCTGAGCGTCTCCAGGTCGACGTGCACGAGGCGCCCGCGTTCCTGCAGCGAGCGGATCACCGGCTGGAGCACGGCCATCGGCTGGTCGGACTCCAGCGCCTTCACGACCAGCTGCTCGGAGTGCTCCGCACCCGCGCCCGAACCCGGCGCCGACGGCGGTTCGAGCCGCACCCGCCCGGCCCGGCGGACGGTCTTCTCCACCTCTCGCTGGACGTCCCGGCTCAGCTGCCGGTAGTGCTCGAGAACCTGGTTCTCATCCAGGTAGAGGCAGGCGCTGTCGAGCGGGGGCGCCGCCACCCGCCGCTCCGCGCGACGGTAGAGGGCCACGCACAGCGCGGTCCCGAGCAGCGCGGCCAGGGCCACCGAAGCGGCCACGATCACCGTGGTCATCCGTGGTCCCCCTCGCAGCCGCGGGCCTCCTGGAACGCAGCCCGCAGGGAGGCCGGGTCGGCGTCGAGCCGACGCCCGCCGGTCTCGTCCGCGACCCGCTGCAGCTCCGCCTCGTCGGCGTCGCCGTACCGGACCGTGAAGGTCGGCACCGCGCGGACGTCGTCGGGCAGCGACCGGTACCTCGCCATGAAGTCGTCGAGGCTCATGCCCGCGTTGTTCTCGCCGTCGGTGAGCAGCATGATCAGGACCGGCCGGTCCGGCTCGGCCGCGAGGCTCTGCGCGGCGAGGGCGTAGCCGTGGTCGAGCGCCGACCAGACGGCGGTGCTCTCCGCGAACAGGTCCTCGGCCACGAACGCGTTCAGCTCGGCCAGCGTGCCCTCGCCGCCCACGACGAACTCCCGCTCGCTGAGCACGCCGTCGCCGAACCGCACGATCGTCAGCTTCTCCCCCTGGTAGAAGCGGACCCATCGCCCGTCGGCCGAGCGGTCGCCACCGCTCAGCCCGGCGAGCGCCTGCCGCAGGCCCTCGATGCGCTCGCCGCGCATCGAGCCGGAGAAGTCCAGGACGAAGATCGTGCGCCGTGGGGTGCGCGCCTCGTAGGCCGCGACGAGCGCGTCCACCGTGGCCGCCTCGGCGGGGAAGCTCAGCACGCTTCCCGTGTCGACGGCGAGCTCGGGCGACAGCGGGACCTCCCGGGAGACCGGCCGCCGCCGGGTCTCCTCCATGATCAGCCGCTGCCCGCGGTCGCTCGTGAGCCAGTCCACGACCGTCTCGTACTCCTCGCGGTGGCGCTCGTCGAGCAGCATGAGCGGGTAGTCGGCCATGACGGTGCCGTCGTACGGCCGGACCAGCTCCAGCGGTTCGGCGAGCTCCTCGGACAGGCCCAGCAGCACGGACTCGTACCCGATGAGCGCGTCGACGTCGCTGCCGGCGTCGGCCACGTCGCGCGCGTACGCGTCCACGAGCTCCTGCGACGACGGGGCCGACAGCGTCTGCCCGCTGAAGAACCCCTCGATACGGCTGCACTCCAGGTCCCCCGGCTGGAGCGCGGTCCCCGTCTGGGCGGCTGCGGTCGCCACGCCCACGAGCGCAGCCAGCCCGCTGAAGCTGCTCCTCGGGTCTGCGAGGCCGAACTGCACGGTCCCGGCAGCGGCCGCGTCGGCGACGTCGGCCCAGGTCAGGTGCGCGGGATCCTGCGCCGTCGCCCGGAGCGCCGCGGCGGCGTCGGGCCGGAGACCGACGACGACGGGAGTGCGCATGACCGGCTCAGCGGGCGGGAGCGGCTCGTCGTCGGGCCAGGCACCGCCCTCCAGCCGCAGCTCGACGTCGGACGCGAGCCACGCCAGGTCGTGGTCGCCGGAACGCAGCTCCCGGGCGGCGGCGAGCGTGCCCTGGGTGTCGAGGTCCAGCCGCACCCCCGTGTCCTCCTCCAGCGCGTCGAGAACGGGCCCCAGGTCGGCAAGCTCCGAGCTCGCGACCACCCGCAGCACCGTCGGACCCGGTCGCGGCGCCGACGTGCACGCCGCCAGGACGCAGAGCACGACAGCGACGGCGGTCGCCACCACCCCACGTCCCGGTGCCCTCACGAGCAACCGCCCATCGTCAGCTCCGCCAGCGCGGCGTAGTCCGTGGGGAACTCCACCAGGGTCCCGCCCTCCTCAGGAGGCTGGGGCACGCCGAGCTCGGCGAGCCGGTCGAAGAGGACCTCGGTCCCGGCGGCCTCGCCCGGGCCGTCGTCGTAGACCCGGTAGCCGAGCTCGATCATCAGGCTCCGGAGGCCGGGATCCGTGGCGAGCAGCTCGCCGAGCGCCTTGCCGTCGTCGGTGAACGCGAGCAGCTCGGGGTGCGACCGGAACGTGGGGTCCGGGTACAGCAGCACCCGGTCCAGGTCGAGCGGCTGCCCCGCCGCCCGCAGGGCGATCTGCTCCTTGAGGTACTGGTGCTCGTACATGACCACCACCGGGGCGTCCTCCGAGCCGGTGCCGCGCCAGAAGTTGGCGCCGAGGTCCTCGCCCGCGAGGCCTTCGGCGGCGAACAGCGGCCGGAGCGTGGCCGCGACCTCGGCGGTCTGGGTCTCGTCCGTGAGCGGCAGGTCGCCGTTCGCGGCGTAGGCGGCGAGCACGAGCCAGGAGCTCGCGGAGTTCGAGTCGCACACGCCGGAGGTGCGGGCGAAGATCAGGTTCCCGCTGTCGATGCCGTAGTCCCGCCAGCGGTGCTTGTGCAGACCGAGGTCGACGAACGCGCCGACGTCGAGGGTGTAGTAGAGCGGCTCCTCGCCGGCCCGCGCCGGGACCCGGCCCGCCGCCCCCGCCTGCACCAGGGCCTCGGCATGCGCACGGTCCGTACCCAGGACCACGGGGCTGCCGAAGAGGTCGAAGTCCTCGGCCTCGAGCTCCGACCTGATCCGCTCGGAGGCCTCGCGCCCGGACGGGAAGGCGAAGTCGTAGCCCTCGGCTCGGGTGTCGACGATGTGCTGGGCGACCTCGCGCGAACCACCCAGGCGGCGAGCCGTCACGGTGAACCCGTGGCGTTCGAGCGCCACCTGGACCTGGGGGTCCTCGAAGAAGTCGGCCTTCGACGACATGGCCCCCGCCACCGTCACCTGGTTCTGGAGGTCCACCAGCGCGACCCCGCCCACCGCCGCCGCGACCAGCGCGACGCCGAGGAGCACGCCGGCCGCCCGCCCGTAGGGGCCGGGCCAGAACGGCCGGGGCCGCACCACGTGCACCTCGGGCTCCGCGACGACACGGCTGCCCGACGAGGTGTCAGCGGCCACTCGGGTGATACCTCCGCCTCGAGGACGATGTCTGGTACATGCCAGTGTGGTCCACTTTGTCCCGAGCGGGGAAGGCAGGCGCGCAGCGGCACCGAACGTTCATCCCGGCGCTACCTCGCGGCCATGCAGGGCCCGTCAGGCGCCCTCGACGCCCCGGTCGGGGGCAGCCATGTCTCCCGTGGCCGGCGTGCCGTCCGCGAGACCGTAGCGCAGGTACACGGTGCCCTGGGGACTCGCCACGGGCGGCTCGAGGAGCGTGATGTTGGTGGGCACCGCGCCGCCGTCGAACACCTTCTTGCCGACCCCGAGGACGATCGGGTGCACCCAGAGGTCGAGGCGGTCGAACAGCTTCTCGCGCAGGAGGGTCTGCACCAGGTCCAGGCTGCCGACCACCTTGATGTTCTCGTGCCGGTCACGGAGCTCGCGCACCGCGGCGGGCAGGTCCGGGCCGAGCTGCGTCGAGCCGGCCCAGGAGAGGTCGGGCGTCCCGCGCGACGCGACGTACTTGGGGATGCTGTTGAACAGCGTGGCGATGGTGTTGTCCTCGCCGCCCTCGTAGCGGGGCCAGTAGGCGGCGAAGATGTCGTACGTGCGCCGGCCGAGCAGCAGAGCGTCCGTGCCCTCGTACGCGGCGCCGACCTGTGCCCCGGAGACGTCGTCGAGCAGCGGCGCCTGCCAGCCGCCGAACGGGAACCCCTCCGGGTCCTCGTCGGGCCCGCCGGGCGCCTGCGCCACGAGGTCGAGGGTCGCGAACAGCTCGATCTGGATGATTCCCATGGTTGCTCCCTGAGTCGGTCTGGTCACGGGGATAGACCAGCCGACCCCGGGAAACTCATCGCGACGGCGCCCCCGAGCCGGACACCTCGCGCACCGGCGTCGTCACCGACACGATCACCAGCGCGCAGGCCAGGGCGTAACCCGCGACGGTCAGCCCGTCGAGCAGGAGGAGTCGACGGAGCATCGCGGAGTCCCCGGCGAGGGCGCCGAACGACGAGACCGCCAGCACGCCGAGCAGCACCGCCGCGACGATCCGGGAGGTCCGGCCCGCGTGCCCGAGGAGGGCGGCGGCCGCGACGGCGGCGAGCGCCGGGACGGTCTCGGCGACGAAGGTGCCGAACGTCGGGTCACGCGCGTAGACCATCCGGGACGGGTCGGCGAGCAGCGCCAGCGGGGAGACCAGGAGCAGAGGCGGCACGACGGCGGCCCAGCGCAGCACCGTCGCGGTGCCGCCGGTGTGCGCGGCTGCCGCCCAGGCGAGCCCGAGCGACACCGCGAACGCGGCCACCGGCAGGTAGGGCTGCGCGTCGAAGCCGAGCACCCCCGGCCCGGTGCCCACCCCGCCGAGGAGCGCTCCCCCGGCGACGAGGCCCGCGAACGCGCTCGCGACGGCGAGCACCGGCCGGGACCCCCACGTCGCGGCGCCGGCGACGAGGGCGGCGGCGGCAGGCAGCGCCGCGTCGGCGAGGAACATGATCAGCACGTCGGCCCCCGCGGCGCCGGGCCGGATCCCGGGCCCGTAGGCGAACATCCTCGGTAGCCCGAGCAGCAAGGTCAGGACCACGACGGCGAGACCGGCTCCCGGGACGAGGAGAGCGGTCCGACCGGCGGTTCCCGCGGCGGACGGGGCGAGGGCAGCCGGGGTCCGGCCCCCGGCGTCCGTGGTCCGGCCCGCGGCCGCCTCCTCGGGCGGAGTCCGCAGCGCGGCGACCGCGCCGCACACCACGCTGGCGGCGAGCACGGCGAGAGGCAGGGCTCGGAGCGGGCCCGGCCCGGCGACGGCGTCGGGCCCCCTCGCCGTCGCGAGCGGCCGGAGGCTGTCGCTCGCGACCCACGCGAGGAGCGCGGTGCCCGCGAGGCGGGCGCCCTTGCCCGGCAGCCCCAGCAGCGCCGCAGCGCCCACGGCCGCGAGAAGGCCGAGCCCGCCTCCGCCCAGCAGGGCGTACAGGAGCAGGGCCGACGCACCTGCCGTGAGGACGCCCAGGGACCCGGCGAGCGAGGCGAGGAGGATCGGCACCAGCCCGACCCACGGACGCGGACGGGCGCGGGTCAGGTCCCACCAAGCGAGACCGATCCCGGCCAGGCCGAGCAGGAGCTGCACCGCAGCCTGCCCGAACCCGGCCCACCCGCTGCCGGACGGCACCCCGCCCGCCGCGACCACGCCCATGGTGGTCACCGCGCACAGGTGCAGCCCCGTCACCACCGTCGCCACGAGGAGGAACGTGCGCGACCGGCGGGTCACTGCGGCCGCGGCGAGCACGAGGCCTGGCAGGACCGACGCTCCGGCCGCAGCCGACATCACGGCCCTCGTCTCGGCGTAGTAGCCGGAGGTCAGCAGGTCGAGCGGCAGCTGCAGCCAGCCGTACCCGAGGAGCAGGAGCGTGGCGGCGAGCGTGAGCCGCCGGGCGGCCGTCGCAGTCAGTGGCGTGAGCACGCGGCGAGCATCCCAGAGATCAGCGGCCCGGCATTCCAGGCACGCCCGCGTGCCGGTCCTCGTGTCGGTGGCTGGTGGGAGACTCCTGCCGTGGCTGAGCGAGCACCTATCCCCGCCGACGTCGTGAGTCGGCTCGGCAGCATCTTCGAGCGTCTCCCGCAGTGCGTGGAGCGCGACGCGTGGACGGGCGTGGCCTGGAAGGTCAGCGACGCCACGGTCGCGCACGTGTTCGGGGGCGAGGACGGCCTGGTCCGGGTCACGTTCCGCGCCGAGCCCGACGAGGTCGAGGCGTTCGCTCATCTCGGCGGGCCGTACTTCAAGGCGGAGTGGGGAAGCAACGTCGTGGGCCTGGTGCTCGATGCGGGCACGGACTGGGACGAGCTCACCGAGCTGCTCACCGACTCCTACTGCCTCCAGGCGCCGGAGCGCCTCGCCGCCCAGGTGGACCGCCCGGACCGGCAGGACGCCTGACGGGGCCGCCCTGCGACGGGGCCGCTCCGCACGACGGGCGGCTCAGAACGCCCCGCCGGGCGTCAGCAGACCGGTCACCAGCACGACAACAGCGATCGCGGCAGCGACCAGCCCGAACCGCAGCACCCAGCCCCAGCGGGACTCGGGCTCCCGGGCGAGGCGGGCGCCGCCGTCGGGCACCGGGAGGGAGCCGAGTCCCGGCAGCGCCGGTACCAGGCCCGCGACCAGCCGGGCGACCCGTTGCCAGGTGGGCGCGTCGGGGACGGACAAGGGCCGCGCCGCGTAGAGGAACAGCCAGCCGCCCACGATCTCGACGTCGAATCCCTCTCCGTGCTCGACGAGGGACGCGAGCACCTCCGGCGGGAGCCCGCCGTCGGCCACGTCGAGGCCCGCGGGCGCGTAGAGGGTGAACGACCTGCCGGCCTCCCCGCCGAGCGTGCGCCGCTGGCCGTCGTCGACGGTGCCGGTGAGGGCGGTGCGGAACAGGCTGGTGGCCGCACGGCTCGCGAGCACCAGGTGCGGGCCCGCGCCGCCGAGCCGCACGGCGACGTACCCGCAGCGGTACTCGTCCTCGGCACGGTCCACGACCACGACGTTGCCCACCTCGATCGGCCGCTCCCGCTCCCCGCTCACCACGTCCGTCACGCGGGCGTCCGGGTAGGCCGCGAACAGCGTGCCGGGAAGGGGCGGGCCGGTACGCCGCGCCTGGTACCGCAGCCCGTTGGCCCGGGCGAACCGCGTGAGGACGGACGCCCTGCGGTCGGCGGCCAGCTGTCGCACGATCGTCAAGAGTCCCCACGGCGACACGAGCAGGGTCGTGACCAGCGGGAGGGTCGCGTCGCCGTCGGCCAGGACCGTGGCGACAAGCCACGCGGGCGGCACCACCACCGCGACCACCGCGACGACGGCGCTCAGGAGCGAGCGTCCCGGCCCGCGACCAGCGGCACCGCCCGGGTCCGGGCGCCCGAGGTCCGGGCGCCCGAGGGCACGCAGGCCGGCCGGCCCCGGGCGCACCGTCAGAGGGCTGGTGTCAAGCTCCATGGGTCCTCCGCTGTGGGTACACGAATGGTCGCTGTTCCGCGCCAGGCGACCCTACGTGTACCCACAGCGGGCGGCTCACACCCGGTAACCCTCGAACGCTGCCGCGACCTTCTCCTCGTCCAGCCCGTAGCGCGCGAGGGTGTAGCGGTGGCCGCGGTGCCCGGTCCGGTCGAGGGCGGCGGCGAGGTTCGCGTCGTCGGTCTCGCCCCAGGCCATCCCGAGGCGGTCGAACACGCCGCGCATCACCGTCTCGGGAGACGCGACCAGGTCGTCGTAGACCACGTCGACCACCGCGTCGTCCGGCAGCTGCGCCCGCTGGGCGAGTGCCCGCGCCACGCCCCCCGCGGCCATGGCGAGCCAGTCGCGGCCGATGCGCTCCAGGTCCACCTGGCCCGGCCGCAGGAAGATCCGGTGCGCGGCCTCCGCCATGGAGCACCCCGAGGCGACGGCGGCGGCCGGCGCGCGGTGCGTCCAGACGAACCGCGCGCCCGGGAAGGCCCGCAGGATCTCGGGCATCCGCCAGAGGTCCGCAGGGTGCTTGAGGACCCACCGGTCCGGCGCCTCCCCCGCGGCCATGACCTGCAGGGCGTCGCGCAGGAAGCGGTAGTCCTCGGTCAGGTCGGCGCCCGCGAGGTGCTCGAGGTAGCGCGGCAGGGTCCCGGAGGTGGCGTGCAGCTCGCTGTGGGCGCGCAGGAAGAAGTCCTCCTCCTCGCTCTCGGCGATGAGCGGGTGCACGTCGGCCCAGTCGGGGTTGATCTTCGCCACCATGGCGTACCGCTTGCGCGTCTCCTCGATCAGCCGGGCCCGCTCGGCGGCCAAGCGCGGCAGGCCCGGGTGGGTCATCTCCCAGAGCCGCGGGCCGCGACTGCCCGGCGAGCGGGCGATCAGGTTGTACGTGAGGGTGGTCCCCGTCCGCGCCAGGCCGACGACGAACACCGGCGCGTCCACAGGCTCGTCCCGCACGTCCGGCCGCAGGGCCTGGAGCTCTCGCACGACGGCACGGTTCAGCACGCGCGACCGGACCTGGTCCTGCGAGCCCTTCCAGCCGAACGCGCTGAGGCGCGAGTCCGCCGCACGGTCCGCGAGCAGGAGCCGGAGGCTGTCCAGCCCGGCCAGGTCCTCCGGGGTGAGCGGCACGTGGGAGCGTTGGGCGTCGGCGAGCATCTGGTCGTAGACCGTGTCGGGGTCCCTCCGGGTGCGCAGGCCGGGGGCCAGCACGACGTTGAGCAGGCGGAGCAACGGTGCAGTTCTGGCCATACCGGACATACTGCCCAGGCTGTGCGCGAGGGGCAAGCCACCCGGCGACCACACGCCGGGCCCCGTAGCGTCTCAAGGATGGACGAACGGCTGAACGGAGTCCTCGAGCAGGCACGCCGCTCCCGGGCCGGCCGGCTGGCCCAGGGAGCACACCGGCTGTGGGTGCTGCACCCCACGTGGTCGGTCGCCCTCAAGGGCGCCGTCGCCGCGGCCCTCGCCTGGTTCCTCGGCCAGCTCGCGCCACCACCGTTCTCCGAGTACCCCTACTACGCGCCGCTCGGAGCCGTGGTGGTCACCACCAGCACGCTCGCCCGCTCCGCGCGGACGGGACTCCAGGCCGCGGCGGCCATCCTGGTCGGCGCCGCCATCGCCCGCGTGGTCGACCTCGCCGTCGAGCCGGGCGTCGTAGCCATCGCGCTCGCCGTCGGCCTCGCTCTCCTCTGCGCCGGGTGGGACCTCCTCGGGGAGATGGGCAGCTGGGCCGTGACGTCAGCGCTGTTCGTGCTCATCATCGGCGCGTCGGACCCCGCCGAGTTCGTGGGCGCGTACGCCGGGCTCGTCGCGGCCGGGGCAGTCGTCGGCATCGGGGTGAACCTGGCGTTCCCACCGCTCCCCCTCACCCCGTCCGAGCTCGCGCTCGACCGGCTCCGTGACGTGCTCGTCGAGCAGCTCGACCTGCTGGCGGACGGGCTCGACCGCGAGGTGCCGCCGTCGCAGGACGAGTGGCGCGAACGGCGTCGGTCCATCGAACCGACGCGCGCCCAGGCCCGGGAGGCCGTCGCGCAGGCGCGCGAGGCGGTGCGCGCCAACCGCAAGGCCCGCCGCTACCGCGACTGGGCCACGTCCCAGCTGCGCCGGGCGGGCGCGCTCGGGACGGCGGCCGACGTGGTGGACGGGATCACCCGGCTCGTCCTGGCCTGGGAGACGCGCGACCGCGACGACCTGGCGCTGGGCGCGCCCCTGCGCCCCGTCGCCGCCGACGCCTTCCGGGCGCTCGCCCAGGTCCTCCGGACGCTCGGCCGTGAGGGCGTGGACGCCGGCTCCCGGGACGCCCTCGACGCGGCCACCGACGAGCTGCGTCGCGGCGTGCGCACCGTCCGCGCGGGCAGCGACCAGGACTACTTCGTCGCCGGCGCCCTCGTCCTGGAGCTGCGGCGCGCCGCGGGCGCGCTCGGGGCGCTCGGGGCGGCGCCCGGCGCGGAGTAGCGGGTGCGCTGCGGGCTCAGGCCGCCGCCCGGACCGCGTCGATCGCCTCACGGATCCGGGCGGCCGCAGCGGCGTCCAGGGCGCCGGCCCGCTCGAGCTCGTCGAGCTTCCTGGCGAGCTCGTCGACCTTCTTGACCAGCTCGTCCGGCTTCTGCTCCTCGGCCTTCTTGCCGAGGTCGCGGGCCTGATTCACGAGGTCCGCGGCGGCCTTCTCGTCAAGCTCCCCCTCGGTACGAGCCTGTCGCACCGCGTCCTGGAGCCCGTCCACGGCGGCGGTCAGGCTCCCCGGCTCGCCGGCTCCCGGCGTCGTAGGGGCGGACGATACGGCGGGGGCCGACGTCTCCCCCGCGGAGCCGCCGACGCCGCCGGGGCTCCGGTCCGCCAGGCGGTCGCCTGCGATCCACCACAGTCCCGCGAGCAGGAGCAGGACGGCGAGCCCCGCACCGATCGGCACCAGCGCACGGCGCGGGAGGCCGCTGCGCTCGGTCGAGGGCGGCGGAGGCGGCGGCGGCTGAGGTGATGGCGACGCGGCGGGCAGAACGGCGGTCGGGTCGAGCGGCGTCGTCGGGCCCAGGAGCCGGGCGACGGCGCTCGCCCGCCGTCCGGGCTCCTTCGCCAGCAGACCGTCGACGACGTCGTCCACCCAGGCCGGTACGTCGGGCCGCCGGTCGCGGACCCGGGGCGGAGGTTCCTCGAGGTGCAGGCGCAGCAGGCCCATGGGGTGCTCGGCCAGGAAGGGTGGCTGCCCGGTCAGCATGGCCATGAGCACGCAGCCCAGGGAGTACAGGTCGCCCGCCGCGGTCGCGGCCTCGCCCCGGGCCTGCTCCGGCGACAGGAAGGCCGCGCTGCCGATGATGTTCCCCGTGGCAGTCAGCCGGCCCGCCGTGGCCTCGGCGAGCCGCGCTATCCCGAAGTCCACCACCTTCAGCCGCCCGCCCTGGTCGAGCATCAGGTTCCCCGGCTTCACGTCGCGGTGCACCAGTCCGACCTGGTGGACGGCCTCGAGCCCTTCCGCCGCCTGCCTCGCCAGCCGGAGGGCAAGTTCCACCGGGAGCTGCCCCCGCTGCTCGATGAGCCCCGCCACCGTCGGCCCCGACAGCATCTCCATGACGAGGAACGCAACGCCGCCCTCCACGCCGGCGTCGTAGACGGCAACCACGTGGGGGTGCGACAACGCCGCGGCCGCGGTCGCCTCGCGGCGGAACCGCTCCGCCGCCAGAGCGTCGCCCGCCGCCCCGACGTCGAGCACCTTCAGCGCCACCTCACGGCTCAGCACCCGGTCGTGGCCGGCCCAGACCTCGCCCATGCCGCCGCGGGCGATCGCCTCGCGCAGCTCGTAGCGCCCAGCAAGAACCTGGCCCGGAGTCATGCCGTCATCATGCCGGAACACCCACCGTCGCCCGCCTTCCCGCGGGCGCGGTACGGTCGTCCCGAGGAACGGGGGTAGCGATGAGCACCGACGCCACGCGGCACACCGTCACCGCGACCACGCACATCGCCGAGCCGCCGGAGCGGGTGTGGGCCGAGCTCATGCACCCCGGGGCACGGTGGGTGCTGGGCGCCAACCTGGAGACCGACTTCCGGCCGGGCAGCCCGATCACGTTCGAGGGGCACTTCTTCGGGCGCGTCTTCGCCGACAAGGGCGAGGTGATCGCCGTCGAGCGGCCCCGCCTCCTGCACTTCACGCACTTCGCGCCGCTGAACGGCCTGGAGGACGTCCCCGAGAACTACCACGAGATCCGCATGACGCTCGCGCCGGACGACGGCGGCACCCGCGTCACCGTGGTCCAGGAGAACATCCTCGGCGAGCGGTACGCGGCCGCCGCCGAGGGGTACTGGAAGGACGCCCTGGCCACGCTGGCGCACCGGGACGACGGGACCCGCACGTCACACAGCTGAGGTGGCCGCGGGGTCGGGGGGGGGGGGGGGGGGGGGGGCGCCCCCCCCCCCCCCCCCCCCCCGCCTGCGGCGGGC
>NZ_JBXTSN010000017.1:0-115832 GCF_057158775.1 Antribacter sp. NEAU-D49 | reverse complement strand
CCCCCCCCCCCACGGCGGGGGGCCGACGACGAACGGCGACCGCGGCCGCCGTCGGCCCTCAGCCCGTGATGTGCTCCGCCACCGCCGCGCGGACCACGTCGGGGACCGGCACGGGACGCCGATGGACGGCGTCGACGAAGACGTGGGTGAACGCGCCGAGCGCGACGGGCTCGTCCTGCTCGGGGCGGAGGATCCGCAGCGCCCAGGTGAGGCTCGTGGTGCCGATCTTCTCGACGCCCACCTCGACCTCGAGCTCCTCCGGGAACGACGCCGACTCCCGGAACACGCACGACGACGCGACGCACACCGCGATGGTCCCGCCCTGCGGGTCGAGGCCGGTGTGCCGCATCATCCACCGGTTCACGGCCGTGTCCATCGCCTCGTAGTAGACGGTGTTGTTGACGTGGCCGTACTGGTCGTTGTCGTTCCAGCGCAGGGGGAAGGGCTGGCGCACGGGGGGACGGGACATGGGTCTCCTTCGACCTCGGTGGGATCCCGCGGTCAGGCGACGCGCAGGAGGTGGCGGAACGCGGTGCGCGCCCGCTCGGTGCTGGGGGGCTCGCCGGTGATCAGGTCGGCGTACGTGAACGACTCCGACACCCGTACCAGCAGGTAGGCCAGCGAGGCCGGGTCGATGGCCCCGCCGAACGGGGTGTCGCCGAGGTCGCGCCGCACGATCCAGTCGGTGGTGGCCACATACCGGCGCTGGATCTCGCTCTCCTTGGTGGTGAGCAGGCGCAGGGCTCGGGCGGGCTCCCGGCGCAGGAAGGTGCGGAAGTACTCGGCGCGGATGAGGTCGTCGACGAAGTGCGTGAGCAGCGCCGCGACGCGCTCGGCGCCCTCCAGGCGGGACGCGGCGTCGTCGGCCTGGACCAGCGTGGGGCCGGCGAGGGACCAGAGCACCTCGGACAGGAGCGTGTCGCGGTTGCCGACCCAGCGGAAGACGGTGGCGCGGTCGACGCCGAGCGTCGTGGCGAGCCCGCCCATGTCGATGCGGTGGCCCTCGATGAACGCCGCCCGGGCCAGGTCGAACGCCCGCCGGGCGTCCGGGTGCGCGCCTGCCGCCAGGCGCTCCGAGAGCCACGAGGGGGCGGCGGCCAGGCCCACCGCCGCGACGGGGTGCGCTGCGGCGGGCGGGTCCGTGGCCAGGGCGGCGGTGCCCTCGGTTGCTGCCATGTCCGCATGCTAACCCGGGGCGCCGGGGTGTGTGCAACATATCTCCAGATGATGCATACTGGTCCAGACCGACCGGTCGGACTGTACAGGCCGTGTGCCTCGACGGACAGGCCGGCCCTGATCGACGACGATCGGAGGATCGATGACGCTCGCCCCTGCAGCACGACCGGCGTCCGAGGAGGGCTCCGCCCTGCTGGACGTCGACTTCTACTCCTTCCAGGACCTGCTCACCCCCGCCGAGCAGAAGGCCGTCCTGGCCGTCCGGGAGTTCATGGAGCGCGAGGTGCGCCCCATCGCCGACGACTACTGGGACCGCGCCGAGTGCCCGGTCCACCTGTTCCGCCCCTTCGCCGAGCTCGGCAGCGTCGGCGCCGCCTGGGAGGAGACCCGGGCCTTCGAGAACTCGGCGGTCTTCCGCGGCTGGATCGGCATGGAGCTGGCCCGCGTGGACTCGTCCTTCTGCACCTTCATCGGGGTGTCGAGCGGGCTCGCCATGAGCTCGATCGGCGTCGGCGGCTCGCCCGAGCAGCGCGCGCAGTGGCTGCCCCCCATGGCGAGCGGCGAGCTCATCGGCGCGTTCGGCCTCACCGAGCCGCTGGCAGGCTCCGACACGGCCAAGGGCCTGCGCACCACCGCGACCCGGCAGGGTGACACCTGGGTCCTGAACGGCGCCAAGCGCTGGATCGGGAACGCGACGTTCGCCGACGTCGTGGTGATCTGGGCCAAGGACACCGCCGACGACCAGGTCAAGGGCTTCCTCGTCCGCAAGGGCACCCCCGGCTTCACCGCGACGAAGATCGAGCGCAAGCAGTCGCTGCGCATCGTGCAGAACGCCGACATCGTGCTCGACGGCGTCGAGGTGGCCGAGGCGGACCGCCTGCAGGAGATCAACAGCTTCCGCGACCTCGCCAAGGTGCTGCGGATCACCCGCGACGGCGTGGCCTGGCAGTCGCTCGGCACCGCGGTCGGCGCCTACGAGGCCGCCGTGAAGTACGTGGCGCAGCGCGAGCAGTTCGGGCGCCCGATCGGCAGCTTCCAGCTCGTCCAGGACAAGCTCGCCACCGCGCTCGCGAACATCACCGCCAGCTTCGGCATGTGCGTGCGTGTCTCGCAGCTGCAGGACCTCGGCGCCCAGCGCGACGAGCACGCGGCCATGGCCAAGGCGTTCGTCACCACCCGCATGCGCGAGACGGTCGCGCTGTGCCGCGAGGTGTGCGGCGGCAACGGCATCACCCTCGACCACGGCGTCGCCCGCTTCTTCGCCGACGCCGAGGCCGTCTACACGTTCGAGGGCACCAAGGACATGAACCAGCTCATCGTCGGCCGGTCCATCACGGGCCACGCGGCGTTCGTCTGAGAGGCGGCACACCAATGACCGAGGCATTCATCGTCGCGACCGCGCGCTCGCCGATCGGGCGGGCGTACAAGGGGTCGCTCAAGGACGTCCGCGCCGACGACCTCGCCACCCAGATGGTGCGCGCCGCCATCGACCAGGTGCCGGGCCTGGACCCGGCCCGCGTGGAGGACCTGCTGCTGGGCTGCGGCCTGCCGGGCGGCCGGCAGGGCATGAACATGGCCCGCATCGTGGCCGTGCTGCTCGGGTGGGACACCGTGCCGGGCGCCACCGTCACGCGCTACTGCTCGTCCAGCCTGCAGACCACCCGCATGGCGTTCCACGCCATCAAGGCGGGGGAGGGCGACGTCTTCGTCTCCGCCGGCGTGGAGTCGGTGAGCGGCATGACCGTCGGGTCCAGCGACTACATCGAGGGCGTCGACCTGAACAACCCGCTGTTCGCGGACGCCCTCGCGGCGACCGAGAAGCGCGCCGCGGGCGGTGCGGACCCGTGGGTGGACCCGCGCGAGCAGGGCCTCCTGCCCGACCCGTACATCGCCATGGGCCAGACCGCCGAGAACGTGGCGGGCCTGCACGGCATCACCCGCGCCGACCAGGACGCGTTCGCCGCCCGCAGCCAGCAGCGCGCCGAGGCAGCCGTCGCGAGCGGGTTCTGGGCCCGGGACATCACGCCCGTCACCCTCGCGGACGGCACGGTCGTCGCGGCCGACGACGGCCCCCGTCCCGGCACCACCGTCGAGACGCTCTCCACGCTGCAGCCCGTGTTCCGGCCCGACGGCACCGTCACCGCCGGCAACGCGTGCCCGCTGAACGACGGCGCCGCCGCGGTCGTGGTGGTCTCGGAGCGCATCGTCGACGAGCTGGGCCTGCAGCCGCTGGCCCGGATCGTGTCGACCGGCGTGAGCGGCCTGTCACCCGAGATCATGGGCCTCGGGCCGGTCGAGGCGAGCCGCCGGGCGCTGGCGCTCGCGGGCCTGTCGATCGACGACATGGACCTCGTGGAGATCAACGAGGCCTTCGCGGCCCAGGTGATCCCGTCGGCCCGGGAGCTCGGGATCGACGAGGAGCGGCTCAACGTGCACGGCGGCGCGATCGCCGTCGGGCACCCGTTCGGGATGACCGGGGCGCGCATCACGTCCACGCTGATCAACGGGCTGGCCGCCACCGGCGGCCGGTACGGGCTCGAGACGATGTGCGTGGGCGGCGGCCAGGGCATGGCGATGGTGCTGGAGCGCGTCTGACCCTCCCCCTCTTCGCTGTGGGTATGACTGTGGCGGGAATCCGAGCCCGGATTCCCGCCACAGCCATACCCACAGCGAACTTGTCAGGCGGGGACGTACAGGGACAGCGTCTGCGCCACCAGCGCCGGCTTGTCGCCGCCCTCGATCTCGATCGTCACCGTGGAGCTGAGCCGCACGCCCATCGACGTCGGCTCCGCGCCCGTGATCTCGGTCGCCGCCCGCACCCGCGACCCGGCGGGCACAGGGCTGAGGAAGCGCACCTTGTCCAGGCCGTAGTTCATGGCCATGGCGATCCCGTCCACCTCGACGAGCGACGCCGCGAGGTGCGGCAGGAGCGACAGCGTGAGGTACCCGTGCGCGATCGTCGCCCCGAAGGGGCCCTCCGCGGCCCGCGCCGGGTCGACGTGGATCCACTGGTGGTCCTCGGTGGCGTCGGCGAACGCGTCGATCCGCGCCTGGTCGATCGTGAACCACTCGCCCGTGGCGCGGGAGCCCACGGCGGCGGCCAGCTCGGCGGGGCTCGAGACGTGGATGGTCATGCGCGCGGCCCGCCCGCCACGTACAGGACCTGACCGGACACGAAGCCGGCCTCCTCGGAGCAGAAGAACGAGATCGCGGCGGCGATGTCCTCCGGCTGCCCCACGCGGCCCACGGGCACCTCCTTGGCCATGCCGGCGAGGAAGTCCTCGAACGGTACGCCCACCCGCTCCGCGGTCTCACGGATCATGTCGGTCTGGATCACGCCGGGCGCCACGGCGTTGGCGGTGATGCCGAACTTGCCGAGCTCGATCGCGAGCGTCTTGGTGAAGCCCTGCATGCCGGCCTTGGCGGCGGCGTAGTTGGCCTGGCCGCGGTTGCCCAGCGCCGAGGTGGACGACAGGTTCACCACCCGGCCCCACTTCGCCTCGACCATGTGGGCCTGGAGGGCCCGGGTCATGAGGAACGCGCCGCGCAGGTGCACGCTCATCACGGAGTCCCAGTCGTTCTCGGACATCTTGAACAGCAGGTTGTCGCGCAGGATCCCGGCGTTGTTCACCAGGATCGTGGGCGCGCCCAGCTCGTCGCGCACCCGGGCCACCGCCGCCTCGACGGCCGCGGCGTCGGCGACGTCGACGCCCACGGCGAGCGCACGGCCGCCGTCGGACACGATCTGGGCCGCGGTCTCGGCCGCCTGCTCCTCGAGGAGGTCGAGGACGGCGACGGCGTGGCCGTCGGCGGAGAGGCGGCGGGCGGTCGCGGCGCCGATGCCGCGGGCGCCGCCGGTGACGACAGCGACTCGGGGGGTGGGGGAGGTCATGCGGGGGTCCTTTCGTCGAACGTGATGAGCTGGCGGAGCTCCTCGCCGGCGGCGAGGCGGTCGAGGGCGGCGGGCAGGTCGTCCAGGCCGATGCGGGCGGAGACGAGCCGCTCGAGCGGCAGGCGCCCGGCCCGCCACAGGTCCACATAACGCGGGATGTCGCGTTCCGGCACGGCGGACCCCAGGTAGGAGCCGACGACGGTGCGCGCCTGGGCGGTCAGCGTCAGCGGGGAGATGCTCGCCCGGGCGTCGGGGGCGGGCAGGCCGACGGTCACGGTGGTGCCGCCGGGGGCGGTGAGGGCGAACGCCGTCTCGAAGGCGCGGGCGGACCCGGCAGCCTCGACGACGACGGGGGCGGTGACGCCGGCCGCGAGGGCGTCGGCGGGCGTGTACGCGGCGGTGGCGCCGAGGGAGCGGGCGAGGTCGAGCTTGGCGGGCACCATGTCGACGCCGACCACCTCGTGCCCGAGCGCGGCGGCCACGAGGACGGCGGCCATGCCGACCCCGCCCAGCCCGACCACGACGACGGGTTCACCCGGGGCCGGCCGTCCCGCGTTGAGGACCGCGCCGCCACCGGTGAGGACGGCGCAGCCGAGGAGCGCGGCGACGTCGGCGGGCACGTCGTCGTCGACGGGCACCACGGAGGTGCGGCTGACGACGGCGTGGGTGGCGAACGCGCTGACGCCGAGGTGATGGTTCACGGGGACGCCGTCGCGGTGCAGGCGGAGCCCGCCGCCCACGAGGGTGCCCGCCGCGTTGGCCGCGCTGCCGGGGGAGCAGGGGAGGCGGCCGTCGGTGCGGCACTCGGCGCAGTCGCCGCAGCGGGGGAGGAACGTCATGACGACGCGCTGCCCGGGGGCGAGGCCGGCGCCGGGGCCCGCCTCCTCCACGACGCCCGCGGCCTCGTGGCCGAGGAGCATGGGGGTGGGGCGGACGCGGTTGCCGTCGACGACGCTGAGGTCGGAGTGGCACAGGCCCGCGGCCTCGATCCGGACCAGGAGCTCGCCGGGGCCGGGCGGGTCCAGGTGGACGCGCCCGACGGTCAGCGGGCGGGACGTGGCGTAGGGCGCGGGGGCGCCGCAGCGTTCGAGCACGGCACCGGTGATCTCCATCGATCCGACCTCCTCGTCGTAGGTCCCGACAGCATACCGACTGTACGGTATGTTCCGGTACACCGGGTGCTGCGATACCTCCGGTGCTGCGATGGTCGGGGGACCCGGGAGCGGACTACGTCCCGGCGGGGGCCGGGGTCGCCGCGGCCCGGCGCTCCGCGTTGCGCTCCTCCCAGGTCTGCACCACCCAGAAGGCCAGGAAGCCGAGCAGGAGGACGAACTCGAGGTTCCAGAACCAGCGGGAGTCCTCGTCCACCCAGCCGACGAGCCGCGCGCCCGCGGTCGCCACCAGGCCGACCAGGATGGCGAGGAAGACCGCGACGTACGCCGCGGAGACCACGACCTGCCGTGGGTCCGGCGCCGACGCGTTCGCGGCGTGACGGCGCACCCCGGTGAGGCCGCCGATCGACCCGAGCCCGCTGAGCAGCGCGACCACGGCCATCGGGGCGAAGACGAGCACCGCGGCGGCGTCGTGGGCGTTGAGGAGGAACGAGCTGTCCTCGGCCGGCCCGGCGTTCTCGACGGCGAACCAGACGATCCAGGCGATCCACACCGCCCAGGCGAGGCTCGCGCCGGCCAGCTCCTCGTTCCTCGTGGGCTCCCGGTCGCTCGCGTCGAGGACCCGCTCGCGGAACCACGACCACAGCGTCCAGCGTGCCGGGCTCGCGGCGGCCCGCGGGCGCGTCCAGATGTAGATCGTGGCGAGGGCGAGCCCGACGGTCCCGATCGTGAGGTAGCAGGCCGTCGTGAACTCCGCCCGCAGCACCCACTCGGCGCACGCGGCCGCGTCCCAGCCGGGCTCGGTGGGGCGCGGCGGCAGCTGCGCTGCGAGCGTGCCCGTCTCCTGGCCGAAGCACCGCAGGCTCGCCGGGTCGTGGGTCGGCACGAACGCGACCAGCGGGGCGAAGAGGCCGGCGAAGTTCAGCAGCGGCTCCTGGAGGCCGCGGCCCCGGATGGCGATCATCGCGGCGCCCACCGCCACCAGCACCCCCACGAAGATGCTCTGCACCGGCGTGTACCAGGAGGCGCTGATGGACCCGAGCGGGACGTCGTTCAGTGGCGAGCGGTCCCAGACGATGACGGCCCCGGCCAGCAGGACGATCATCAGGATGATGGCGACGCGCAGGTAGAGGTAGGTCGCCGCGGCGTGGCTCGCGGTAGCGAGCGGTTCCGCCGGGGTCTGGGGGGTTTCGTCCACGATCGATCATCCTGCCAGCGCCCGGTCCTTCGTGCCCAGGGCCGGGCTGCGGCGTCCGGGCCCGGCTCGGCCGCTGACCTGCGCGGTTGACACCCTTGCAGCGCCGGAGTGTACTGGTGTTCTATCGAACACTCGTTCGAGTTGGGTCGGGTACGTGCCGCCCCGAACAGAGCTAGACCGGGTCACCACCGGCAGCACCATCGCTGGAGGGTCCATGACCGTCGTCGTCCCCGACCACCCGCCGGACAGCACCGCCACCGACCGGCACGACCGGGCGCGCGCCGCCCTCCAGGCGGCGGAGCTACGGACCGGCGTGCGGCGTGGCGCCCGGCGTCACGGGGCGGCGGTGGTGCCGCTGCAGGCGGCGGCTCCCGGGCCGACGCCCGCACCGCGGCGGACGGCCGGCCCGGCGCCGGGTCTTGCTCTTGCCCCGGTGGCTGGGCCGGCCCCCGCCCGTCGGCACGACGGCGTGGTCGGCGAGAGCCCCCGCCTGCACCCCGTCCACCCCGACCTGGCGGGGCTCCTCCCCGACGGCGGCCTGAAAGAGGGCAGCACCGTCGTGGTGCGCAACTCCACCACCCTTCTCCTGGCCCTCCTCACGGAGGCGTCGAGGGCGGGGGCGTGGGTCGCGCTCGTGGGCCACCCCGCGGCCGGCCTCGCGGCCGCGGGCTGGGGGCTCGACCTCGACCGCACCGTGACGGTTCCCACGCCCGGCCCCGATGCGCCGGCCGTGGTGGCGGCGCTGCTCGACGGCATCGACCTCGTCGTCGTGGGACCAAGGACCCCGTTGCTGGAGAGTGACCGACGGCGGCTCTCGGCGCGCGCCCGCGAGCGCGGCAGCGTGCTGATCGCCGTGGACGAGGCCGCCGACCTCGCCGCACCCGGGCGCGGCAGAACGCCGTCGCGATCAGGCGATCGTGCACCGGAATCAGGCGTTGACGGTGCACGATCGCCTGATCGTGGCGCCCACGTGGTGCTCGACGTCCGGGGTGGCTGCTGGTCCGGCTCCGACCGCGGGGCCGGCTGGCTGCGCCGCCGCAGCCTGACCGTGCACCGCACGGGCCGGGGCGCCGCCGCGCGCCCTGTCGACCTGGAGGTCGAGGTGCCGCTCCGGGTGGAGGTCGTGGTGCCGGGGACGCGCGTCGGCAGGGTGGTGAACGCGCGCCCGTCGCCCGCCCGCCTCCACGCGGTGCCCGACGCCGGCCCGGCGCCTGCTCCCGCCGGGCCGGCGCCTGCTCCTGCCGGCCCGGCCGAGGATCCCGACGAGCGGCTCGCCGGATGAGCACGCACACCACCCGTACCGCCGTCCTCTGGGTGCCGGACTGGCCGGTCGTCGCGGGGCTCGCGGTCGCGGGCCTGGGCTCGCACGTGCCGGCGGCGGTGCTCGGCGGGTCGAGCAGCAGCGGCGCGGGGGCGGGCACGGGCCAGCGGCTGGTCGCGGTGTCGGCGGTGGCGCGCGCGGCCGGGGTGCGGCGCGGGATGCGGCGGCGCCAGGCGCAGGAGCGCTGCCCGGACCTCGTCCTCCTGCCGGTCGACGACGGCCGCGACGCCCGCGAGTTCGAGCCCGTCGCCGTCGCGGCGGAGACCGTCGTGGCGGGCCTCGAGATCGCCCGCCCGGGCCTTGTCCTCCTGCCCGCCGACGGCGCCGCGCGCTACCACGGCTCCGAGGAGGCGCTGGCGCATGCGCTGGTGGAGCAGGTCGCCGACCGCACCGGCCACGAGTGCCAGGTGGGCGTCGCCGACGGCTTCCTCGCCGCCGTGCTCGCCGCCCGCGAGAGCCACGTGGTCCCGCCCGGCGGGTCGCGGGCCTACCTCGCGCCCCGGCCGGTGGGTGACCTGCTGCACGCGTCGACGGTGCCGGGCGCTACCCGCTCCCCGGGCGAGACGGTGCCGGGAGGCGCGCGACCGGCGTCGGGCAAGGGCATCGACGTGGGAGACGTCGCGGAGCTGACCGACCTCTGGCGCCGCCTCGGCCTGCACACGCTCGGCGACCTCGCGGCCCTGCCCGAGGCGAGCGTGCTCGCCCGGTTCGGTGCCGCCGGGACCTGGGCGCACCGGCTGGCGTGCGGCGAGGACGTGCGTCCGCCGGCGCGCCGCCGCATCGAGGGCGAGCTCACCGCAGGGCAGGAGCTGGACCCGCCGGCGACCCGGGTGGACGTCGCGACCTTCGCGGCCCGCCGCCTCGCCGACGACCTGCACCACCAGCTCGCCTCCCGCGGCCTTGCGTGCGGCCGGCTGCGGATCACGGCGCGCGCCGTCGACCCCGTCAGCGGCGACGCCCGCACCCTGGAGCGGCTGTGGCGGGTCGACGACGGCGCCCTCGGCGGGCTCACCGCCGCCCGGATCACCGACCGGGTGCGCTGGCAGCTGGAGGGCTGGCTCACGGCGTCGGCGGTGGGGCGGGCCCGCCGGGCCCGGGAGCACGCCGGGGTGAACGCCCCAGACCGCTTCCAGGATCGCGAAGAGGCCGTTACCCGGACCTGGAAGCAGTCTGGCGCGCACCCCGAGGACCAGCCCGCCCTCGAGATCGCGCACCTCGCCCTGACCGCCGAGGAGGTCGCGCCCGCCGGTGTGCTCCAGCCGCGGCTGTGGGGCCCGAGCGCCGGCGAGGACCTCCGGGCCCGCCGTGCGCTGGAGCGCGTCCAGGGCCTGCTCGGCGGCGACGCGGTGCTCACCCTCCAGGTCCAGGGCGGTCGCGACCCGCGCGACCGCGTCCACCTCGTCCCCTTCGGCGAGGAGGCACCCCCCGCGCGCGAGCCCGGCCGTCCCTGGCCGGGCGCCCTGCCCCCGCCCGGGCCGTCGCTCGTGCTGCCCGAGCCGGTCCCCGCCGTCGTCCTCGACGCCGAGGGGCGCCCCGTCGTGGTCAGTTCCCGCCTCGCCCTCAGCGGCGCCCCCGCCCGGGTGCGGGTGGAGGCCCCGCCCGGGGCGGCCCCGGCGTCAGCCCGGGACCTGGCCTGCGCCGTCGTGGACTGGGCGGGACCCTGGCCCGTCGCGGAGCGGTGGTGGTCGGTCGCGGCGCGGCGCCGCGTCTTCCTGCAGGTGGTGTCCGACGACGGCCGCGGCCTCCTGCTGTCCGCCACCGCGGGCGTCTGGTCGCTGGAGGCGCTGTATGACTGAGCCGAAGGTGCAGCGGAACGTGGGGCCGCAGCGAAGCCCGGGCCCGCGTGGAGCGGAACCGCAGGCTCAGGCATGGAGGGGCGATGACTGAGCACGGGTACGCCGAGCTCCACGCCCACTCCGCGTTCAGCTTCCTCGACGGCGCCTCCCACCCGGAGGAGCTTGCCGCCGAGGCCGCCCGCCTGGGGTTGCGTGCCCTTGCGATCACCGACCACGACGGCCTGTACGGCGTGGTGCGGTTCGCGCAGGCGGCCAAGGCCGTGGGGCTGCGGGCGGCGTTCGGCGCGGAGCTGCACCTGCCCGCGCCCGCCGACCCGGGCGCGCCCGAGGGCAGCCCCGGCAGCCGCCCGGTGCTCGACGAGCCCACCGGCATCCCCGACCCCCGCGCCACCCACCTGCTGGTCCTGGCCCGCGGGCCGGACGGCTACCGCCGCCTGTCCAGCGCGATCGCCACAGCGCACCTCGCCACCGGGGTCAAGGGCGCCGCCCGCTACCGGCTCGAAGAGCTGGGGGAGCACGCCCGCGGCGAATGGCTGGTCCTCACCGGCTGCCGCAAGGGCGCGGTCCGTCGTGCCCTCGTCACACGGGGGTACGACGCCGCCCGGGGCGAGCTCGGCGCCCTGGTCGCCGCGTTCGGCCGGGACAACGTCGCCGTCGAGGTCACCGCCACCGGCGACCCCCGTGACGCCGACCTGCACGCCGCCCTCGCGGACCTCGCCGCCGACGCCCGCCTCCCGCTCGTCGCCACCACAGCCGCCCACTACGCCCACCCCCGGGACGCGGACCTGGCGGGGGCGCTCGCGGCGATCCGCGCGCGGTCCTCGCTCGACGACCTGGACGGCTGGCTGCCGGGCGCGCCGACGGCGCACCTGCGGTCGGCCGACGAGATGCTGCGCCTGCACCACCGCCACCCCGACGCGGTCGGGACGGCGGCCGCGCTGGGGGAGGAGTGCGCGTTCGACCTCGAGCTCATCGCGCCCCAGCTGCCCCCGTACCCGGTGCCGCCCGGCCACGACGAGGCGTCCTGGCTGCGGGAGCTCGCCTACCGCGGGGCGGAGGAGCGGTACGGCCCCCGGGCGGGGAACGCGCGCGCCTGGCAGCAGGTGGACCGCGAGCTGCAGGTCATCGTGGACCTCCACTTCCCGGGCTACTTCCTCGTGGTGTACGACCTGGTCGAGTTCTGCCGCACCCGCGGGATCCTCGCGCAGGGGCGGGGCAGCGCCGCCAACTCGGCGGTCTGCTACGCGCTCGGCATCACCGCCGTCGACGCAGTGCGGCACAACCTGCTGTTCGAGCGCTTCCTCGCCCCCGAGCGGGACGGACCGCCCGACATCGACGTGGACATCGAGTCGGTGCGCCGCGAGGAGGTGATCCAGCACGTCTACGAGCGGTTCGGGCGCACGCACGCCGCGCAGGTGGCGAACGTGATCTCGTACCGGCCCAAGTCCGCCGTGCGCGACGCCGCCCGTGCGCTCGGCCACGACGTGGGGCAGCAGGATGCGTGGTCCAAGTCGATCGAGCGGTGGGGGTCGCTGCGGGGGCCCGCGGGCCGGTTCGTCGATCCCGTCGCCGCCGCCGACGACCCGGTGCGGCGCGCCGACGACGCGCACGACGTGGTGCCGTTCCGCGCGCCGCCCTCGGCCGAGCAGGAGGGCGAGATCCCGGACGACGTGCTCGACCTGGCCGACCGCCTGCTCCGCCTGCCCCGCCACCTCGGCATCCACTCGGGCGGAATGGTGATGTGCGACCGCCCCGTGATCGAGGTGTGCCCCGTGGAGTGGGCCCGCATGGAGGGCCGCACGGTGCTGCAGTGGGACAAGGAGGACTGCGCCGACGCCGGCCTGGTGAAGTTCGACCTGCTGGGCCTCGGCATGCTCACGGCGATCCGGTACGCGTTCGAGTTCATCGAGGAGCACACCGGCGAGCGCCTGACGCTCCACGGGCTGCCCCCGGAGGACCCGCTGGTCTACGACCTGCTCTGCGCCGCCGACACCGTGGGCGTGTTCCAGGTGGAGTCGCGCGCGCAGATGGCGACGCTGCCGCGCCTGCAGCCGCGAAAGTTCTACGACATCGTCATCGAGGTGGCGCTCATCCGGCCCGGCCCCATCCAGGGCGGGTCGGTGCACCCGTACATCGAGCGGGCGCGCGGGCGGCAGCCCGTGACCTTCCTGCACCCGCTGCTGGAGAGCTCCCTGGGGCGTACCCTCGGCGTGCCGCTGTTCCAGGAGCAGCTCATGCAGATGGCGATCGACGTGGCGGGGTTCAGCGGCGCCGAGGCGGACCAGCTGCGGCGCGCGATGGGGTCCAAGCGGTCGGTGGAGCGCATGGAGGCGCTGCGCGAGCGGCTGCTGAAGGGCATGACGGAGCGCGACGTCCCGCCTGACGTGCAGGAGCAGATCTACGACAAGCTCAAGGCCTTCGCCGACTTCGGCTTCCCCGAGTCGCACGCCTACTCCTTCGCGTACCTCGTGTACGCCAGCGCGTGGCTCAAGGTGCACCATCCGGCCGCGTTCTGCGCGGGCCTGCTGGCGGCGCAGCCCATGGGGTTCTACTCGCCGCAGTCGCTCGTCGCCGACGCGCGCCGGCACGGCGTCACGGTGCTGCGCCCGGACGTGAACGCGTCCCGCGTCCTCGCCTGCGTGGAACGCCTGCCGGACGGCGGTGAGGGTGGCGGTGAGCTCGCCGTGCGGATGGGCCTCGACAGCGTGCGCACCGTCAGCAAGGAGCTGGCGGAGAAGATCGTCGCCGCCCGCGCCGTCCCTGCGGCGGAGGCGGGGTTCCGGGACCTGCGCGACCTCGTGCGGCGCGTCGACCTGAGCACCGCCCAGCTCGAGGCGCTCGCCACGGCGGGTGCGCTGGAGAGCCTCGGCGTGGGGCGCCGGGAGGCGCTGTGGGCGGCGGGCGCGCTGGGGCAGGAGGGGCCGGGCACGCTGCCGGGCGTGTCGGTGGGCGTGGACGCGCCCACGCTGCCGGGGATGAGCGAGGTGGAGCTCGCCGTCGCGGACGTGTGGGCCACGGGCGTCATGCCCGACTCGTACCCGACGCAGCACGTGCGGCCGGGGCTGGCCGCCGCCGGGGTCCTCACGGTGGCGGAGGCGTGCGCGACCGAGCCGGGGCGGCGCATCGCCGTCGGCGGCGTCGTGACGCACCGGCAGAGGCCCGGCACCGCCGGGGGCGTCACGTTCCTCTCGATCGAGGACGAGACGGGGCTGCTGAACGTCATCTGCACGGTGGGGCTGTGGCAGCGGTTCCGGCGGGTCGCGCGGTCGTCGCCCGCGCTGGTGGTGCGAGGACGCGTCGAGTCGGCCGACGGCGCGGTGAACCTCCTGGCCGAGCACCTGTCGCCGCTGTCGCTGCGGGTGGCGGCGACGTCGAGGGACTTCCGCTGAGCGGGAGTACGGTGCCGGTATGACGGCAGAGACTCTTCCCGTCACCGTCGTCCCCGCGACCGAGGACCGGTTCGACGACGTGGCGGCGGTGCTCAACCCGACCGGCCGCGAGCAGGCGTGCTGGTGCATGCACTGGCGTCTGCCCCCGCGGGAGGACGCCGCCCGGCGCGGTGAGTACCTGCGCGACCTGACCACTCGCGAGCCGGCCCCGGGCATGCTCGCCTACGTCCGGCCGGGCGGCACGGGTGGCCTCGCTGCGGACGACGGTCCAGCCGGCCCGGAGGTCGCCGGCTGGCTCGGGTTCTCGCCCCGGTCCCTGGCGCGGTCGCTCCAGCGCTCGCGGGTGCTGCCGCCGGCCGAGCCGGAGGAGTGGCCCACCACGTGGGCGGTCATGTGCGTCACCGTGCGCCCCGGCTTCCGCCGCCGCGGCGTGGCGCGCGAGCTGCTGCGCGGCGCCGTCGACTATGCCGCCGCGCACGGCGCGCGCGTGATCGAGGGCTTCCCGGTGGACCCGGGTCCGGGCGCGCGGGTACCGGTCAGTGCGGCGTTCGTCGGCACGGTGGGGCTGTTCGAGTCGGTGGGGTTCGACGTCGTCGGGCCCACCTCCTCGACGAGCGGCCGGCTGACCCGGTGGCACGTCCGCCGCGAGCTCTGAACCCTGCGTTCAGGAACGCAGGGGCACGATCACGCAGACCTCGAACCCGTCCCGGCTCCGCCGCAGCAGGTAGCGGACCTCCTCGGCCGCGCCCTCGGCGGCGTTCTCGTCGCGGTAGCTCCAGCGCACGCCCGCCCAGAGCAGCTCGTCCGTGACCTCCTCGACGGACCGAAGGTCGGCCACCGCCGCCACGAGGTCCTCCTCGCGGTGCGCGGCGAGGCGCTCCCGGTGGGCACCGAGCACCGTCTCGGGATCCGTCACGAGGACCGAGCGGTCCGCCGCGACCTGGAGGGCAGGAAAGGAGAACCGCTGCGCCACACCGTCGAGGTCGCCGGCGCCGAGCGCGGCGCCGTAGTCGGCGAGGAAGCGGGTGAGGTCGTCACGGTCATAGACGTCGGCGGGGAGGACCATGCTTCTCACGCTATGCCCGACGCCGCCCCGCCGCCCGGCCGCCGCCCGCCCCGCCGCCCCGCTCCGGACAGCACGAGACCCCGGGACGCCGTCGTCCCGGGGTCTCGTGTCGCGGAGGTCAGACTCCGCGCATCTGCTTGTACATGGGGCAGTCGAAGGGGTCGCGTGCCGAGAGGCCGACCCGGTTGAGGTACTGCACCACGATCCCGTAGGACGCGATGAGGTTGGTCTCGGTGTAGGGGAGACCGAGGTTGGCGCAGTGCTCACGCACGATCTCGCGTGCCCGGCCCAGGTGCGGGCGAGGCATGTTCGGGAAGAGGTGGTGCTCGATCTGGTAGTTGAGCCCGCCCATGAGGATGCTCATGGCCCAGCCGCCGGTGATGTTGCGCGACGTCAGGACCTGCTTCGACAGGAAGTCGATCTTGGAGTCGGCGGGGATGATCGCCATGCCCTTGTGGTTGGGGGCGAACGACGCACCCATGTACACGCCGAAGACGGCCATCTGCACGCCGATGAACGCGAACCCGAGCCCGATCGGCAGCACCAGGAAGATCGCGGTGACGTAGAGCGCCAGGCGTAGCACGATGGTGACGAGCTCGCCGATCCGCGACCGCAGGGTCTCAGGCGTGCCGGTGAACAGCGACCGGATGGACGTGTAGTGCAGGTTGATGCCCTCCAGGGTCAGGAGGGGGAAGAACAGCCAGCCCTGGTAGCGCGTGATGAGGGCCATGAAGCCACGGTGCTCACGGGCGCCTTCCTCGGTGAAGACGATCGTGTCGTTGGCGATGTCGGGGTCCTTGCCGACCCGGTTCGGGTTGGCGTGGTGACGGGTGTGCTTCGTCATCCACCAGGAGTAGCTGATGCCGACCACGCCGTTGGCGAGGAACTTGCCGAGGCGGTCGTTCGCGGGGCCGGAGGTCAGCACCTGACGGTGCGATGCCTCGTGCGCCACGAAGGCGAACTGCGTCAGGACCAGTCCGAGGCCACCGGCCATCAGGAGCTGGAACCAGGAGTCGCCGAGGAGGATGAAGCCGGTGACGAGCCCGCCGAAGCCGAGCGTCAGGGCGGCGAGCGTCCAGAGGTAGTAACCGTGCGTGCGGTGGAGCAGCCCGGCCTCGCGGACCGTCTGTGACAGAGCCGTGTAGGTGCTGGTCACAGGCTGTTCGCCGGTCCGGCGGGGTTGGGTCGGCCGGAAGCCCGGGCGAACGGCGGCGGAGGAGGTCATGGGCGCCTCGCAGTGGTCGGTGTCGACTTCCCAGCCGCGGAGTTGGGCAGGTTCGCCCGGTGGTGCAGATGGCCTGATCGTACGGGCATGCGGGAGTGTGCGTCGCGCACCGCGCGTGAACACCTGGCGAAGGTTCCCGCGCGGTGCGCTGGAGGGGCGATCTTTACCAAGCCTGCGCGAGCAGGTCGGCGAAGAGCGCGTCCGGGTCATGGTCGAGGCCGCGGGCGGTGAACCAGGCGCACATGGTGCGGCAGTCGCGGAGCAGGAACTCCGAGGCGAACGGGTTTGCGGCCAGGTCCACGACCTGCGGCAGGTCGATGATGACGAGCCGTTCGCCGTGCGCCAGCACGTTGTACGGGGAGAGGTCGCCGTGGGCGTACCCCAGCCGTGCGAGGACGGACATGCCGTCCACGAGCTGCTCCCAGTACGACTCCAGGAGGTCGCGCCCGGGCCTGGCCTGGTGGAGCCGGGGTGCGGCGACCGCGCCGTCGGGCCCCTCGTCGCCGACGAACTCCATGAGCACCTCCGTGTCGTCCACCTGGACGGGGTACGGCACGGGGGCGCCCGCCTCCCAGGCGGCGCCGAGCGCCATGAACTCGGCGTCGGCCCACTGGGTGGCGGCGACGGCGCGGCCCCAGGCGGACTTGCGGTCCGCGACGGCCCGCTGGTCGCGGGTGCGCCGAGAGGTACGGCCCTCGGTGTAGCCGGCGTCGCGGTGGAACAGCTTGTGCTCGGCGCCGCGGTAGCGCTTGGCGACGAGCAGCATGCGCTGCTCGTCGTCGCCGGGCACGGCGCGCTCCAGCAGGTAGGCGTCGGCCTCTTTGCCCGTCTTGAGGATGCCGAGATCGGTGTCGATCGCGGCGTCCGACGTGACGAGCCAGTCGGGGCGCGGCTCGGGGCCGCGCTGGCCCTTGGCCACGAAGGTCCAGGTGGACCAGCGCTGCCCGGGCCCGGGCTGCCCGATCTCCCCGGGGTCCTCACGAAGCTCCGCGGTGAAGGCAGGGCTTTGTGGCGTGGGGGCGACGTCCGTGGCGGCCTGGTCGTCGGGGTGCGGCCCCTCGAGGTCGAGGCGTGCGGACGCGCGGCGCGCGCGGAGGTACGGGGTGGACGGTGCTGCGGGAAAACGGGACACGATGTGCTCCTCGGGAGGTGAGGAGCGCGGCCGGCGGTGCCGGCGGGCCCGGCCGCGTCAGCGGCTGGCGGGCATGGCGCTCCTCGGTACGGGGGAGAGGCTGTGTGCCGGGTCGGTGTTGACACGGCGCGGCGAGACAGTGACGTCAGCCATGGCTCGACCTCCCCTCCGTACGGCCTCCCGGAGCGTGCCGGGCAGGCGAATCTTGCCGGTCCCCCGTCGGGGACCGTGCGAGGAGCATGTCACGCGGCCGCGGGGCCGCTCAACGGAATTACGGGGTCAGCCGCCCCAGCCGCCGAACATGTTCTGCAGTGCCTCGTCGACGGTGCTCTGGACGGTGTCCGCGATGTCCTTCTGCGCGTCCTCCACGCCCTGGTTGATCTCGTTCTCCACGTCGTCGCGGGCTTCCTCGATGCTCTGCTCGACGGCCTGCTCGGCGTCCTCGCGCACCTGCTGGGCGAAACCGACGAGCGCCTGGACCGCCACCAGGATCGACCAGACGATGAGGATCAGCACGTACGGCCAGATCTTGCGGCGCTTGCCGCCGCGCAGCGAGCCGACGGCGTTGACCAGGATCGAGAGCAGCAGCCCGACCACCGGGATGGCCATGTTGGACACGTACGGGGTCCAGGCCGGGCCGAGCCCGAAGGTGGCCACCGCGAGGTCGCCGAGGGCAGTGAAGAGGGGGAACGTCGAGGCGTCGGGCATCACGTCACCCGGCAGCATCAGCCGCACCACCTGGTAGAGGGACAGCGTGAGCAGCAGCCGGGGGATCCAGGTGCCCAGGACCACGCCGACGAGCCGCCAGCCGGTGTCCGTGCCGTCGTCGCCCCGCCGGTCGTCGCGCGAGCCGTCCCTGCGGTCGTCCCGGCGCGGGTCGTCGCGACGGTCGAGGGCGCCGGGCCCGTCCGGACGGCCACCCGGTCCTGCCGGGCCACCGCCCGGGCCGCCGGGGTGCTGGGGGCCGGGCTGCGCCGTCGGGCCGCCGGGTGCGCCTGCCTGGAGGGGGCGTCCGTACTGGTCCACCTGGCCGGGGGCCGGGTAGCCCTGCGGGCCGTACCCGGCGGGCTGCGGGGCATACCCGGGGCCGCCCGGCGCGGTCTGCTGCGGCGCGTACGCCGGGGCGACCCGCTGTGCCGGACGGGCCGCGGGCTGCTGCGGCAGCCGGGTCGTCGCACCCGGACCGGTCGCGCTGAGCCGCGCCGTCGCGGCGGGGTCGTGCGCGGCGCGGGGGTCGAGGCGCTGGGTGGGTGCGCCGCCGTCGTGCGCGGCGGCTGCGCCGAGGCCGGCGGCGCCTGCCGCACCCAGCGCGCCGCGGGACCCCGCGCCGCGTCCGGTGGCGTCCCGGAACGCGGTCCAGCCGCGGTAGGAGTTCTCGTACCCGGGCGGCGGGGCGGCGGCGGTCCACCGCATCGCCGACCAGACGAAGTCCTTGATCTCGCCCGGCGTGCGCCCCCCGGCGCGCTGACGGCCGACGGCGGCCACGTGGTCGGCGACGACCTGCTCCGCGGCGCCGTCGAACCCGTCGGCGTGCAGCTCGTGCAGCCGCCGCATGAGCGCCTGGTCGTAGACGAGGTTGGTCATGGGCTCGCCCGGCTGGACGGGTGCGGACACCACGGGAGCCGTCGCGACGGGCGCGGCGGGAACCGCGCTCGCGGTGAGCACCTCGGTGACGAGCGACCGCTCGGCGCGCGTGGCCTCGGTGGCGTCGAGGAGGCCCGGGTCGGGCTCCTCCTGCCCCAGCAGGGCGAGCACCGTGCGCGCGATGTTGTGCAGCGGCGGCCGGTCCTCGGGCAGGTGCCGGGTCATGGCCAGCACGAGGGGCAGCAGCCGCTCGTCCACGGGGCCTACGTCCTCGGCGGTGAGGTCGCGTCCCAGGAAGTTCACGCTGTCGGGCAGCGTGCCGGTGGCGAGGAACACGAGCAGCAGGCCCAGGCTGTACACGTCGGAGCGGGCGTGCGGCTTGCGCGCGAACAGCTCCGGCGCCATGTAGGCGATGGTGCCCGCCGCGTGCGTGGACGTGGTGGAGCCGTGCCCCTTGGCGATGCCGAGGTCGATCAGCACCGCCCGGCCCTCGCTCGCGATGATGTTGGCCGGCTTCACGTCCCGGTGCAGGTAGTGCTCCTCCTGGAGCACGGCGAGGGCGCCGGTGACGTCGTCGGCGACGCGGAGGACGTCGCGCCGGGAGAGCGGGCCGTTCTGCTGCACGAGCTGCTGCAGCGTGGGGCCGGGCACCAGCTCCATGGCGAACCACGGGGTCTCGGCGTCGAGGTCGCCGCGGACGAACTGCGGGAAGCCGCGGCCGCCGAGCCGCGCCAGCAGCGTGGCCTCGCTGACAAAGCGTTCCAGCGTGCCGTGCTCGGAGTTGGTCAGGACCTTGAGAGCCACCTCGCCGTCCTGGTCGGACGACGCGCGGTACACGTGCGCGAACCCGCCGTGGCCCAGCGACTCGTGGAGGGTGAAGCCGCCCAGGATCTCGCCCGTGGCGGGGATGCGGCTGCGGCCGGTCGGCGTGACCGGCGGTGCGGGAGGCGGCGGGGCGGGAGGGCCGCCGAGCGCCACGGTCGGTGCGATGCCGGGCGGAGGAGCGGGGCGCTCGTCCTGGATCCGCACCGTCGCGGCGGGCCCGGGGGTCATCCGGACCGTCGGGCCCTGGGGCGGCGCCACCCGGACCGTGGGCTCCTCGGCAGGACCGGGGGGAGGCACGGTGGGCTGGCCACCGGGAAAGCGGACGGTCTCGTCGGACAAAAGGAGCTCCTCGGGCACGCACACCGGACCTAACCGGCGGATTACCTGCAACCTATCAGGAACGAGAGGGCCCGCCGAGGCCCCCTGGATCCGCAGGTTCCGCCCGTTCCGGTCGACCGCGAGCGCACTTTGCCCCAGGCTGGCACGGGGTGGTTCCCCGCACCCCGGACACCCACGGATCCCCAGGAGATGGCAATGAGCACCGACACCGTTCCACTGTGGCCCCACGTCCAGGCGGTCGTCCGCGAGGACGGCACCGGCGAGGTGGTCGTGGACGGGACGCCGTACCCCGTCTTCGCCGCGGGGCTCGAGGAGGCGCGGGTCGAGGTGCTGCGCCGGGTCACGCTGACGGCGGCCCAGGTGGGGCGGGCGGTACGGGCCACCGCCGAGGGGCCGGAGGGGGTCTGGGCGCTGATCGTGCACCCGGACGGCACGGTGGTGCCGCAGGACACGGCGCCCCGGCCCGCGGTGCCGGTCGCCGCACCGGTCGCGCCCGAGCCGGTGGCCGTTCCGGCTCCGGTCGCCGAGACGGTGCCCGTGGCCTCCGTGGCCACGGCCGGGCCCGACGGCGCGCCGGTGACCGACCCCGTGACCGAGCCCATGATCGACCGGGTGCCGCCCGCGGCGTCGCCCGAGGTCGCACCCTTGGAGGCTCACCAGCAGGAGCCTGCGCAGCTGGAGCCTGACTACGTGGAGGTCGACTCCGAGATCGACGCCACGACGACGGTCCGGGGGAGCGCCCCCTCGGGCGTCGCGGAGTGGATGCGGCACCAGTCACCGTCGGTCGGGCCGGTCGGGCCGGTCGGGCCGACGGCGCCTGTCGCGCTCGCCCAGCCGACGTCTGGCCAGCCCGCCCCGGCTCTGGTGCCGTCGCGGCCCGAGGCGGCCGAGACGACGTCGGGCAGCCCGCGGACCCGGCGCGAGGCGCGTCAGTCCTTCCTGCAGCGCGAGCAGGTGGAGGAGCCGGCCGCACGCGGGCTGCGGGGTGCCCTCGCTCGCGTGGGCATCCGGCTGGGCCCCAGCGAGTCCGAGCGTGCCGAGCGCGACGACGAGCGCTCCGTCAGCCAGCACTGGCCCGGCCCCCGGACCGTGGCGGTCGTGAACGGCAAGGGCGGCGCCGGCAAGACGCCGTCGACGGTGCTCCTCGCCGCCGTGTTCGCCCGGTACGGCGGCGCCGGCGTCGTGACGTGGGACAACAACCAGACCCGCGGCACGCTCGGCTGGCGCACCGAGCAGGGTCCGCACGGGTCCACGCTGCTCGACCTGCTGCCGCAGACCGACCGGCTGCTCGGCACGTCCGCCCAGGCGGCGGACCTGGCCCGGTTCGTCCACCACCAGACCCGCGACAAGTTCGACGTGCTGCGCTCCAAGCCCATGGCCCTCGCGCACGAGCAGCGAGTGGAGCCGGAGGACGTCGACGCCATCCACTCCGTGCTGTCGAAGTACTACCGGATGATCTTCATCGACTCGGGCAACGACGAGTCCGACCCGATGTGGCTGCGCATGATCGACCACACGGACCAGCTCGTGGTCGCCACCACCACCCGCGACGACCACGCGGAGGCCGGGGCGCTGCTGCTGGAGGCGCTCGCGGCCCGCGACGGCCGGTCCGCGTACCTGGCGCAGCAGGCGGTGACCGTCGTGTCTCAGGCGGACCCCAAGGCGACCCCGGACGATGTGCGCCGGGTGGCCGAGGGCTACAGCTCGCTGGCGCGCGACGTCGTGACGATCCCGTTCGACCCGGCCATGGTCGACGGCCACCTGCGGTTCGGCGCCCTGCGCCCGACGACGCAGCGGGCCTGGCTCGCCGCGGGCGCGGCGGTGGCGCGGGGCCTGTAGCGGCGACCGCCGAGGGAGTGTCTTCGTCGGACGGGCTGACTGTCTCGGCGGGGAGGCCTTGCCGAGACAGTGACGTGGCCCGACGGGCGCCCTATCTCGGCGGGGGCGGCGCGGGCTTCCGGCGGAAAGACAGCGCGAACCGGACCGCCAGGCCCGCCGCCAGCGCCCAGAACGCCGCGCCCACGCCGAGGAAGGTCACTCCGCTCGCGGCCACCACGAAGGTGACGACGGCGGACTCGCGGCCGGCGGCCGGTCCGGCGGCGGCCGCGAGCGACGACCCGAGGGTCGCGAGCAGGGCGAGGCCGGCGACGGCCTCCACGATGCCGTCGGGACCGCTGCTGACCAGAGTGGTGAGGGCCGCGGAGAGCAGCGCCAGCACGAGGTACGCCCACCCCGACGTGTGCGAGGCGATCCAGCGCCGGCGCGGGTCGGGGTCGGCGTCGGGCGACGCGGCGAGCGCGGCCGTGATCGCGGCCAGGTTGATCGCGTGCCCGCCGGCGGCGGCTCCGGCCGCGGTGCCGAGACCCGTGACCACCATCGTCTCGCGCCAGGGCACCTTGTACCCGTAGGAGGCGAGGACGGCGACGCCCGGCACGTTCTGCGACGCCATCGTCACGACGTACAGGGGCACGGCGATGCCGAGGGTCGACGCCCAGGTGAGCTCCGGCGTCGTCCACTCGAGGCGCGGCAGCAGGGCGCCCGTGACCCCGTCGCCCTGCGCGGCCGAGGTCGCGATCACGGCGAGGGCGACGGCGAAGGCCGCGGGGACCGCCCATCGCGGCGCGAGGCGGAGGAGGACCAGCCAGGTCAGCACCACGGGGCCGACGAGCAGGGGCTGGGCGGCGAACGCCCGGACCGGCTCGAGGCAGAGGGACACCAGCACGCCCGCGAGCATCGCCTGCGCGATCGGCGTGGGGATCGACGCGATGACCTCGCCGAGACGCGGCCAGGCCGCCGTGAGCAGGATGAGCGCACCGACCAGGAGGAACGCGCCCACGGCGGCGGGCCAGCCGCCCGCGACCACGCCGGTGCTCGCGAGGAGGGCCGCCCCCGGCGTGGACCACGCCAGGGTGAGCGGGATGCGGTGGCGCGTGGTGAGCCACAGCATCCCGAGCGCCTGCACGACGCACACCGCGAGCAGGCCCGACGCCGCCTGGGCCGGTGTGGCGCCGACGGCCCGCAGCCCCGCGAGCACCACCGCGTACGAGCTGGTGAAGCCCACGAGGGCGGCGAGGAGGCCCGCGAGGACAGGGGTGGTGAGGCCGTGCATGGGTCGGACCCTAGCCCGCCGGCGGCCGCCGGGCCCAGGTGGCGGGCCCTCCGGTCAGCACAGGTGGCGGGCCGTCAGGCCCAGGTGGTGACCATGGTGCCGACGCCGTCCACCACAGCGTTCCACACGCTCATCGTGTCGAAGCCCATCTGGTCGAGGGCCGCCCACACGACGCCGACGATGGCGTACAGCGAGACGGGCGTCATGAGGATCCACTCACGCTTGGAGCCGGCCGAGCCCAGGATCGGGAAGGCGAAGTTGCCGCCGTAGCGCCACATGTCGTCGAACGGCAGCCTCTTGTTGGCGCGGACCCAGCGGGGCGAGCGGACGCGGATGGGCCAGAGCAGCGGCACACCCTGGGTGGTGATGAAGTCGCCGAGGATGTGGACCACGCAGCCGAGCGCCACGGAGAACGGCATCCAGTACCACTCGCTGGGCGCGAAGATCGCGATGAGCACGGCCATGCTGACGGAGGCCGTCCACGGCAGGATCTTGGTGTCCCGCGTGATCTTGAGTGCCTTGAGCGCGAACGCGACGAGCAGGATGCAGACGATTCCGGGGCCGATGAGGATCGTCGCGAGGTCACCCTCGAGCCCCGTGTCGATCGCGAGCATGCCCACGAGCCAGGCGATCGCCGTGAAGACGAGCACGCCGACGATCGAGTGGGTGCCCTTGCGGTGCCCGCCCGAGACCGTCTCCACGACCTTGACCACCGCGTCCGAGACGGGCGACAGCGAGTTCGCGATGGTGCCGCTGTGGTGGTCGGCGTCCGGCAGCAGGGCGGCACCCGCGCACACGACGGCTCCCGTCATGATCCCCACGTCCGAGACGGGATACCACCCGAAGGCGATCGGTGTGGTTGCGGTCACTGCGACCCAGGCTGCGGCTCCCGACGCGGCGTGGTGGCCTCCCATCATGGCGGTGTGCGCTCCACTTCCTTCGGGTGTCCCGAATGTTCAGGTTCCCCCGGTTGGTCCGGGGCGGGAGCCACCCTAGCGCGGGGTACCGACACAGCCCGGTACCCGCTGTACGGCGGGTCGCCACGCCGGTCCCCGACCGCCACGCCGGGGCCTTGGCGCGCTCATGGGTCACGGATCGGGTAAACCTATAGACGGTGCCAAGGTGGGGTGTGTACCTTTCTTCACACACGGCCTCGGCCGCCGCAGCATCGAGTGAGCCCGCAGGACCCATCAACAGACCAGCCTGAGCACGGAGAGGACGAGGAACCCATGGCACGCACGTCGCGCACGGACCAGGCGATCAGCCTGCGTCGCGTCGGTGATGCCACCGCCTCGTCCTACCCCACCACCGCGAAGCACCTTCGGGACGGCCGTGAGGCCATCCGGGGCGCTATACGACCCTGACCCGGCGCACGCCGGACCAGTGCTCGTGAGCCGCCTCGGGATCTTTGTTCCCGGGCGGCTCTTGTCGTCCCGGGAGGTAGTACCGACAGTCCGGCACACGCACGACGACGACCAGTAAGGAGCAGGCCCGTGGCAGACGTCCTCATACTCAACGCCGGCTACGAGCCGCTGCACCGGGTCTCGGTGCGCCACGCGATCCACATGCTGGTTCGCGAGGTGGCCGTGGTGGAGGAGGCCGTCGACGGAGCGACGTTCGGTCCCTTCCCCTTACCCCGGGTGCTGCGGCTCGTCCGGTACGTGGCGATGCGCTGGCGCTACAAGGCCAACGGCGCGCCCACGTGCACCAAGCAGGGCGTGAAGCGCCGCGACGGCGAGTGCGCCTACTGCGGCGGCCCCGCGGAGACCGTCGACCACGTGCTGCCGCGCTCGCGCGGGGGCCCCTCGACGTGGCTCAACCTCGTCGCCGCGTGCTACCCGTGCAACTCGTTCAAGGCGGACCGCACGCCGGCCGAGGCCGGCCTGGTGCTCCAGCTGACGCCGTACGTGCCGCACAGCGAGTACGCGCGCTCGATCAGGCGCGCGGCCACGGCGGCCTGATCGCCACGGTCACCTGATCGCCACGGTGCCCGACGCCGGTCTGGTCGCCTTCTCCGGAAGGCGACCAGACCGGCGTCGGGCATCCGGGCGTTGTACGGGGTTTACCTCATTGTGGGCAGTTTGAGGAGAGACGTACGGTCACCAGGTCAGTGCGGACGAACCTGGGAGGCATCATGCGTCGTCGGTCCCACCTCGTCGCGGCCCTCGCGACAACGCTCCTGCTCGCGAGCCCCGCGGTGCTCCCGTCGGTGGCAGCCCCGCCCGGCCCCGCCGACGGGCCCGTCGCCCAGGCCGCCTCGCTGCAGGTCTTCGGCACCTGGCACTGCGGCGACGACTACTGCACCTGGTCGACCGTGCGCGACATGGCCGACTTCGACGCCAAGAACCACTGGATCGTGGACCGGGGCGACGGGCGCCCGTCGGTCAACCTGGTGGTGCTGAGCTTCGTGAACCCGCTCGACCTGCTGCAGGGGACGGACGACGCAGCGCACGTCGACGGGGTGCCCGTCGGCATGAACCAGGCGGTCGTGGACTACTTCACGTCACGTGGGATCCGGGTGCAGCTGTCGGTCGGCGGGATCACGTACACCGACGACTGGAACGCGGCCCTCGCCACCGACCCGGCAGGACTGGGACGTGCGGCCGCCGCGGCGGCGACCCGGCTCGGCGTCGGCATCGAGATCGACTACGAGGAGAACACCGCGCCGAACCTCGCGGGGCTCCAGGCGTTCATCGACGCCTACCGCGCGGTGCATCCCTACGACGCGACCGGCGCCGACCCCCGCGCCCGCCTCACGATCGACCTCGCCGCGGGCGACCGCTACCTCCAGGGGATCACCCGGAAGGCCACCGCGGACTGGCTGCGCACCGACCTGCCGGTGCTGGACTACGCCAACGCGATGGTGCCCGCCCGTCAGCCCAGCCCGTCCACGGCGATCGCGAACTGGCAGGAGCACATCGACGGCAAGGCCCAGTACGCGCCGCCGATCCCGCCGCTCGCCCCGGCGAAGTTCACCGGCTCCCTGTACCTCACCGGCCGGAACGCGGTGGAGGCGGACTGCAACAGCTTTGCGTCGTCGGTGATGAAGGCGACGAGCTCGTGGGTGACGACGGCAGCGCCGAACGGGGCGGGGACCACGACCGGCCTGCTCGGCTACATGTTCTGGGCGGCCGAGCGGCCGTCCGTGCGGGGGTCGTCCACGGTGCCGCCGAGCTCGTGCGAGGGCGGGGTCGGCGTGGGGGCCACGACCTTCGGCATCCCGATCCCGATGCCGGCGCTCCGCCAGAGCTGAACCGGCAGGGCCGGGTCAGAGCCGCGCGCGCATGCTCTCGCACACCCCGTGGACGCCGTCGAGCACGTGCGGGCGTCCGCCGGCGAGGAGGGTGCCGTCGTACCGGCCGAACATCTGGAAGTAGTCGATGGCGAAGATGCCGAGCTGGTGCGTCACGTGCTTGCGCCCTTGCGGGGTGAAGGTGGCGTCGAGGCGGCCGTCGGCGGACGCGACGTGCCAGGGCGCGGTCTCCGGGTCACCGGTGGGCGTGAAGGTGACGTCGGCGAGCGGCTCGACGCCGTCGGCCGCCCAGATGCCCGACTCCTCCTCCTGGCCGGGCACCTCCGGCCGGTCGGCGAAGTTGGCGCCCACCGGACCGTCCGGTGTCGGGAACGCGAACGTTCCCCAGATCCACCGCGTGCGGTAGGGCAGGAGGGAGCGGTGCTCGTCGAGGATGGCGAGGTCACGCTTCGGGTCGAAGACGATCTCCCGGTCGCCGGCGCGCAGGCTCCCGCTCACCGGGTAGAGCACCTTGTGCGTGTACATCCGGTTGCGCCCGCCCGGCAGGCGGGAGCTCACGGACAGCGGGCCGGACGCGCCGCCGTGGTGGAGCACCAGCTCGCCCGTGAACGTGGGCGCCGTCGCGCTGGCGTCGATGTCGATGCGGACCACGTGCCGCACGTCGTCCCCGGTCTCCGGGGTGTCGAGCTCGTACCCGATGCGGTAGCCGGGCCGGTCGAACGACATCTCGCGCCCGTAGAAGCCCGCGGGCAGGCGGAGGGAGCCGCCCCGGGCGTTCGCCGCGTGCTCGAACCGGGTGCCGTCCGTGCGGTGAGCGACGTAGATCTCGGAGCTCGCCAGGTAGTGGGCGTCCTGGATGATCATCGAGGACGCCCAGTCCGGATGGACCAGCGTGAAGCCGACCCACTCCTTGAGGCGCAGGCGGCGCAACGGCCGGGCGAGGGGGCCGAACTCGGCCAGGGGATCGACGCGCGCGGGCCGGCTGGTGAACCGGCCGTACAGGCGGGTGCGTCCGTCGACGACGTTGTCGGGAGCGTTCATGGCGTCACAGTAGTGCTGGCGGGGGTTGCCGGTGGACCGGCCACGATCACCACGACCTGACCGGCGGCACGCACAAGGACAGCCACCCCGCAGCGCGGGGTGGCTGTCCGTGACTCGATGCAGAGCGTCAGCTCTGGTTCGAGGTCTGCTCCTGCATCTGAGCGTTCTTGGTCGCGTTGCGGCCGGCCTCGCGCAGCGACTCGGCAGCCTTCTTCAGCGCCACCTTGTGCTGGCTGTTCCACTCGTTCTTGAAGCGCTCCGCGTCCGGGCCCTTCCACGAGACGGACTCGACCTGCGAGGAGACCTGGTTCACGATCTGGTCCACCTCGTCAGCCTTCTGGGTCAGACGCTGACCCAGCTCACGAACCTGCGAGACATTCAGACCCCACATGCCGCCATCAGCCATGATGTACTCCCTCAGTCAGGGCCGCCCCCTGCGGGCGACCGGCTTCCATGACCCGTACTCAACCAGACGCCGGGCCGGAGGGACATGGGGAGGACTACCCACCGAGCTCCCGGGTGAGGAGCTCGAGCGTGGCGACGCGGCCGGGGGTCGCGTCGAGGGGCTCGTCAGCGCGTGATCCGGCGGCCGGCACGAGCATGACCTCGCCTATGCCGTGCCGAGCAGCGAGGCGTCGCACCTCGGCCGCGGCGCCCGCCGGGTCGGACACCAGCCAGCGCGCCCGCATCGCCTCGACCGCCTGGTCGATCACCGCGTCCGCCGGGGCGGCGAGCGCCTCCTCGACGGTCTCGAGCCGGCCGAGCGGCCGGCCCGACCGCAGCCGCGCCATCTGCCGCAGCTGGGGCAGTGCGCGCTCCTGGGCTTCGGCCTCGGTGGGCGCGACGACGGCGTTGAGCGTCAGGAACGTCTGGGGCGTGGGGTGCGCCTCGCTGGGCCGGTAGCGGTCGCGGTACAGGGCGAGGATCTGGTCGAGACCCTGTCCGGAGAAGTGGTTCGCGAAGACGTAGGGCAGCCCGAGCTCCGCCGCGAGGCGGGCGGAGAAGTCGGACGATCCGAGGAGCCACACGGTCGGCACGGAGCCGGCGGCGGGGGTGGCACGCACCTGGTACAGGTCGCCGGTGCCCAGGCGGAGGGATGCGCCGTCGGGCCCCAGGAGGGCCAGGATGTCGGTGACGTGCTGGTCGAAGCGGTCCACGTCCGCCGTCGGGCCCGTGGCCCGGAGCAGCGCGGTGACCACGGGGTCGCTGCCGGGCGCGCGCCCGAGCCCGAGGTCGATGCGGCCGGGCGCCAGCGCCTCCAGTGCGGCGAACTGCTCGGCGACGACCAGAGGCGCGTGGTTGGGCAGCATCACGCCGCCCGACCCGACGCGGATCCGCGACGTCCGCGCCACGGCGGCCGCGATCATGACGGGCGGGGTGGACGCGGCGACGGCGGCCATGTTGTGGTGCTCGGCGAACCAGTAGCGGGTGAGACCCAGCCGGTCCGCGGCCTGGACCAGGTCGAGGGACGCGGCGAGCGCCTGGGCGCTGGTCTGGCCGGTGCGGACGGGAACGAGGTCGAGGACGGACAGGCGCGGGGCCGGCCCTTGCGGTTCGGTGCTCATCCTCTGGCTCAACCGCGTCGGGTCCCGTGCTGTTCCGGGCGGCCGGCCGACGCGCGGACGGTAACCTTCACGGCATGGCGGACCTGCGCATCACGACCCGGAACGCCCGCTTCCAGCTGCTCCAGACGCTGCTGACGAACCGCACCAAGCGGGGGCGGGCGGGCGAGTTCCTGGTGCAGGGCGTCCGGCCGATCACGCTCGCGCTGGAGCACGGCTGGACCGTGCGCACGGTCCTCTACGACGCCGAGCGGCGCCTGTCGGGCTGGGCGCAGGACGTGCTCCGCACGAGCGGCGCGGAGCGGATCGCCATGGCGCCCGAGCTTCTGGCCGAGCTGGGCGAGAAGGACGACGGCGCGGCGGAGCTCGTCGCGGTGGTCGCGATGCCCGACGACGACCTGGGGCGCCTGCCCGTCCACGACACCTTCTGCGGGGTCGTGTTCGACCGGCCCACGCAGCCCGGGAACATCGGCAGCATCGTGCGGTCGGCCGACGCGTTCGGTGCGGACGGGCTGATCGTCACGGGCCACGCGGCCGACCCGTACGACCCCCGGTCGGTGCGGGCGTCGACGGGGTCGATCTTCGCCGTCCCGGTGGTGCGGGCGCCGTCGCACCGGGAGGTGCTCGACTGGCTCGCGAAGGAGCGGGCGGGCGGGCGGCCCGTCACCGTCGTGGGCACCGACGAGGACGGCGACGCCGACGTGTACGACACCGACCTGACGGGTCCGGTCCTGCTGCTGGTGGGCAACGAGACCGTGGGCCTCAGCGCCGCCTGGCGCGAGGCGGCGGACGTCACGGTGAGCATCCCGATGACTGGTGCGGCGAGCTCGCTGAACGCGGCCAACGCGGCGTCGGTGGTGCTCTACGAGGCGCGCAGGCAGCGCCTGGCGGCGGGCCCTCGCGCCTGAGCCGCCGGTCCGCTTCGAGAACGTCATCAGGTGCTGCTTCGAGGCGGCAAGCCGTACCTCATGACGTTCTCGAGGCGGACAGGGTGACCGGCCGTCCGAGCGACGCCCCCCGTTCAGCAGGTGCTCGGCGTCCGTTCACGGACATCCGGGACTTTAGGTACATGACGCTCACACGTTCACCGCGCAGCGCCGCGCAGACAGGCGCCGCCCTCGCTGCCTCCCTCGTCACAGCCGTCGTCCTCGTGGGGGTCGGGTTGTCCCCGGTCGTCGCGGCGCCGTCCGGCCAGGGGGCCGACGGCGGGGTGGTCGCCGCCGCCGTGGGGCCCACCCGGGTGGTCCTCACCCCGCCGCAGGACGCGTCGACGTCGCAGTCGTTCTCATGGCTGGCGGCCTCGGAGGCGCAGACCTCCGGTGTGGTCGAGCTGCGCCAGGCCGGCTCCACGAGCGTGCGGACCTTGGCGGCGCGGGACGCGGGCGTGGTGAACGGCAACCCGTTGCACCACTTCTCGGCCACGGCCACCGGGCTGACGCCGGCCACGAGCTACGAGTACCGGGTGGGCTCGGACGTCGCCTGGAGCCCCTGGTACACGTTCCGTACCGCGGCGGCCGGGGCGGGGGACTTCTCGTTCCTGTACTACGGCGACGCGCAGATCGGCCTCGACACCACCTGGCCCGCCGTCGTGGCGCGTGCGCGCCAGACCGCTCCCCAGGCGGTCGGCTCCGTCCACGCGGGCGACCTGATCGACACCGGCAGCAGCGAGACCCAGTGGCTCAACTGGTTCGCAGGCATGGGCACCTCCGCGGCCACGACGAACGTCCTCGCCGCCCCCGGCAACCACGAGTACTCCGGGGACAACCTGCTCCGGTCGTGGAAGGCGAACTTCGAGTACCCGCTGAACAACCCGAGCACCGCGACTGCGCCGCAGCTGGCCGCGCTTGCCGTGGGTGACACGGACGTGGCCCGGCAGTACGCGGCCTACCTCGCGCACTGGACGGAGTTCGCCGCCGAGACCGCCTACTTCGTCGACTACCAGGACGTGCGGTTCATCACCCTGAACGCCACCCGCGACACGACGTTCCTCACCCCGTCGAACCTGCCGGCCTGCTCGGGCACGTCCTGCCCCAGCACCCGGGTGGCCGACCTGTGGGTCCGGTTCCAGGCCGAGTGGCTGGACCACGTCCTGGCCACGAGCCCGCAGAAGTGGAGCGTCGTGACCTTCCACCAGCCGGTCTACTCGGCCTCGACCGGTCGCGACGAGCCCACGCTGCGCGCCCACTGGGTACCGGTGTTCGAGAACCGCAACGTCGACCTGGTCCTGATGGGCCACGACCACGTCTACGCCCGCGGCTACAACAACGCCGACCGCACCGCCGAGCCCGGCGTGACCGACGGCCCCGTCTACGTGGTGTCGAACTCGGGAGCCAAGCACTACGACCTCGCCTCGGCCAGCAGCAACGTCTGGACCCAGAACGGCGCCACGCAGGTGCGGCGCGGCGAGGACTTCACCACCTTCCAGGTCGTCGACGTCACCGCGACGACCCTGCACTACCGCTCCTACATCGCCGAGAAGACGGCCACCGCGACGACGACCCTCCCTGTCGGCGCGGTCTGGGACGAGCTGACGGTCACCAGGACCGCTTCGGGCAAGCGGGTCACCGAGGGCGGTCCGACGTCGAGCCCCAGCCCCACGCCCAGCCCCACCCCGACGGTGACGCCGACGCCCGACCCGACCCCGACGCCGTCGTGCGCCGCGAGCGCCTGGACCTCGCGGAAGTGGTACGCCGACGGCGACCGGGTGGTGCGATCCGGCCACCTGTACGAGGCCGTCCGCCGCAACCGCGGCGAGGACCCGCTCACGAGCGGCGCCTGGAGCAACCTGGGCGCCTGCTGAGCACGGCGCCTCTGCCCGGGGCACGGGGAGGCGGGCGTGGGCCCGTCTCCCCGTGCGCCTGACGAACGTCTGGTGAGAACGTGACGACCGGGTGACTCTTCTTCACGCATTACGCCCATGGTCTCGTGCTGACACCCCCGGACCTGCAATGATCCTTGGGTGTCTCTCGATGTGCGCCTTGCTTCAGAAACCGATGTCGACATCGTGGTCGACCTCTTCCGGAACTACCTGAGGTTCTACGGCCAGGACGTCCCTGACGCTCCTGTGCGCGAGTACGTCACCGCGCGCCGGGAAGCCTCCGACAGCGTGGTCCTGGTCGCGGAGCTCGACGGTGAGGTGGTCGGGTTCGCCCAGTCGTATCCCACGTGGTCGTCGGTCAGCCTGGGTCCCGTCTGGGTGCTCAACGACCTGTTCGTGGACCCGGAGATCCGTGGCTCCGGGGCGGGCCGGGCGCTGGTGCGCGAGACGTGCGCCCGGGCCACGGCGGCCGGCGCCGTCCGGGTCTCGCTCGCCACGGCCTGGGACAACATGGCCGCGCAGTCCCTGTACGAGTCGGAGGGTTTCGTCCGCGACGCGGACTTCATCCACTACGCGTACGTGACGGGCGTGTAGCGCTCGGGTCGCCGGGGGCCGCTCGGGCTGCCGGTGACGCCCTCCTGCGGCAGAGTCGACACGGCACGGACCGACGGAAGGAGCATGCGTGACGTACGACGACGCCCCCTGGTGGACCCGCTCGGTGGTGTACCAGGTGTATCCCCGGTCGTTCCAGGACTCGAACGGCGACGGCGTGGGCGACCTGCGGGGCATCCTCCAGCGGGTCGACCACCTCGCCGAGCTCGGGGTCGACGTGCTGTGGCTGTCGCCGGTGTACCGCAGCCCGCAGGACGACAACGGCTACGACATCAGCGACTACCAGGACATCGACCCGGTGTTCGGCTCCCTCGACGACTTCGACGCCCTCGTGGCCGCGCTGCACGAGCGCGGCATCCGCCTCGTCATGGACCTCGTGGTGAACCACACCAGCGACGAGCACCCGTGGTTCGCGGAGTCACGGTCCAGCACGGACAACCCGAAGCGCGACTGGTACTGGTGGCGCCCCGCGCGCGACGGCATGGTCCCCGGCGCGCCCGGCGCCGAGCCCACCAACTGGGGGAGCGCCTTCTCGGGGCCGGCCTGGGAGTTCGACGAGGTCACCGGCGAGTACTACCTGCACCTGTTCAGCCGCAAGCAGCCCGACCTCAACTGGGAGAACCCCGACGTGCGCCAGGCGGTCTACGCCATGATGCGCTGGTGGCTCGACCGGGGCGTGGACGGCTTCCGGATGGATGTCATCAACCTCATCTCCAAGCCGGTCGGCGAGGACGGGTCGCTGCCCGACGGGACGCCCGGCCCGTACGGTCTCGCAGGGCTCGGCGAGTCCGCGCACGGCCCCCGCCTGCACGAGTTCCTGCACGAGATGCACCAGGAGGTGTTCGCCGGCCGGGACCCGCGGCTGCTCACGGTGGGGGAGACCCCCGGCGCCACGGTCGAGGACGCGCGCCTGTTCACCGACCCGGCGCGGCAGGAGATCGACATGGTCTTCACGTTCGAGCACGTCGACCTGGACCACGGGCTCGGCGGCAAGTTCGACCCGCGCCCCCTGCGGCTCACCGACCTCAAGGCGGTGCTGGGACGGTGGCAGGCGGGCTTGTCCGACGTCGGCTGGAACTCGCTCTACTGGTCCAACCACGACCAGCCGCGGGCGGTGTCGCGCTACGGCGACGACACGGTGTTCCGGCGGGAGTCCGCGACCATGCTCGCCACGGTGCTGCACCTCCACCGGGGCACGCCGTACGTGTACCAGGGCGAGGAGATCGGCATGACGAACGGCGCGTTCACGTCGTTCGAGCAGTACCGCGACATCGAGGTGCTCAACCACATCACCGACGTGCGGGAGCGCGGCTACCAGGAGGACGCCGAGCTGCTCGCCGCGCTGGCGCCGCTGAACCGCGACAACGCCCGCACCCCGGTGCAGTGGGACGCGTCCGAGAACGCGGGCTTCACCACGGGGACGCCGTGGATCGCGGTCAACCCGAACCACGTGGAGATCAACGCCGAGGCCGACAAGGCCGACTCGCGGTCGATCTTCCGCCACTACCAGCGGCTCATCGAGCTGCGGCACACGGAGCCGGCCGTCGCCCTGGGCGACTTCACCATGCTCCTCGCCGACCACGAGCACGTCTACGCGTTCACCCGCGCTTTCGAAGGTGTGGAGCTGCTCGTGCTCGGCAGCTTCTCGGGCGAGGAGCAGGCGGTCGAGGTGGGCAAGGAGTGGTCGGACGACGCCGGGGCCGAGGCGCTGCTCGGCAACTACGCGCCGGCCGCCTGGGTGGGCGGCGACGGTCGCATCACCCTGCGGCCGTGGGAAGCGGTGGTACGAAGGCGCCGGGCCTAGGACGTGGCAGGCCCGGCGAGCGCCCGCACCGTGTCGATCGTGTCCGCCTCGGCCGCCGACTTGTCCTCGCGGTAGCGCAGCACGCGGGCGAACCGCAGGGCCAGGCCGCCCGGGTAGCGGGTGGAGCGCTGGAGGCCGTCGAACGCGATCTCCACGACCTGCTCCGGCCGGACGTGGACGACGTGGCCCTCACGCCGGGTCTCCAGCTGGAGGAACCGCTGGGTCTGCCACTCGAGCATCGCGTCGGTCATGCCCTTGAAGGTCTTGCCGAGCATCACGAAGCCGCCGTCCGCGTCGCGCGCGCCCAGGTGGATGTTGGACAGCCAGCCCTGACGCCGGCCAGAGCCCCACTCGACGGCCAGCACCACGAGGTCGAGCGTCTGCCGCGGCTTCACCTTGACCCACCCGGCGCCGCGACGGCCGGCCGCGTACGGAGCGTCGAGCGACTTGACCACCACGCCTTCCTGACCTTCGCGCAGCGCCCCGGCGAAGAACTCGGCGGCCTCGTCCGCGTCGGACGTGACCGCCCGGCGCACCGTCCGGCCCGGCGCGACGCGGTCGAGGACCGTGAGGCGCTCGCGGAGCGGCTCGTCGAGCAGGTCGCGGCCTTCGGCGTGCAGCACGTCGAAGAAGAACGGCACCAGCTCCAGCCGGGCGGCCAGCTCCGCCTCGGCCGACGGCGCGGGCGGGTCGGCTGAGGCGGCGTCGGCCAGGTCGTTGGAGGCGTCGCCGTCGGCCACCGTGTCGCCCGCGCTGCCCGGGCCGCCCGCTCTGCCCGACGCCGAAGCCCGCGTGGCCGAGCGGGCCGCCGTCTCCTGGAACGGCCGGGGCACGCCGTCCGGGCCGAGGGCGAGCGCCTCGCCGTCGAGGACCAGCGGGTCCGCGGGAAGCGCCCGGACGGCGGCGACGATCTCGGGCGTGCGGTCGGTGATGTCGTCGAGGGAGCGGGTGAAGACGCGCACGTCGTCGCCGCGGCGGTGCACCTGGATGCGGATGCCGTCGAGCTTGACGTCCACGCAGGCCTGCGGGGAGGGATCCGCGCCCGGGTCCACGCCGAGCTTGGTGAGGGCGGCGTGGATGTCGGGCGCAGACTGCGCCAGCATGGGCCGGACCGGGCGCCCGGGCTCGAGCCGGAACGCGGCGAGCGTCTCCGCCACGTCCCCGCCGGACACGGCGGACGCGAGAGCCGCTCGCGCCACCGGGCCGGAGGCCCCGCGCAGCATGACGGCGCGGCGGACGGCGTCGGCGGGGGCGCCCGCGGCGTCGGCCACCGCGTCCACGACGAGGGAGTCGAGCGCGCCCTGCCGCAGGTCACCGGCCACGAGCCCGCGGAGGAACGCCTGCTCCCGCTCGGTCGCGGCGGCGAAGAGGCGCGCGGCCGCGGCCGTACGGGCGGTGTCCGATCCGGGACCGGAGAGCCCGGCCATCGCCTCGAAGGCGGCGTCGACCTGGGCGACGGTGAGTGTCGGCTCGGCGGCCGGGGCAGGCAGGGCGCGCAGCGAGGCCCACCCGAGCCCGGTGCGGCGCTGGCGCAGCTCGCCGGAGAGGTAGGCGACGACGATCTCGACGTCGTCGCCCGCCCCGGCGCTGCCGGTGGCTGCGCTGTCGGCCCCGGTGCCACCGTCCCCGGCACCCCCGGCACCCCCGGCCGACGGGCCCCCCGCCGCCGCCTCCGCCGTTCGGCGCAGCAGGTCCGCGAGCGCCGCCCGCTTGGCGAGGCGCGAGCGGGTGGCGGCGACGGCGTCCGACGTGGCGGCGACCTCGGCGAGCAGCATGCTCCCATCGTGGCCGCGCGGCGGCGCGCCCGCCCGCCGGCCCTGGCCCGGCGACCGGGAGCCCGCGGCGTGAGCCCGCCGCGTGATCGGCAGTTCGGTGCGTGATCGGCAACTCGAACTGCCGATCACGCACCGAACTGCCGATCACACGGACCCGGGCCGGGCCGGACAGCCGGGCCCGGGCGTAGGCTCGGCGCGATGACTGCCGGCGCCCCCACCGACCTCGACGACGCCGCGGAGGTCTTCTCGACCGTCCGCCGCCGGCTGTTCGGTGTCGCGTACCGCATGCTCGGCTCCGTGACCGAGGCGGAGGACGTGGTCCAGGAGACGTGGATCCGCTGGCAGACGACCGACCGGGCGGCGGTCCGCAACCCGCACGCGTTCCTCACCACGACCGCTACCCGGCTGGCGATCAACGTGCTGCAGAGCGCCCGGGCGCGCCGCGAGACGTACACCGGGCCGTGGTTGCCGGAGCCTGTCGATACCAGCGCGGACCCGACGCTCGGCGCCGAGCGGGCCGAGGCGCTGGACGTGGCGCTGCTGGTGCTGCTGGAGCGGCTGACCCCCACGGAGCGTGCCGCGTACGTGCTGCGCGAGGCCTTCGACTACGGGTACGGCGCCATCGCCGATGTGCTGCAGACCTCCGAGGCGGCCGCGCGCCAGCTCGTGAGCCGAGCCCGCAAGCACCTCGCCGCGGGCCGCCGGCACACGGTGAGCACCGAGGCGCGGCGCGCGCTCCTCGACGCGTTCCTCGCGGCTGCCCGAGCGGGCGACGTCGCCCGGCTCGAGAGCCTGCTCGCCGAGGACGTCGAGAGCTGGTCCGACGGCGGCGGTGCGGTCCGCAACGTGTCGCGCATCCCCGTCGTCGGGCGGGTGCGGGTGGCCCGCTACCTGCACGCGTTCGCGGAGCGCTTCTGGCCGGGCGTGGAGACGCAGCCGCTGGAGGTCAACGGCGGCACGGCCGACGGCCTGTACCGGGACGGCGAGCTGTTCGCCGTCGTGACTCTGCAGGCCTCGGACCGGGGCGTGGAGCAGATCCACTGGCAGATGAGCCCGGCCAAGCTGGAGCCGCTCCGGCGCGGCGCCGGCCACCTGCCGGAGCAGGGCGGCCCGCACCGCGCCTGAGCCGGTGCCCTGTCTCAGCCCTGGGTGGCCCGCCACTCCGCATAGGTGATCTCGCCCAGGCGGGCGGCTCCTGCGGGGACGAGGGCGCCGTCGTCGAGCACCGCGCCGAAGTAGGTCGCGGTGGGGTCGGTGCGCACCTCACGAGGATCGGCGTGCGACGCGAGGTCGGTACGGACGATCTCGTCGAAGCCGAACACCTCCGGCCCGGCGATCTCCACGGTCGCGGCCAGCGGGGCGCCGGACGCGACCTCGGCGACGATCCGGGCGACGTCGGCCGACGCGATCGGCTGGAAACGCACCGGCGGCATGTGGACCACGCCGTCGACGGTCGCGGAGTCCGCGATCCGGCCGAGGAACTCCAGGAACTGCGTGGACCGCACGATCGACCACGAGGACCCGGAGGACCGGACCAGGTCCTCCTGCGCCACCTTCGCGCGCATGTACCCGGAGTCGATGGCGTCGGCGCCCACGATCGAGAGGATCACGTGGTGCTGCACACCGGCCGCGGCCTCCGCGTCGAGCAGGTTCTTCGTCGACGTGCGGAAGAAGCTGGTCGCGTCCTCCTCGGTGAACGACGGCGAGTTGCTGAGGTCCACGACCACCTGGGCACCCTCCAGGGCCTCGGCCACCCCGGCGCCCGTGAGGGTGTCGACGCCGGTCTGGGGGGAGGCGGCGACGACGTCGTGCTCCTGCTCGAGGTTCTTGACCACCTGGCTGCCGACGAGGCCGGTCCCGCCGATGACGACGATCTTCATGGGGTGCTCCTTCGTTGCTCACGACGTGCCGGTCGGCCCGTCACGAGTACGACCGGGAGCACCCCGGATCTGTGACGGTTGTCCGCTACACCACGCCCGCGGTGCCCAGCAGGGAGCCGATCGCGAACGTGGCACCGAGCGCCAGCGCGCCACCGATCACCACCCGGAGGGTGGCCCGGAGCCGCGGGCTGCCGCCGATCCAGGCGGCGGTGGCGCCGGTCGCGGCGAGCGCGGCCAGCACCACGACGAACGTCACGAGCACCTTGGCGGGCTCGGGGACCACGAGGATGGCGACGAGGGGCAGGACCGCGCCCGCTGTGAACGCGACGGCGGAGGCGACGGCCGCGTGCCAGGGGCTCACGACGTCGTCGGCGTCGATGTTGAGCTCGGCGTCGAGGTGGGCGGCGAGCGCGTCGTGCGCGGTGAGCTCGGTGGCGACCTGGCGTGCGGTCGCGGGGGAGAGGCCCTTGGCCTCGTAGAGCGCGGTGAGCTCGGCCAGCTCCTCCTCGGGCATCTCGGCGAGCTCGCGCTCCTCCTTGGCGATGAGCGCCTTCTCGCTGTCGCTCTGGCTGCTCACCGACACGTACTCGCCGAGCGCCATGGAGATGGCGCCACCGACGAGGGCGGCGAGGCCCGCCGTGAGGATCGCGGCGTGCTGGGAGGTGGCTCCGGCGACGCCGACGACGACGGCCGCCACGGACACGATGCCGTCGTTCGCGCCGAGCACCCCGGCGCGGAGCCAGTTGAGCCGCTGGGCGAGACCCGCCGCGTGCGGTTCGCCGGTGTGGAGCTGGGCGTCGGTGGTCATGTCTCCAGCCAACCAGGGCGGAGGGGCCATTTCCAGCGAGGGCAGCCTTGCCTCAGCGGTGCGGCCCGGGCCGCGGTCAGCCCAGCGGGCTCACGAGGGCGTCGGCCGTCGCCGTGCGGGCGTAGAGCACGGAGCGCCCGGCGCGGTGGGCGCTCACCAGGCCGGCGTCGCGCATGGCCGTGAGGTGCTGGGAGGCGCCGGCCGCCGTGAGGCCCGCCCGTTGCGCGAGCTGGGTCGTGGAGGCGGGCGAGTCGAGCTCGGCGAGCAGGACGGCGCGGCTGCGGCCCAGGACCGCGGCGAGGGTGTCGATCCGCTCGGCGGGCTGCGGCGACCAGACGGTTCCCGCACCCAGGGCGGGGTAGGCGAGCTGGGGCGGGTCGGGCGGGACCGAGCGGGTCAGCACCCGGTCGCGGACGAACACGGACGGCACCAGCACGAGGCCCGGGCCCGAGCCGGCGCGGGTGACGCGGCAGCTGCGGCGTACCAGGTTGAGGGACCCTTCGTCCCAGCGGACGCTGTCGTGCAGCTCGTTGAGGACGTGGGCCGCACCGAGCCCGGCCACGGAGCGGGCCCGCTGGAACACGTCGGCCTCCAGGACCGTCCGGATACGTGACCACCAGGGTGCGATCGCGAGCCCCCAGTAGCGCTCCACCTCGCCGGCGACCTGCTCCAGGGTGGCGGCGGGGTCGGCGAGCAGCGCGGCCCGGCGTCCGGCGGGCAGCCCGCCGTGCCGCTCGAGCTCGTCGACGTCGGCCTCCAGCTGCGCCGCCGAGGAGGCCCGTACCGCGTCGAGCTCGTCGGCGAGGGCCGGGAACGCCGTCGTGGGCAGCGGGTTGAGCAGGTCGGCGAGGAAGCTGTCCGCCGGGATCAGGTCCGCGAGGCGGCCGACGTCGAGCCCGGCCGACCGGACGAGCGGACGCACGCGGGTGGCCCACCGGTCGTACGGGGCGGGGACAGCCGACAGCCGCAGGAGCCGGAAGCTCGTCACCACCTCCCACATCGGGGACACGGCGAAACGGGTGCGCGCCACGTCGTCGGCGGTGAAGGGGACCTGGACGTCCATGTGCGCTCCCTGGTGACTCGGGCGGGCGGTTCGATTCAGCCCCACCTTAATCATTCGGTCCGAGGGTGAGGCGCCCGCAGGCTCGCGGCATGCTCAGCTCCTACCGCGGACTCCCGCCCGTCGTGTGGACCGTCTTCGCCGGCACGGTCATCAACCGTCTCGGGTTCGTCGTGGTCCCGTTCCTCGTCTTCTTCCTCGGCGACCGGGGGATCGCCGACACCACCATCCCCGTCGTCCTCGGCGCGCTCGGCGTGGGCGGGCTCGTGGGCCCCGTCGTCGGCGGGTACCTGGCCGACCGGGTCGGCCGCCGTGCCACGCTCCTCGTCTCGCTCCTCGGCGCGGCCGCTGCGCTCGGCCTCCTCTACGTCGCGCCCGGCGCGTGGCCCATGGCCGCGGCCGCGCTCCTGCTGGGCTCCGCGTCGTCGGCCGGGCTCCCGGCCGCGAGCTCGATCGTCGTGGACGCCACGCCGCCCGAGCTGCGCCAGCGGGCGTTCGCCCTGCAGTACTGGGGCGTGAACCTCGGCACGGCCGTGGCCGGCGTGCTGGGCGGCTTCCTCGCCGAGCGGGGGTACGGGCTGCTCTTCGCCGTCGATGCCGCCACTTTCGTGGTCTTCGCGGTCCTCGTGGTGCTGCGGCTGCCGAACCTGCCGCGCCCGGTGTCCGACGGCGCCTCCGGCGTCGGGTACGGCGTGGTGCTCCGCGACCGGCTGATGCTCGTGCTGCTCGTGGTCCTGGGCGCCCAGCTGTTCGTCTACTCGCTCACCGAGTCGGTGCTGCCGCTCGCCGTGCGCGACGCCGGCCTGCCGCCCAGCGTCTACGGCATCCTCGCGGCCGTGAACGCCGTCGTCGTGGTGCTGCTGCAGCCCTGGGCCGCGGCGCGGGTGGCGCACCTGCCGCAGCTGCCGACGCTCGCGGCGGCCGGCCTGCTCATCGCGGCGGGCGTGGCCGCCACCGGCCTGGCGCGGACGCCGCTCGTCTTCGCGCTCACGGTGCTGGTCTGGTCGGTCGGCGAGGTCGTGGCGGGAGGCCAGGCGGCGTCGGTCGTCGCGAACCTGGCGCCCGCGCACGCCCGCGGCCGCTACCAGGGGGCCTTCCAGTGGACGTGGGGCGTGGGCCGGTTCGCCGCCCTCACCGTCGGCGTCGCCCTGCACACCAGCGGGGCGGCGGTGTGGTGGCTGAGCCTCGCCGTCGGCGTGGTCTCGTCGGTGGCCCTGCTGCTCCTGCGCGGCCGGATCGAGCGGCGGCTCACGCTGCCCGCCGTCGAGCCCGCCGCGAGCAGGTAGCTGTTCGCCCTCTGAGCGCGAGACGGGGAACAGCTGCCTGGTCGCCGACCCGCCGTCGGCCGGGGCTAGCGGCCCAGCACGAGCATCTCGTCCGCGCCCCGCTGGAACTCGTACGGCACGCGCCGACGCTCCGCCGTACGACCCTCCGCCCGGAACCGCTCGAGGAGGCGGGGGAGGAACGGCACCGGCTCACCGGTGCCCTGGAGCACGAGGGGGAAGACCCGCACCTCGCCCGCCACGCGCAGCAGGTCGGTGAGGGCGGCGTGGTGCCAGGCCTCGTCGAAGGTGTCGTCGGCCCAGGTGAACAGGAGGTGGGAGCAGACAGCGAGGTCGAAGGCGTCGTCGGCGAAAGGGAGCGTGGGCAGTTCGCCCGGGACGTAGGTGCCGGGGTGCGCGGTGAGGTCGGCCAGGAACGCCTCGCGCGCCTCGTCGCGCAGCGTCTGACGGCCCTCCGGGGAGCCGTACCAGTCCCACGTGAACCGGTCGGCGTGGGTGTCGATGATGGCGGTCCCGCCGGACACCGACCCCTCCACCGCCGCCCGGAGCACGTCCCGGTCGGCGTACGCCGGGTCGACGGCGGTGACGGCCCCGTCGCCCGCGTTCACCGCGGCGGCGAAGCCGGACGCGCCCGCGGAGCAGTCGAGGATCCGGCGGGTGAGGTCGGCGTCGGTCAGCCCGAGGAAGGCGCGGTACTCGGTGGCATGGCGTGAGGTGACCAGCATGGGAGCACGTTAGGGCAGCAGGTCCACGGCCCGGTGGCTGTCTCGGACCGTGGCGCCGCCTCGGCGGCTTGCCTACCCGCCCAGGGCTGTGAGACGGCCGGTGAGGAAGGACCGCTCGGCCTCGTTGCGGGTCAGGTCCACCGCCTGCCGGTACGCCGCGGCGGCTTCCTCGGCGCGGCCGAGCCGTCGCAGCAGGTCGGCCCGGACGGCAGGACTGAGCCATGACGGGTTCCTCTCGTGGTGGTCCGGTCCTGCCCGTCACCTGTCCGTCGAACGGCCGGCCGGAGATCGACACCGGGAGCGGATATCAGTGTGCGCGCCGAGCCCACGGGTGGCCACACTGGGCACGTGACGACCTCTGAGCTCCCCGGCGGCCTCCTGCTGCGCACCGCTCGCCCCGCCGACCTCGACCAGATCGGGGCGCTGCTGGTGGAGCGCGGCGAGGAGGGGGACGACGTCGACCACCGCCTCGTGGTGCAGGACCCCGACGCGGGCTGGGAGAGCTCCGCCGTGGTGGTCGACGGCGACCGCGTCGTGTCCACCGCGACGCTCCTCGACGAGACGGTGCGGGTCGACGGCGTCACGCTCCCCGCCGGCCAGGTCGAGCTCGTCGCCACGGCCACCGACCACGAGGGGCGCGGCCACGTCCGGGCGCTCATGGCGTGGGCCCACGAGCGCTCGCGGGCGCGAGGCCACGTGGTGCAGGTCATGATCGGGATCCCGTACTTCTACCGCCTGTTCGGCTACGAGTACGCGGTCGACATCCCCAGCGCGCGCGACCTGGTCGACCCCCCTCGGCCCGGTGCGGTGGGCCCCGACGGCGGTGCTGGTGCGGCTCCCGACGGCGCCTCCGCGGCCGGCGCGCTCCGCCCGGCGACCCCCGCCGACCTCCCGGAGCTGGCCCGGCTCCAGGACGCGGCGCAGGCGCCCTACGACGTGGCGGTGCCGCACCCGCTTCCGCGACGCCGCTGGCTGCTGGAGCACGGCGGCAGCACCACCTGGGTGCTCGACCGCGACGGCGCGCCGGTCGCGACCGCGCGGGCCCGGATCGACGACGACGCGGTCCTCGTGGCGGAGACGGCGGCCGACGACGACGCCGCCGCGGACGCCCTCCTCGCGGGTCTCGTCGCCCGGTACCCGGACCGGCCGCTGCGGATCGTCCACCGGCCGCTGACCGTCCCGGGCCGCCGGTGGGAGCCGCGCCTGGGCCCTGCCCGCGACGAGCCCGAGCAGTACTACGTCCGCGTACCGGACGAGGGCGCGCTGCTCGAGGCTCTGCGCCCGGTCCTGTCGGCCCGGCTCGCGGCCTCGGGGCTCGACCGCACGGGCCGCGACGTCGTGGTGTCGACGTTCCGGAGGCACCACCGCCTCGCCGTGACGCCCGAGGGCCTGGGCCCGGTCCGCACCGGCGGCGCACTCCAGAGCCCCGGCGCCGCGGGTGGCTGCGGCGTGGCGCCCGACGCGCTCGGCCCGCTGCTGTTCGGCCCGTACGGCATCGCGGGCCTGGCCCGCCGCCGGCCCGACGTCTACGCGGGCGCCGACGCAGAGCTCATGGCTGCGCTCTTCCCGCCCCGCACGGCCGACCTGCTCACCTACTACCTGCCCTGGTGACCGGAGCCGCGGTCAGCGCAGGTCCGCCAGGGCGGCCAGCACCCGGGCCTCCGGGTCCTCCGCGATGCGGTTGAGCACGTACAGCCACCACTCGCCGCCGAAGACCACGTACTCGCGTGTGCGCAGACCGTCATGGTGGAGCTGGTCCAGCAGCTCCGTGCCCAGGCCCAGGAGCATCTCGAACTCGACTCCCGGCTCGGCGAGCGCGGCGCCGTGCCGCTCGCGCAGCGCGGTGACCAGGGTCGCGTCGTGGGTGGCGATCGCGAGCGGATGGCGGGCCTGCAGGAGCCGGTCGGCGAGCGAGAGGTAGGCGGCGGCCAGCTCCGTGGTGTCCCGGCGGAGCGCCACGTCGTCGGGCTCCAGGAACGCACCCTTGACCAGCCGCACGGGGCCTGGCCGGAGCAGTACCCGCCGCAGGTCCTCCGGGGTACGGTGCAGCCGCGCCTGGAGCGTGATACCCACGTGGTCGAACTCCGCCGACAGTGCCTCATGGAGGTCGAGGACCAGGTCCGTCCGGTCCGAGCCCTCGGCCGAGATCATCAGCGCGGTGCCGAGGTCGGCGGTCGCGGCGGCCAGCTCGCGCGCGTGGGCGAGCCCCAGGTCCCGGGACACGAGGGCGCCCACATGGGTGAGGTCGAACGAGACGGTCGACGGGAGACCGTCGGCCCGGACGGCCTCGATCAGGTCGAGGAAGACGTCGGTCTCGCGCCGGGCCGTCGCCGCGTCCCGGATGCTCTCGCCGACGTACTCGATGCTCGGGGCGTGGCCACGCGCGAGGCCGGCGCGTGCCGTCGCGATCGCGTCCGTGGTGGTCTCGCCCGCGGTGTAGCGCCGGGCGACCCGGGCGGCTGCCGCCGCGAGGGCAGGCGTCGACATCACCTTCTGCTTCAGGTCCTCGTCCAGGGCCCACGCGCGGAGCGTGTCAGCGGCGAGCTGGTGCTGGGTGTCGGTGTCCACGCTCCTGGATGCTAGGGGACCCGTTCGGGCGAGGAGCGGTCTGGTCGCTCTGCGAGCGCGGGCCGCCCGTGGCACGGTGTGCGGCATGGCAGGACCGTTGCGGTACGCGGGCACCGCGGCCGCCTGGACGGCGGGACTCGTCCTCGCCGGTGTGCTCGGGGCGGCGGCTGCCCTGCGGCGCGGCCGCCCGCTGCACCCGCGGGGCACCGCCCTGACCGGCACGCTGGAGCTCGTGGACGACGCGGGCGCGCCGGGCGCGGGTGAGCTGGGCGCCCCGGTCCGCCGGGACGTCGTCGTCCGCATCTCCCGCGGCGGGGGCCTGCCCCCGCCCTGGCCGGACGTGGCGGGCCTCGCCATACGGTGGTTCGACGGCGACACGCCGCAGGACCTGCTGCTCGCCTCGACCGGGCTGAGCCTGATCGGGCGGTACGTGCTGCAGCTGCGGCTCTCGACGCCGGCCGGAGCCTTCAGCACGATCATGCCGCTCCGGTCCCGCGAGGGTCCCGTGGTGCTGGGGGCGCGGACGGCGGCCTACCCGGTGATCGAGCTGCTCTCGGCGACGCCGGCCGGGCCGTGGCGGCACCTCGGCCGGCTCACCCTGGGGGAGGCGGTCCCGGGCTCCCCACGGTTCGACCCGACGGCGAACGTACCCGGCGGGCTCGGTACCTACCGGTGGGAGGACCTGCTCCGCGCCCGGGCCTACGCGGCCGCCCGGCGCTGGGGCCGATCGACTGCGTCGAGCGGTGACCAGTAGAGTCGTGCCATTCCAAGGAGGAGAAATGGCGCATCTCGACTGGGCCGTCAAGGCCAGCCTGATCATGTACGTGGCGGGTGCCCCGGGCGGGCGGCTGGCGGTGGAGGGCGTCAGCGGTTCCGGCCCCGACTTCCACTTCCCCCTCGACACCGACCGGGTGCCCGCGCCCACCGCCGACGACACCTGGTTCGCCTTCACGGGCACCGTCCGGTTCATCGGCCACTTCGGGTCCTACGTGGGCCAGATCGCGCAGGCCGAGGTGACGCAGCGCGGTGACGACTGGGAGCTCTCCATCGTCGACGACGGCGCGGACGAGCGGACCGCCGCCTTCCGGCTGGCCGGGGCGCCTGTCCGCGAGGGCACGCGCCTCTCGTGGGAGGTGGTGGAGCTCACCGCCGACGGCGCCACGTTGTTCGGCGGGTCCTACCCCGAAGGCACGCGTTTCGAGCCGCTGGCGATCGAGCTGGGCGAGACGCCCGCCGCCTAGCCTCTCAGTTGTGGGTATGGCTGTGGCGACAATTCCCTGCTGAACTGTCGCCACAGCCATACCCACAACAGGGGATCGGGTCAGGCCGGCGGCTGGATGAGGTCCCACGGCATGCCGTAGAGGTCCTCGAAGACCGCGACCGTGCCGTACGCCTCGTGCCGCGGCTCCTCGCGGAAGCGCACGCCGCCCGCGAGCATGCGGGCGTGCTGGGCGGCGAAGTCGTCGGTCTCCAGGAAGAACGCGACGTCGCCCCCGGCCTGGCGGCCCACAGCGACGTCGTCCGTGGCGAGAGCCAGCACGAGGCCGGTCCCGCCCTCCGCCGGGCCGACGACGACGCGGCGCCACCCCGACTCGAAGGTGTCGTCCTGCCGGACGGCGAAGCCCAGGACGTCGACGAAGAAGCGGAGCGCCTCGTCGTGGTCGCGGACGAGGTAGGTCACGTCGGAGAGTCGCAGCACCCGCTGATCCTAGGTGCCGCGATATTCGTCAGTCGGTCACCTTCGGGTGTGAGGTGGACGCGTACTTGATCCAGCAGGTTCGCGCGTCGTGATCGACGAGGTACCAGATCCGGCCTCCGGACGTGACCTCGTACTGCCACTGCGGCAGGACGAGACCGTTGTGTGTGCCTGTCGAGAGGCTGCCTTTGAGGGGATGCTGGCGATGGTTCGCCGGCTCGGGGCAGGGGTTGCGTTCGAGTGCGTCGAACGCCGTCCGCGTGTTCGACGGGGCTTGTCGGCAGAGCTCCTCCCAGCCCTTGGCCGCGTCGTTCGTCGCGAACCGTAGAGTGAATCCATCGCCGTGTGGCGGGGGAGCGGCACGGTCTCCGCGCTTGGCACTCACCCGTCGCTCGGTCGTGGGACGGGACCGAAGTCGCCACGGTCTTGCCTCGTCAAGGCCTGACGGATCTCGGGGTCGGCATAGACCTCGGCGGTGTGCTGCCATTCGGTGAGTACCTGGGACACCGCGGCGGTATTGCCGAGGGCTGTGGCTGCTTCCGCAGCAGCGATGAACTCCTCCGTCATGGCGTCAGCGTCCGGCTGAGGCAGGAATCGCATCCAGGGAAGGGTCGCGGGAAGCGCCTCGCGAAGGACCTGAGGGTCCACCTGTGCAACGCGTGCGAGCAGGCGCGCAGTGAGGTGGACGACGACCGACTCCGACTCGGCGCGTTCCGCGGACATGAGGACCAGGTCGCCGGCGTCGCGACGGCGTAGCCGTACGGCCCGCGTGCGGCTCAGCCGCTCAGCGGTCTCTGCGGGGTGTCGGAGCAGCTCCGAGAAGGGGACGGAGTCCAAGGGCAGCGCGCTCATACTTCAACACTAGTTCTGAACTCACCGTCCGGCAATGGGGCGGTCGCCGCGCACCTGCCCACAGCAGCGACGCTAAGGTCAAGACCCATGACGCGTGATCCCTTCTGGAACCACAACACGCACTTTCACCCCGAGATCGTGCGTCACGCTGCCGGGGCCCAGAGCGCCCTCGACGTCGGCTGCGGGGAAGGCCTGCTCACGCGCCGTCTGGCGGCGGCGGGCGTGGCCAGGGTGGTCGGCCTGGACCTCGACCCGGCAGAGGTCGCCCGCGCGGAGGCGCTGGCCGACGGCGACCCGCGCCTCACCTACGTCGCGGCCGACGTGCTCGCCGGCCACGACGCTGGCCGGCAGGGCGGTGCCGCCCACGACCTCGGCACGTTCGACCTCGTCGCGTGCGTCGCCACGCTCCACCACCTGGACCTCGCGAAAGGGCTCGCCGTGCTCCGCGACCTCGTCGCACCCTGCGGTGTCCTGATGGTCGTGGGCCTGTCTCGCCCGGGGTCTGCCCTGGACCTGGCGTACAGCCTGGTCACCGTGCCCGTCTCCGCCGTCGCCCGGGCGTTCCGCGGCAGCTGGGAGCACGGCTCGCCCGTGGCCGACCCTGCGGAGACCTTCGACCAGGTGCGTCGAGCGGCGGGCGAGGTGATGCCGGGAGCCAGGGTCCGGCGTCGGCTCTACTGGCGCTACACGCTCGAGTGGCGCCGGCCCGCCTGACCGCCGGCCCGCCTGACCGCCTGACCGGCGGCTCCGGCGCCGCCCCGACGCGCCCCCTCAGAGCTTCCGCACCCGCTCCAGCAGCGGCCCGGCCGCCTCGGCGAGGAAGCGGTCCTGGTTCTCGTCGCCCACCTGCACGATCGCCAGGTCGGTGAACCCCGCCTCGACGAACGGCCGCGCGCTCTCGGCGAGCTTGTCGAGGTCCGGCCCGCACGCGATCGAGGACGCGACGTCCTCGGGCCGCACGAACTGCGACGCGCCGGAGAACCCGGCGGGCGTCGGCAGGTCGGCGTTGACCGACCACCCGCCGCCGAACCAGCGGAACTCCCGGTGGGCCCGCTCGACCGCCTTCTTCTCGTCCGGGTCCCAGCACACCGGCACCTGCCCGATCACCCGGGAGCCGCCGGGGTGCTTGGCGGTCCAGCCCTGCACCACGTCGGCGTCGGGCTGCACCTGGATCAGGTGGTCGGCCAGCGGTGCGAACCGTTCGACACCCTGTGCGCCGGAGACGGCGACGCCGAGCTGGACGGCGACGTCGGGCACGTCCCAGAGGCGTGCGGAGTCGACGCGGAAGTGCTGGCCTTCCCAGGTGACGAGCTCGCCGGTGAGGAGCTCGCGGATGATGTGCACGGCCTCCTCGAGGAGGTCGTGCCGCACGTCGATGCTGGGCCAGCCCTCGCCGATCACGTGCTCGTTGAGGTTCTCGCCCGCCCCGAGACCGAGGGTGAAGCGGCCGTCGGCGAGGAGCTGGAGCGTGGCCGCCTGCTGGGCGACGACGGCGGGGTGGTAGCGCATCGTCGGGCAGGTCACGTAGGTCATGAGCTCGACCCGGCTCGTCGCCTGCGCCACCGCGCCGAGGAGCACCCAGGCGTTGGGTGCGTGCCCCTGCTCGGTCAGCCACGGGCTGAAGTGGTCGCTCGAGACCTCGAAGTCGAAGCCGGCCTCCTCGGCTGCCACGGCATACCGCAGCAGCTCCCGCGGTCCGCTCTGCTCGGTCATGAGCGTGTATCCGACGTGCATGTCCGCTCCTCTCCCGTGCCGGTCGGTGCATCCCTTCCGACGCTAGGCAGGACCGGGTGCCACTCGCGCGGCGGGCGGCCCGGATGGTTCGCTGGGGGAGTGGACCCCGTGCTGACCGACCGCCTGACCCTCCGCCGAGTCACTCCTGCCGACGCCGCAGCCTTCCTCTCCTGGCGCTCCCGTCCCGACGTCGTCACGTACATGTACCAGCCACCATGGACCGAGGAGGTCGCCCGCCAGAAGCTCACGAGCTGGACGGACGCGCCGTTCGAGCAGACCGGCGACGCGCTCGTGCTGGCGGTCGAGCGACGCGACGAGCCGGGTGTGATCGGCGAGGCCCTGCTCAAGTGGGCGGCGGGCGCGCGTCAGGTCGAGGTGGGCTGGGCCCTGCACCCGGACGTGCGGGGTCAGGGCTACGCGACCGAGGCGGCCCGCGGGCTGCTCGGCCTCGCCTTCGGCACCTTCGGCTTCCACCGTGCCTTCGCGCGGGTCGACGAGGAGAACACCGCCTCGGTGCAGGTGTGCGAGCGCCTCGGCATGCGGCTGGAGGCTCGCCTCGTGGAGAACGACCTGCGCGACGGCGCGTGGGCCACGGAGGTGGACTTCGCGATCCTCGCCCGTGAGTTCGGCGCTCCCCTCGGCTAGGGTTCCAGCATGGACGACCCCGGGGTTCGCGCCCTCCGACTGGCCGGTGCAACCTGGGACGACGACGCCGAGGCGGGTGCCTGGCTCCGCGACCGCCTCACGGAGCTGAGCGCCCGCGTGGGCGGGGCGGTCCCGGACGGGTACGAGGCGTACGCCGTCGTGCCGATCTCGCCCCGGGTGGTCGACGCCGACGAGCCGTACGCCCCGCACGCCTGGCTCGACGCGCTGCTCGACGTCCTCGGCCCCGCCACCGGCGACCAGCCGGTGCACTGCGGCACGTGGGAGGGCTGGGGCGCGTTCTTCGACGCGGGCGAGGACCCTGGCACGGCGCCGGGCATGGACATCATGTTCGCGGGCGACGAGGACGCGACGGCGGAGGAGATCGAGCGGGTGACGGCCGAGGGTCGCGCGTACCTCGCCCGGGTGCGGCCCCAGCGGCCCGACGCCGAGCCGCTCGCCCTCCCGGACCGCCGGTACCACCTCTGGACCGGTCCGCTCCGGTCCGTCGGCGCGCTGAACGAGCTGACCGACCCGCCGTCGCTGGTCTGGCCCGACGACCGGTCCTGGTTCCTCGGCGTGCCGATCTACACGCTGGAGGCGGCGCTGGGCGGCCCGGCCTCGCTGATCGAGCAGGTTCTCGCCGACCCCCGGCTGGGCGCGCGCCGGGCGGACCGCTCGACCGAGCTCGACCTCGACGACTGACGCGCTGCCCCTAGCTCTCGGCCGCCACCTCGAACCGTGACCGGCCCTGCTCGACTGCGTCGACGATCCGGTCGGCCACCGTCGCGAAGCCGTCGGGTGCGTCGGTGAGCACGAACCCGGGCGCCCCGTCGTCGACCTCGCGGGCGAAGTCGTCGTACAGGTGCCGGGCCGCACCGAGGTCCGTGAACTCGTGCCCCTCGCGGGTGGCCACCCGGTGCAGGCACGTCTCGAGCGGCGGCAGCAGCACTACGTAGTCGATCACCGGCAGCCCCGTCGCCCGGGCGAACCCGGGCAGGAACCAGGGGCCCACGACGCCGTCGTACACCACCGTCATCCCGCCCGCCGCGAACCGGCCGGCGGCGGCGCTCGCGGCGAGCACCGTCGTCTCGTTCTGGGCGTGCGCCTCCGGGAGCCAGGGCGCCACCGCGCCGCGGCGGAGGAACCGGAAGAACGCGTCGCCCTCCACGAGGACGCTGGGTTCCCAGCGGTCGGCGAGGGCGGCGGCGATGGTGGACTTGCCGGACCCGGGCGGCCCGGTGACGACGAGGAGGCGCGGCACGAGGCGATGCTGGCAGGGCCGGCGACGCATGTCCACGGGATTCTCCCGGGACTGGGACCGTGCACAGTCTGCGCTTAGGCTGAGCCCGCACATGCCGCCTCGAAGGAGACAGATGACCCCCGACGCCTTGAAGCGCCCCGCCCGCACCCTCCGCGCGGCGCACCCGGAGCCCGAGCGGCGCGGCCACCTCGCGGTCGGCGACCCGCAGGGCGCTGCGAGCCGCATCGAGGTGACGAGCCGGTGGCTCGAGCGTGACGGCCGGCCGTGGTTTCCCGTCACGGGCGAGATCCACTACTCGCGCATCCCGCGCGAGCGCTGGTCGGAGGTCCTGGGGCATGCGGCCGCGGGCGGGCTCACGTCGGTCGCCTGCTACGTGTTCTGGCAGGCGCACGAGCCCTCCCCGGGCGACTTCCGGTGGGACGGCAACCTCGACCTCCGAGGGTTCGTGGAGCTGGCCGCGCGCCACGGGCTGGAGGTCGTCGCCCGGATCGGCCCGTGGGCGCACGGCGAGGCCCGGCACGGCGGGTTCCCCGACTGGCTCGTCGAGAGCGGCATCGCGACCCGCACCGACGACGCCGCGTACCTGGCGCGGGTCCGGCTCCTGTACGGGCAGATCGCCGCGCAGCTCACGGGCCTCACGCACGCGGACGGCGGCCCCGTCGTCGGCGTCCAGGTGGACAACGAGCTCTACGACCAGCCGCAGCACCTCGCGACCCTGCGCGAGATCGCGGAGGGGTTCGGCCTCCGGGTCCCGGTCTGGACGGCGACCGGCTGGGGCGGCGCGCAGGTCCCCGAGACCCTCCTGCCGGTGTACTCCGCCTATGCGGAGGGCTTCTGGGAGGAGTCCGACACGGAGTGGGCGCCGTTCGCGGCCTTCCACTTCCGGTACAGCGCCGTCCGCGACGACCTCACCGTCGGGGCCGACCTCCGCGAGGCGCTCGACGGCATCGTGCTCGACCCGGACGCCGTGCCGCTCAAGGACGACTCCCTGGTGCCCTTCGCCATGTGCGAGCTCGGTGGCGGCATGCACGTCGCCTACCACCGCCGGCCGCTCGTCACCGGCCGCGACGTCGACGCCGTCGGCCTCGCCAAGATCGGCAGCGGCTCGGTGTGGCAGGGCTACTACATGTACGCGGGCGGCACGCAGCGCGTGGGCCCCACCGGTCCGGAGCAGGAGTCGCACGCCACCGGCTACCCCAACGACGTGCCCGCTCTCACCTACGACTTCAACGCCCCCGTGGGCGAGCACGGCCAGGTCCGGCCGCACCACCACCTCCTGCGGCGACGCCACCTCTGGCTGCACGCCGAGGGCCACCGCCTCGCCACGATGGCGCCGCAGGTGGGCGGCGGCAGCGAGGACCCGGCCGAGCTGCGCTGGGCCGTCCGGTCCGACGGCCGCAGCGGCTACCTCTTCCTCACCACCTACCAGCCCGCCCAGCGCCCACTGCCCGCGCAGGACGGCGTCCAGATCACCGTCACGTTCGACGACGCCGAGGTCACCGTCCCCACCCGGCCCGTCGACCTCCCCACCGGGCTGACCACCGTCTGGCCGCTGCGGTACCGCCTCGCGGACGACCTCGTCCTGCGCAGCGCCACCGCCGAGGTGGTCACGCGCCTCGCGGACGAGTCGGGCCAGGTCGTGGTCCTCGCCGCGGCCGACGGCGTCCCGGTCGAGCTCGTGATCGAGGGCCAGGTCCCGGTGGGTGGCGCGGGCCGCGCGGAGGTGTCCGACCCCAGGGGCCCCCGCGAAGTACCGCAGCGCAGCGAGGACACTTCGTGGGGAGAGGGCGGGGCCACCGTCGTCCGGCTCGCCGTCGAGCCCGGACCTGCCTGCGTGGTGGAGCTGCCGGGCGTGCGCGTCCTCGTGCTCGACGCCGCGAGCGCGAACCGCCTCTACCGGCTCGACGTGGCCGGGCGTGAACGTCTCGTCCTCTCCGACGCCCCGGTGTATGCGGAGGACGGCGGCCTCGTGGTGCACACGTCCGAGCCGGTGTGCACGGTGGCGCTCCTGCCGCCGCCGGCTGGGCTGACGGCCGACGGCACGCCCGTCCGGGCCGCAGCACCGGACGGCCCCTGGCACCGGTGGACGGTCGCCGTCCCCTCCGCGGGCACCCGCACGCTCGCCTCAGGGCTGGCGCCCGTGGCCCCGGCCCCGCCCGAGCCGGTCCGCGGCGGCCCGATGCACCGCCTCAGCGCGCCCACGGACTTCTCCGGGGCGGCGTCGGTGGCCGTGGACGTCCCGGCGGACGCGCTCGCGGGCGTGGACCGCGCGCTGCTGAGAGTCCGCTGGACGGGCGACGCAGGCCGGGCGTTCGTAGGGGAGCGGCTGGTCGGCGACCACTTCTGGCACGGACGGGAGTGGGACGTGGACCTCACCCCGCACGCGGCCGAGGTGGCCGAGCACGGCGTCCGGCTGGAGCTGCTGCCGTGGCGGGCCGCGACCGGCGTGTGGGTGGACCCGACGGTCCGTCCGGCGTCGGACGGCCTGACCGTCGAGTCGGTGGACGTGGTGCGCGTGGCCCGGGTGCGCCTGGAGGCGACGGCGGGCTGAGCGCCCGGGCCTATGCGGCCGCGAGCCGGGCGGCGTCGCGCCGGTACATCGCCGCGTGGTCCAGGAGCTCGGGCCGTGCCGTTGCCCGGGCGTGCTCCTCCGACCAGTCGGCGAGGTCGAGGAGCCGCCCGGCCGCCGCCTGGAGCACGTCGCCGGCGCTGATCCCGGCGTCGGACCCGTACGCCGCCAGGAGGCGGTCGAGCCGCGCGTGCGGGTCGAGCCCGGCGGGCGGTGAGGCGTCCTCCCCGTACGGGCAGATGCGGTAGGCGAGGTACGCCAGGTCGCGGACGCGCGGACCCGGGGCGGCCATGTCCACGTCGATGAACCCGGCGAGCCGGCCGTCGGCGTAGACCATGTTGTACGGCGCCACGTCGTTGAGGCAGACCACCTCGGCGGGCTCGTGCGCGGGCAGCCGCCACGTGGAACCGTCGCGGGGGAAGCCGGCGCTCGCGTCGTGCCAGCGGCGCAGGAGCGTGGCCGCGTCGGTGAGGAACGCCTCGTCCCAGACCCAGTCGGGCTGGGGCCAGCCGCCCACCTCCCCGGGCAGGTACGAGAGCACCTCGCGGCCCTGGTCGTCGATCCCGAGCGGCGCCGGGACGCCGTCGACCCCGTGGGCGCGCACCCAGGCCAGCAGGGCGTGGATCGTGGGGGTCCACGGCCCCGCGGTGCGCCGCACCGTGTCGCCGACCCGCACCACCGAGCTGACGTTGCCGCCGTCGAGCGCCTGTTCATCCGGTCCCATGACGGTCAGCGTAGGGGTGCTGGTCAGCCCAGGCCGCGCAGGCCTACCGCCGACTCGTTGCCCGCCGTCACCAGGTGCCCGGCCACGGCGAACGGGATGTCGGGGCCGAGATCTCCGGACCACAGGACCTCACCGGTCCGGACGCCGATCCCGAACGCCGCGTACCCGGACGGGTTGCCGACCGTCGCGCCGCGGTCGTAGACGAGCATCGCCAGCCTCCCGTCGGTGAACGCGTTCAGCGCGGAGACGCCGCCGAGCACCACGGTGGTGCCGTCGGTGAGCGTCACCTCGTCCGGGACGGGCCAGGTCCACAAGGTCTCGCCCCCGACCAGCTCCACCGCCCGGACCGTCCTCCGGTCCTGCTCCTCGACGATGACCACACCGTCGGCGACCACCAGGACCTGGGTGTTGACCGCCGTGCTGACCGGTACCACGGCACCGTCGGGAAGGTGGGCGTCCAGGGACTCGCCGCTCGTCGTGAAGAAGACGTCGCTGCTGCGGTCCGTCGCGACAGGGAACGTGGGATACCCGGTCGCCTCGCGCAGCACCGCCCCGTCCCGGCCCAGGACCTCGACCCGCGTGCGCGCGTCCCCACCCTCCGGCCCCTGGTGGACCCGGAAGCGTGTCCCGTGGGCCTCGTAGACGTACGAGCCGGCGGGCTGGGCCAGCTCGTCGCCGTCCGGCGCGAACGCGGCGTCGATGCCGCACCCGGTGACCCGGACAAGGTGCTCCCGCACCACGACCTCGAGGTCGTCGTGCACCAGGACCGCTCGCGCCGCCGAGGGCCCTTCGAGGACGTTGCACCCGTGGAGCGTGCCGTCGTCGTCCACCGGGGCATCGAACCGGACGGTGCGCTCCCAGCGTGGCGTGCCCGTGGTCGCGTCCTCGAGGCGGACCACCACGTCCCGGCCGTCCAGGTGCCCGCCCGCGGGGAGACGGCACGAGCCGCTGTCGTCGCAGGCGACCTCGGGTGCGGGCACGGCCGGTCCGACGCGCTCGGCGCGCAGCAGGCTCCCGTCCGGGCCGGGCTGCGGTGAGCCGGTGCGGTCGGCGAGCGGGCGCGAGGCCTCCAGGACCCCGCCCGCCCCCACGACGAGCACATCCGACCCGTCGAGGCACACCAGCGGGCCGACCGTGCGCAGCCGGTCGAACCAGAGCATCGCGTCCCCGCAGTCGACGGTGGCGCCCGCCTCCAGGCTCCACCGCACCTCGCCGGTGGCGGGGTGCACGCCGTCGAGGCCGTCGCGGTCGCGGGTGACCAGGAGCCCGTCCAGCACGGCGACGGGCTCCAGCACGTCGTCGATCCGCCACCGAAGCTCCGGCAGGGTCTCGAGCGAGAGCACCCCGCCCGGGATCGCCGCCAGCGCCTCCCGCCGGTCCCGCTCGCGGGCTTCGCCCGCGGCCACCGCGGCGACGGCGACCGCCACGCCCACGATCACGACGGGCACGAGCACCGTGCGGTTCTGTCGAGCCCAGCGGGCCGCTCCGCCCGACGGCGCCGCGGCCGGCTCCGGCAGCACCTCGGCCTGCGCGCGCTCGTCGACGAGCTCGAAGGTGTAGGCGTCGTCGCCCGGGCGGTGGGCCATATCGGCAGGGTAACTCTCTGTCCGTCCGCTCGGGAGCGCGCCCGGCGTCAGCCTCCCGTGGGGCCCGCGACGGCTCGCTCCCCGGCGCGGAGGGCGTCGAGGAACGACGCCGGGTCGTCGGCGAAGAAGCGGATCGAGCGGACCTCTGCGCGCCGGCCGAAGGGACGGGTGACGGTCAGCGGGCCGGTGAGGTCGAGCACGAGGTTGGTCTGCGCGGACACGATGACGGCGAGCTCGTCGCCGTCGACCACGACCAGGCCCTCCTCGCTCAGGTTCCGGACCCGCCGCGCCTCCGCGACGAGCGGGCGGGGGACCCGGACGTCGAGGTAGGAGCCGTACCGCAGCCGCACCTCGTCCGCCGAGACCACGTGTGGTCGCGTGGCGCAGGCGGCGATCAGCGTCAGCACCAGAAGGACTCCGTACAGGTCGATCACCAGCACGACGACCCGGACGGCGTCGGGCACCCCGAGGGCTCGTAGCAGGAGCTCGATGCCGGCCGCCTCAGCGACCATCGCGACGAGGAACGCCAGCATCATGGGGTTCTGCTCGCGCGCGTAGGTGACGACCGTCGCACCCGGCGGGACCCCGTGGCGCCGTCGGGCCGCCCAGAGGCCGAGGCTGGCGAGGCCGCGGAGCTCCCCCGCCACGAGACGACGCAGCCAGGCGGGGATCATGAGCGCTCCTTCAGGGTCGTGACCAGCCGCTGCAGCACCGCCGTCTGGGCGGGTGACAGCTCCAGCGAGAGCGACGAGAGCCAGCCGCTCACGGCGTCGGGGTCCAGGTCCGCGGCCGCGGCGGCCAGCTCCTCGGGGAGCCGGGCCGCCAGGTCAGTGGCGAGCGGCACGACGCGCGGGTCGTCGGGCCTCGCGTCCGCGAGGTTGTCCAGCCTCGCGTACAGCGCCTCCACCTCGGCCACGGTCCCCGGCTCCGTGAGCGGCCGCAGCATCGCCGCGACACCCTCGCCCTCGCCGCCGGTGTCGACGAGGGCCAGCAGCTCGCGGTCGAAGGCGGCGAACCGGGACCCGCTCGCCGGGAGGGCGCGGAGCACCTCGGCCATCGCGGGCGACACCGTCGAGTCGGGGTGCAGGTCGGCCTCGGCGAGCAGGGCACCGAGGCGGGCCCGGCGCCGGGTGATGCTCTCCTGCTGCCGGGCGAGGTCGGCGTCCAGGTCCTGGAGGACCTCGCGGAGGTCTCGACCCCGCTCGTCGGCCAGGGCGTCGCGCACCTCGTCGAGCGACAGGCCCAGCTCGGTGAGGCGCCGTACCCGCGCCAGGACGACGGCGTCGCGCAGGCCGTACTCGCGGTAGCCGTTGGGCTGCCGCACGGGCTCGGGCAGCAGCCCGAGATGGTGGTAGTGCCGCACGGTCCGGGTCGAGACCCCGACCAGTGCCGCCAGCTCGCCGATTCGCATGGTCCCAGTAGAGACCTTGACGCTGCGGCAAGGTCAAGCGGGCAGCGCTCGCGGGTGTCCTCCGCGCGCGTGACCGGCAGTTCGGTGCGTGATCGGCAGTTCGAACTGCCGATCACGCACCGAACTACCGGTCACACGACTGGAGTGCGCGGGGCGGTCGACAGCAGCCCGATCGTCCCGAGGATGACGACGGTCCCCGCGATCCCCGGCACGGTGAGGCGCTCGCCGAGCACGACCGCCGCGGCCACAGCGGCCGTCACCGGCTCGAGGAGCGTCGCGACCGCCGCCGCGCTGCCCGGCGTGGTGCGCAAGCCGGCGTTGAACAGGGCGTACGCGAGAGCCATCGTGAAGACGCCGAGGTAGACCAGGCCCAGCGCGCCCGGGACGGTCGTCAGCGCGCCGAGCATCCCCGACAGGTCGGCGACGGCCACCAGCGGCACGGCGACCACGGCACCGGCCGCCGTGGTCGCCGTCGTCACCAGGAGCGGGTCGCCCGCCCGCGCGAGCCGGCCCGCCACCGCGACCGTCACCGCGTAGACGGTGCCCGACGCCAGGGCGAGCCCGAGGCCGAGGAGGGGGCGCGGGGCTGCCGGGCCGACGTCGGACGTGGCGACCAGGACCAGCCCCACCACGGCGAGCGCGACCGCGACAAGCTGGGTGAGGCCCGGGCGCATGCCGGACCGCCGTCCGCGGACCGCCTCGGCGGCGGTGAGCAGCACGGGCGCGACGCCCAGCGACACGACCGTGGCTACCGAGACGCCCGCCGAGACGACGGCGCCGAGGTACAGCGCCTGGTACGCGGCCGTGCCCACGCCGACCACGACCACGGCGACGGGCCGTTCCCGGGCGACGGTGACCGTGGCCAGCCGGCGGCGGGTCACGGCCACGGCGACGACGAGGACGGCCGCGGCGAGGAGCGTGCGGTACGCGCTGACCGTCAGGACGGAGAGGGGCACGTGCTCGCGGACGAGCTGGACGGCGAGGCCGCCTGTTCCCCAGAGGACACCGGCGGCGCAGACCTGCAGGAGGCCGGTGCGTGCCGTGGCGCGGGGGCTGGTGAGGGCGCCCGTGCGGGCAGGGGAGGAGAGAGGCATGAGAGCTCCAGGGTGAGACCGGGACGAGGACACCGTTCCCGGGGCACGCCAGGCCGCGGCCGCGCTACCGCGGCTGCTGCCGCGGAGGGGCCGCTCGACGCGCTCCGGTCAGACGACCGGAGGCGGCAGGACGAGGTGGCGGTGCGTCAGGCTCACGCGCCAAGGATGCCACGCGGGCATCGTCCGGGGGCTCCCTGTATGCCCGTGCGCGGCCTGTCGCGTGATCGGTAGTTCGGTGCGGCGCGGGGCGGGGCCGGGCGGCGGCGCGGCGCTCAGTTCTTCGGCTTCAGCCGGATGACCGGCAGCCTCCGGTCGGTCTTCTCCTGGTAGTCGGCGAACTGCTTGGACTCGGCGATGATCCGTGCCCAGGCCTCCTCGCGCTCCGCGCCCTGGAGCTCCTCGGCGACCACGTCGACCGCGCGGCCGCCGAGCTCGACCGTGACCTGGTCCGGGTGCGCGGCGAGGTTGTGGTACCAGCCCGGGTTGGTGGGGGAGCCGCCCACCGATGCGACGACCAGCCACGCGCCGGACGGGTCCGGGAACCAGGCGAGGGGCGACACCCTCTTCTCGCCCGTCTTCCGGCCGACGGTCGTCAGCACCAGGATGTTCATGCCCATCATCGGCCTGGCCGACCGCCGCGCGCGGGGCGCGAGCAGCTTGTTTCCCCAGCGGAAGACCCATCCCGGGATGCGTCTCCCGCGGGTTCCCTTGGGGTACGTGAAGCTCATGAGGCACCTTTCGTCGGAGGTGCGCGTCCGAGGCGAGAGCGCGCAGCACGACCGTAGCGCGCGAGGACATCTCCGCAGGTCTCCCGGCCGGACGACACGAGGACGGTCCCTTCGGGGAGGCGGCGGTCAGGCCGGAGCGGCTCCTGTCCAGGTGGACTCGCGGCGGGCGTGGGCGAAGAGCGCGTCGACGTCGAACTCGCGGATCTCCCGACCGGGATACTCCTGGAGCCACTCCACGAGCTCGCGCGGGGCGAGGGCCGCGACTGGCTCGTCGGGATCGGTCTCCTTCGTCGTGATGGAGGTGACGCCCACGAAGACCAGGATCGGCTGCGCTACGACCCGGATTCCCGTGCCGCCCTTGAGCGTCCCCGATGCCCGTCTGGCCTCGGTGCGAGCGCGCTCCACGATCGGGCTGCCCTGACCCGTCCCGCCGTGCGTCCTCCCGACCCAGACATTCTTGCCCGGGTGGCGCTTGGTGTTGATCGTGAAGACCCCGGTCGGACCGATCACCAGGTGGTCGATGTCCTTGTCCGGATTGGGGTCGACCGGGTCGGGCACCGAGTGGAGCACCCGCCACCGCGGGTCCTTGCGGACGAGCCGGTCGAGCTCCTTGCCGACGATGCGCTCGCCGACCAGACCGACGTGCCACGACTCGCGCCGCTCGGCGCCGGTCAGGGCACGCACGACGTTCTGGAGCCGTGATCGTCCGCGCCGGTCGTCGGCGAGCTTGCGGACCAGGCTGTGCCCGGGCCGGTTCAGGGCGATGTCACGTCCGGCAGGAGGTGCGACCGGTTCGGGAACGCTCGCGACGTCCGCGGGCCCCGGGGACGGCTCGACGGGCTCCTGGGCCGGCTCGACGACCCGTACGCGCTGGAGGGCCCCAGCCTCCTTGGCTGCCCTCCACGCCGCCGCGACCTCCGTGATGAGTGGCTCGTGCTCCACCGAGCCGTGGGGCGGTACCGCGACGGGGCGATCCTCGACGAGGCACCAGTAGCCGAGCTGCAGTCCGTCGGGCAGCCGGACGAAGAGGCGGGGCGTCTTTCCGTAGCCGGGCCAGTGGTTCACGTGTACGACTCGCCCGCCGACGGCGATCTCATAGAGGACAGGTGCCATGAGGCGCACTCTAGGTGTGTGCGCCCGAGTGTGCTCGGCGACGCCGTGATACCGCGCCGGTACGGGCTCGGCCACGCGAACGGGCCCCCGGGTCCGAGAACCGGGGGCCCGCTCCGTCGTCGTCGCTCCGTCAGCCGCAGTGCTCGAACGGGCTGGTGTAGCTGGAGCTGCCGACCGAGCCGCCCCACCTGACGCAGGTGCTCGGCGCCGACCGCTTGACCGGGCCGGCGTAGTACTCGAAGCTCCCCGAGTCGGTGGTGCGGGTCGAGCCCTGCGGCTCGAGGAACGCGGACACCGCCGACGGCGTGCCGATGTTGGTCGACTTCAGCGTGACCACGCAGTTGTTGCCGGTGCTGGCGTTGTACATGAGGTAGACGCGGCCGGCCGTGCCGAGCGCCGCCGAGTCGATCTGCGTGAAGCCGCTCCCGCAGACCTCGCCGGGCGTGTACGGGTTGGCCGAGCCGCACGCGTTCGTGCTCGTGACGGCCTTCTTCTGGCCGAGCGACACGGTCACACCGTCGACGGTCGGGCTGGTGTCGACGGTGCCGGAGGCGTTGCGCTGCTCGTAGTGGAGGTGCGGAGCGCTCGAGCCGCCGGTGGAGCCGACGGTCCCGATCACGGTGCCCTGGCTGACGGACATGCTGCCGCCCGCCGCGCGGACCATCGTGGCGAGGTGGGCGTAGCGGGTCCGGGTGCCGTCGCTGTGGACGATCTCGACCCACTTGCCGTAGCTGGTGCCGCCTGCGTCCCGGAAGGTCGCGGTGCCGCCGGCCGTGGCGCGGACGGTCTCACCGTTGATGGCGTCGCTGCCGTAGGACTGCCAGTCGATCGAGCCGGACGGGTTGTGCCCGCCGGTCCAGTTGTTGGCGTAGAAGGTCTTGCCGCAGTTGAACGGGGACTTGTGCCCGCTCAGCTGGATGCTGACGTCGGCCGAGGCCGGCGACGGGGTCATGGCGAGCGTGAGGGCGACGGCGGCCAGCGCTGCGAGCAGCCAGCGCGTGGAGATCGATCTGACGAGCGTGGTGGTGGTCAACGTGCTCTCCGTTCTGTGGGCGGTACCGGTACGACGAGGCTATGGGTCACCGGTGAACGGAAACATGGGCTGTTCTGACCATTGACCAAACGTTTCTTGACCATCGACGAGGGGTCAGCGTGCGAGCCGCTCGACCACGGCGCCGTAGAGCCACGGTGCCCGCGACGCCGCGGGCACGATCGCCCCGCGGGCGGGGCTCGACGCCCAGGCGAGCAGCCCGGTCGTGAGCGCGCGATAGTCGCGCGTGACCGTGCGCCACGCGCGCTCGTACGCGGCGGCGTCATCGAGGTGCCGGACGGCGGCCTCGGCCTGGGCGAGGCCCACCCGTACCCCCTCGCCCGTCAGCGCGTCGACGTAGCCCGACGCGTCGCCCACGAGCCGCACCCGGCCTGCCGTGCGGCGCCGCGACCGGACCCGGAGGGGACCGGCACCGAGCAGCGGCCCGGAGCCCGACGCCGAGGCGAGCCGTGCGCTCAGCTCCGGGAACTGCGAGCGCAGGTAGGCGTCGAACCCGGCTCCCGCGGCGGCCGCCGTCGGCCGGACGCCGAGCAGCGCGACGCCGACGACGTCGGCGGCGACGGGCGTGACGTAGGCCTCCGCGCCGGGGGCCCAGTGGACCTCGACGAGGTCCGTCCACGGCGCCACGTCGAAGTGGCGGCGCAGGCCGTACCGGTCGCGGGTCCGGCCGTCGCGCCCCCTCCCGTCGCCTGCCCGCGGCCCGACGTCGAGGCCCCCCAGCCGCCGCACCGCGGAGTGCAGGCCGTCGCACCCGAGCACCCAGCCCGCGCGCAGGGCGAGCGGCGCTCTGCCGCCGGAGCCGGCGTCGTCGAGGCCACCGGGCTCCCGCCCGGGGACCATCTCGACGTCCACGCCTGCGGTGTCCTGCCGCAGGCCGGTGACCCTGCCGTGCAGGAGCGTCACGCCGGAGTCCGCGGCGCGCTGCCGCAAGGCCGCGTGCAGCACGGTGCGCCGGACCCCTCGACCCGACCCGGCGGCGAACCGATGGTCGGCGTGCCCGTCGGCCGTCCGGTAGCTGATGCCGGTGAGCGGGTGGCCCGGAGGGTCGGCCCCGAGGGCCTGCACCGCCCGCAGGGCGCCGGGGAGGAGGCCCTCGCCGCAGGCCTTGTCGAGGATGCCGGCCCGCCGGTCGACGACCAGGACGCCGAGCCCGGCAGCCCGGGCGTGCAGCGCCGCAGCCAGGCCGACCGGTCCGGCGCCCACCACCACGACGTCGGCGTCCACGGCCCGGGCAGTCATGCCGTCGTGGGCGTTCCCGTCGCGGCCCGGCGGAGCGCCCGCTCCTCGGCCGGGATACGGAACCGGGCGAGGAGCACCAGGTTCAGCACCGTGAACCCGACGGCCGTCACCCAGCAGGTGTGCACCAGCGGGAGGGCCACCCCCTCCGCCACCACCGCCACGTAGTTGGGGTGCCGCATCCACCGGTAGGGGCCGGCGGAGACCAGCGGCAGGTCCGGAACCACGATGATCCGGGTGTTCCAGCGACGCCCCAGCGTCGTCACGCACCACCACCGCAGTACCTGGCTCGCCACCACGACGGCGAGCATGGGCCAGCCGAGCCACGGCAGGAACGGCCGTCCGGCGAGCACTGCCTCGGCCACGCAGGCCACGAGGAGCCCGGTGTGCAGGGCCACCATCGCGGGGAAGTGTCCCCGCCCCGACTCGACGCCGCCGCGAGCGAACGACCACCGCGCGTTGCGGGCCGACACCACCAGCTCGACGAGGCGCTCGACTCCCGTGGCGGCGACCAGCGTGATGTAGAGACCGAGCATCTCAGCGGCCCTCCAGCTGCAGCAGCACCAGCTCGCACGACACTCCAGGGCCGAACGCCATGAGCACGGCCGGAGACCCTGGCGGGGCCTCGGACCGGGCGAGCGTCCGGGCGAGCACGTCGAGGACGGACGCCGACGAGAGGTTGCCCGCCTCGGCAAGGCTCGCGCGGCTCTCGCGGACCGTGTCCTCGGGCAGCCCCAGGGCGTCCCGTACCGCGTCGATCACCCGCGGCCCGCCCGCGTGCACCACCCATGTGGGCACGTCGGAAGGTGTCAGCCCGTGCTCGGTCAGCAGGTCCTTGACGTCGGCGAGCAGGTGCGCGCGCAGCAGGTCGGGCAGGCCCGCGGAGAGGACGATCGCGAACCCCGTGTCGCGCACCTCCCAGCCCAGGGCTCCCGTGGTGCCCGGGTACAGCCGCGATCGGGTGTCGAGCACCCTCGCCGTGCGCCGCAGGCGGCCTGCCGCGGGCCGCTCGGGAGCCGACGTCGGCCGCGCCAGCGGGTGCATCGCCCCCACCACGACGGCAGCGGCCGCCCCGTCGCCGAACAAGCCGCTGGCCACCATGTTCGCCGTCGAGTCGTCACCGTGCTGGAGGGTGAGGGAGCACAGCTCCGCGGACACCAGGAGCGACACGTCGCGGGGGCGGCCCAGCAGGTGGTCGTGCACGCGCGCCAGCCCGCCGGCCCCACCCGCACAGCCCAGGCCGAACGACGGCGTCCGCCGCACGTCGCTGCGCAGCCCGAGCCGCTCGGCGAGCAGCACGTCCAGCGACGGCGCGGCGATTCCCGTCACGGAGGTGGCGAACACATGGTCGACGTCCGACGCGACGAGCCCCGCCGCGTCCAGGGCCCGCCGGCAGGCCTCCTCGGCCAGCACGGCGGCCTCGCGGACGAAGACCGCGTTGGCCGCCCCCAGCGACCCGAGCTCCGCGTACTCCTCCAGCGGCAGCACCAGGTGACGCCGGTCCACGCCGGCGCTCGCATGCAGGCGGCCCAGCAGCGCCGTCCGGCCCGGGTCGGGTGCCACCAGCGGTCCCACCGCCGCGGTGATCGCCTCCTGGGCGTACACGTGCTGGGGCAGGACCGGCTCGACGGCCACGACGCGCGACATCTCAGCATCGTGGCCCAGGACCCGGCCACCCGCGCGGGGGACTCGTCCGGGCTAGCGTTGCGAGCATGGTCCCCGGTACCGAGGTACGCCGCCTGACCCGTGGTCTGGTGCTCGCCAGCCACGCCGCCCCGGCTGCGGTCGTGACCGGCCTGGCGGCAGCGCTCGCCGCGGCCCTGGGCTCCGGTTCCCATGTCGTCGCGCTCGTCGCGGTGGCGGTGGGCACCGGCCAGCTCTCCGTCGGCTGGTCGAACGACTGGATCGACGCCCCGCGCGACGTCGCCGTGGGCCGCACCGACAAGCCCGTGGTCGCGGGGCTGGTCACCGCACGCACGTTGCGCGGAGCGGCGTTCTTGGCTGCCGGGGTGTGTGTCGTGGCCTCGTTGGCTCTCGGCGTGGTGCCCGGGACCGCTCACGTCGTCGCTGTGGCAGGGGCGTGGGCGTACAACGCCCTGCTCAAGACGACGGTGTGGTCCTGGCTGCCCTATGCGCTGTCGTTCGGGCTGCTGGCCGTCTTCGTCGTGCTCTCCGCGCCCGGCCCGCGGGTCCCGGCGGGCTGGGCGGTCGCGGCGGCGGCGCTCCTCGGCGTCGGGGCGCACGTCGCCAACACGCTGCCTGACCTGGACGACGACGCCGCGACGGGCGTCCGAGGGCTGCCCCACCGGCTCGGTCGGCGCGCGTCCGGCGTGCTCGCCCCGGTGCTGCTGGTCGTCGCGGCCGCCGTGGTGGTCGCCGGGCCGCCCGGTGCGCCTCGGCCTGCCGCCTGGGCCGGCGGGGCGGCAGCCGCGGGCCTGGCACTCGCCGCGGGTGTGGTGGCCCTGACCCGGCCGCGCAGCCGGGCGCCCTTCGGCCTGAGCATGGGGGTCGCCGTGGTCTGCGTGGTACTGCTTGCTCTGGCCGCGCCGCACACCGCGGTGCTGCCATGACGCCGGGTGCGCGCCAGACTGCCTCCAGGACCGCCTAAGGGCCGCTTCGCGGACCTGGAAGCAGTCTGGCGTGCATCAGGTCAGCTGCTGCTCCAGGAACGACGTGTGCGTGTTGTGGACCAGGCGGGCGCGGGCGCCGTTGACGAGGATCATGTGCGGCGGGACGTGGCCGCAGTCGACGTCGGCGATCACCGGGACACCCAGGGTTCCGAGCGCGTCCAGGACTGCCTCGTCCTGGGTGAGGGTGGGGGAGCCGGGAGCGGTCGTGCGCCCCACGAGGACCGCGGCGGCGCCGTCGAAGAAGCCGTTGAGGCGCATGCCGTGCAGCGAACGGCAGATCGAGAAGGCGTCGTCCTCACACGCCTCGACGTAGACGACGAGCGGCTCGTCGCCGCCAGGGCCCCGCAGCGGCGCCGGATCGGCGAAGCGGGTTCCGGCCAGGTGGCGCAGGGTCTCGATGCACCCGCCGATCAGGCGGCCCGAGACGTCGACGTCCCCGGAGCCGCTGTCGAGGCGCCGCCAGCTGCCCGTCCCGTTCCAGTGGTGCCGGGTGGGAGTCGCGTCGTCCTCCCAACGGTCCCAGTCGTTCGCCCGGTGCACGCCGGGAGGCGCCTGCCGGAACAGGCTCGCGGGGCCGCCCTCGTCGTCGTACCCGGAGACGAGGTCGAACCAGTGGAGCAGGCCGGTGGCTGGTTCGTACGGTGTCTCCATGAGGTTGTCGCCGTGCACGGTGGCCCAACCGGAGAGCAACGTCAGCGGCACCAGGAGCGTCGAGATGTCCGAGTAGCCGACCACCCACGTGGGCTCCGCGTCGCGCAGGGCGTCGAAGTCGAGGAGCGGGACCAGGTCGATCGCCGTCTCGCCGCCCCACGGCGGCACGACGGCTCGGATCGAGGGGTCCAGGAGCATGCGCATCAGCTCGTCGGCGCGGGCTTCGGCCGGAGCGCTCACGTGCGAGGAGCCGTCCATGCAGTCGCCGACCTCGACGTCGGCACCGTGATCCCGCAGCCACGCGACGGCGACGTCGAGCCGACCACGGAGGCGGGCCGGAACTCCGGACGAGGGCGACGTGACGCCGATCCGGTCACCGGGCTGGAGGAAGCGGGGGTAGCGCACCATGGCCGGATCCTTCCACGGCGGGGACGTCGTCCGGGGGTGTCGGTGGGTCGCCGTACCGTGGTGCCCGTGAACCGTGCCGGCCAGTCTCTCGCGTTCGTCGTGTTCCCGACGGTGATCGGGCACTGTGCGCTGGTGTGGGACGAGAGGGGAGCCGTCGTCGGCTCGACCCTGCCGCAGGGCGGCGAGGGCCAGGTGCGGCAGGCGGTACGGCGGTGGTACCCGGGGGCGGTGGAGACGGCGCCTCCGGCGCCCGTCGCCGACGCGGCTGCGCAGGTCGCGGAGCTGCTGGCCCAGGGGACCGGGGACCTGGCCGGGGTACGCCTGGACCTGAGCGCCGTGCCGGACTTCGACCGCCGGGTCTACGAGGTGGTGCTGGCGATCCCGCCGGGGCAGACGCTCACCTACGGGGAGGTCGCGGCCCGGCTCGGCGCGCCCGGGGCCGCGCAGGCGGTGGGGCAGGCGCTCGGCCGCAACCCGTTCCCGCCCATCGTGCCGTGCCACCGGGTGCTGGCCGCCGGCAGGAAGATCGGCGGATTCTCCGCCCGGGGCGGCGCGCGCACCAAGCTGCGGATGCTCGAGACCGAGGGCGTCTACCTCGAGCAGCCGACGCTCTTCGACCTCTGACCTCCGGCGCGAGCCGGGGGAGCGGCGAACGGCTCAGGCGCAGTTGTCGCAGTTGCCCATCGCGGGGAGCTGGTGGAAGCAGCCGGGGCAGATGTGGACCGGGCGCTCCTGGACCACCTTGCGCTTGACGGGCTCGCGCTTGACGGCCGGACGCTTCGCCGGTGCCTTGACGGCGCGGGCGGGAACCACGGTGCCGACGGGCAGGGCCGCCTTGGCGTCGAGAAGCTCGGCGCGCACGTCGAAGCCGAGCGCTTCGAGGATCGGGGCGGTTCCCGAGCGTCCGGGGCCGAACTCCTCCGCCTGCGCGGGAGTGCCCGTGGCGAACCCGTGGGCCACGCCGAGGATCGCCTTCGAGTCGTACGAGCGGCCGTCGTGCCAGATCACGTACTCGCGCGAGGGACCGAACCCGTGCTCGGACTGGAACTGCTCCGGGCCGACCTGGTCGTGCTCGCGCAGGGCGGTCAGGACGTGATCACGGGTGACTGCGCTGAACGTGGGCATGGGTCCGACTCTACGCAACATCTGGGGGCCCAAGATCCACTGCGCGATCCGGTCCATGAGCCTCGCCGCTCCGTATGCTCGCGAAGTGTCCTACGGAAGCGTGGTGCTCTACCGGAACATGAACCTCGGGCAGGCCCGGAGCCGCAGCCCGCGCCGGTCGGAGCTGGAGGGAGCGCTCCTGTCGGCGGGGGCGCGGTCGGCGCGGTCGTTCCAGTCCAACGGGACGGTCCTCCTCGACGCGGACGACCCGGGGCGCGTCGTGGAGGCGGCGGCGGGTCTCCTCGCGGCAGCCTCGGGGTACGACGACGCCGCGTTCGTCCGCTCCCTCGACGAGCTCGCCGACGCCGTGCGTGGCGACCCCCTCGCCGCCGCTGTCCGGGACGAGGGCGGCACGCGTTGGGTGGAGACGGTCACGATCTTCGACGACGGGCCGCTGCCCGTGACGCTCCCGTGGACCAGCTCCCGGGCCACGGTGCACCTCGTCGCCGAGCGGCACGGGATCGTCGTCGGCCTGGCCAAGGAGACGTCTGCCGGGACGGGGAGCCCGACGGTGGAGGTGGAGCGGCTCACCGCCGGCGCGGCGACCACCCGCACGCTGGGCACGGTTCGCCGGCTCCTCGCCGTCGCCGGACGGGAGTGAGGCCGACGATGTCCCAGGGTCCGTCTAGATTGCCCGCATGTCCACCGAGCACGTGAGCGCTGTCGCCGCCAGCTTCGACGAGCGGGCCGCCACCTACGACGAGAGCGTCATGCATCGCGAGCTCGCGGTCGCCGTCGCGCAGTTCGTGGGCCTGGGCGCGGTCTCCGGGGCGGGCGCGGGCGTCCGCGTCGTGCTCGACGTCGCGACCGGGACGGGCCTGCTGCTCCGGGCGCTGAGCGCGCGGGTCGCGCCGGACGTGCGGCTGATCGGCGTCGACCTGTCGCCCGGGATGCTCGCCGTCGCGCGGGCGCACCTGCCCGGCGCGACCCTCCTGGTCGGCGACACGAGCGCCCTCGGGCTGCCCGACGGGTCAGCCGACCTGATCACCTGCGTCACGGCGCTGCACCTCTTCGAGGACCCGGTGGCCGTGTTCGCGGAGTGGGCGCGCGTGCTGGCGCCGGGCGGGCGTGTCGTCACCGCCACGTTCGCGGCGCCTCCCGGGGGGAGCGGACGCGGTCCTCGCGTGGTGAGCTCGCGCCCGTACCGGGCGAACCACGCCGCGTTCGAGTCGCACGAGCTCGTGGCCGGGGCCGCGGCGTCGGCGGGGTTCTCGTTGTCGCGGCGCGGGACGTGGACGGGCGCCGAGGACCGCTGCGTGCTGACGGAGCTCACCCTGGAGAGCCCGCCCGGCTGAGCGACCGCAGGAACTCCCGCACCCGGCGGGCCATCTCCTGGGGAACCTCAGCGACGGTGAAGTGCCCGCCCTCCGGCAGACGGTCGAAGACGCGGAGGTCGAGGTAGTGGCGGCGCGCGATCGACTCGGGGTACGACGCCTCGTGGCGCTGCACCAGGACCGCGGCGGGCACGGCCGTGGGCGGGATCGGGTCCGGCTGGTCGGCGCCCTCGTAGTACGGGCGGAAGGACGACCCGATCGTCTGGGTCACCCAGTAGATGGTGGCCTCGGTGAGGATCCTGTCCCGCGAGATGCGCCGCTCCACCCACCGGGGGTCGCCGGCCGGGGTGTCGCTCCACTCGACGAGCTTCTCGGTGAGCCAGGCGAGGAGGCCCGCGGGGGAGTCGTTGAGGGCGGAGGCCAGGGTGTCGGGCCGGGTGGCCTGGACGTGACCGTAGGCGCCGTCGGTCTCGTGCCGGGCCGCGATCTCGTCGAAGAAGGCCCGCTCGGCCGGGTCGGTGAGGCCGGTGCGCTCGCCGCTCGTGGGGAAGTGGGCGTGCGTGGCCACGATGCCGGCCACGTGCTGCGGATAGCGCGCGGCGATGAGGTCGCTGACGTTCGCCGTGACGTCCTCCCCGTAGGTGAGGTACCGGTCATAGCCGAGCACCTCGGTCATGAGCGCGTGCATCGTGGCGGCCAGGCGCTTCTCGGACATCTGGCCCGCGCGGTACGGCGAGGAGAACGCGAAGCCGGGGAGGCTCGCGACGACGACGTGGACGTCGGGCAGCAGGTCGGCGAAGTCGAGCTGCAGGGCGAAGGTGTGGGGCCAGCCGTGCATCACGAGCAGCGCGGGCGCGTCCGCCTCGGCCGACCGGAGGTGCGCGAAGTGCACCGTGGCGTCCCCGACCTCGGCCAGGAACTGCGGGTGGCCGTTCAGCCATGCCTCCCGCGCACGCCAGTCCCAGCCGATCCACGCCTCGACCAGCTCGCGCAGGTACGTGGCGGTCAGGCCGGACGACGGCCGCCGCGGCGAGTCGTCCAGTATCCTGGCGCGCTCGAGTCGGTCCCGCAGGTCGGCGAGCACCCGGTCGGGAACGTGCAGCGTGAACGGTCGCGGTTCGCTCATGGAGCGACGCTATGCCGTGCCACCCACAGTCGACGGGACGCGGCCAGGGCTGCTCAGTCCCACCGCGGGAACCCGCCGATCCGGACGAGGTTCCCGTGCGGGTCGACGACTGGGAAACCGGTTACCCTGGCTCCACCCTTGCCGCCGTGGGACACCTGAAGGGCCTGTTCATGGACGCGCTGGAACTCCTGGACCGCGAGGCGACGGCCCTCGGCATCGCCCTCCACAGCGTCGAGCTGACCGTCGACGGCGAGCCGGTGCTCAGCACCGGGTCTGCCCCGCTGGGGGTGCACACCCCGCACCGGATGTATTCGGTGACCAAGTCCTTGACGGGCCTCGCCGTGGGGCTCTTGGCGGACGAGGGTGGCCTGTCGCTCGACGACCCGGTCGTCGGCTACTTTCCTGAGCGCGGCGAGGTGCATCCTTGGCTCGCCCAGACCACCGTCGCGCACCTGCTGGCGATGCTCGGACCGCACGCCGCGACCACGTACCAGCGGTCCGAGACCGACTGGCTCGCGTCGTGGTTCCGCGTGCCGCCGGCCTTCCCGCCGGGTGCGGTCTTCACCTACGATACGAGCGGCTCGTACGTGCTGGCCGGCCTCGCCGAGCGCGTCGCCGGGACCACGCTCGCCGGGTACCTGCGCCACCGCCTCGCGCCGCTCGGCCTCGGCGACGACTTCCGGATCCTGCCCGGCCCCGACGGCGTCAGCCATGGCGGCTCCGGCCTCGTCTGCCGCCCGCGGGACCTGCTGCGCCTGGCCCACCTCCTGCTCGACGGCGGGGTGTACGACGGCGAGCCGCTGCTCCCCGCCGCCTACCTGCGCGCGGCCACGACCGTGCAGGCAGACACCGCCTCGCTGACGTGGGGGACGCCGTTCCGCGACGGCTACGGCTACCAGCTGTGGCTGCCGGAGCGCGGCGGCTACCTCATGTTCGGCCTGGGCGGCCAGATCGTGTACTGCGACCCGGAGCAGCGCCTTGCCCTCGTCGTCACCGCCGACTCGCTGACGTGCGAGAGCGGCGACCAGCGGCTCGCCGGGCTGGTGTTCCGGCACCTCGTCGACCCGGTGGCGGGGCCGGGCGCGTCCTCGGCCGACGACGGCCACCGTGCCCTCGCCTGGCCCTGCCCGCGGCACCTGCCGGAGCACGCCGTCGACGTGCGCGGACGCTACTCGGCCCGCATGCCGGGCGCTTGGGTCGCCGTCCTCGACGTCGATCTCTCGGCGGACGGGGGCGTCGTGGCGGCGTCGTCGGGCGAGTGGCGGCTGGAGGTGCGCCTGGGCGCGCCGCACGTCCAGCCTTTCGGACCCAGGGCCCGCCCGGTCGTCGTGGCCGCGGGCTGGGTGGCGCCCCGCACGCTCGACGTCGAGGTGCGGTGCGTCGACGACGAGCTCGAGGTCGTCCGCCTCCGCCTGCACGCCGGTCCCGACGGCACGCTGACGGTGCGCGGCGAGGGCTTCGGGGAGCAGGCCGATCCGAGGTGGACGTTCGCGGGCGCCTACGAGCCGGCTCCCTGAGCCGCCTCAGACGTGGAGGCGCTCGCCGTCGACCGTCACGTCCGTCAGGTGCAGGCCGGGGGACTGCTCCACCTGGAGGCCAGGACCCTCGCAACCGGTCACGCGCACCCGCGTCATCCGGAGGTCACCAGCGAATCCGACGAGGAAGCCTGCGCGGGCTACCTCGTCGACCCCGGTCGCCATGGCGGGGTACCCGGGCACGGCGTCGTCCGCGTAGGAGATCGAGACGTCGTCGAGGGTGACGTCCTCCAGCGGGCGCTCCGGCAGCCCGTAGAGGTAGCCCGCCGCGGCGTGGACGTTGCGGGCGGTCACGTGCGCCAGGTGGATGCGACGGAAGAGCGGGGTGCCGTCGTCGATCGGCTGCGGCGTGCGGTCGTGGACGATGGGGTCCATGCCGCCGGGCCCGCAGAAGTAGTACTCGTTGAGCACGAAGGGGCACATCACGTGGTCCATGACCACGTTGGTGACCCGCACGTCCTCGACGACGCCGCCACGTCCGCGCCGCGACTTGACCCGGATGCCCCGGTCGGTGCCCTGGAACACGCAGTTGCTGATGACCACGTTGCGGACTCCGCCGCTCATCTCCGAGCCGATGACCACGCCGCCGTGGCCGTGCACCATGGTGCAGTTCGTGATCGTGATGTTCTCGCAGGCGACCCGCTCCCTGGTGGCCTGTGTGCCGGCCTTGATGGCGATGCAGTCGTCGCCCACGTCGATGTGGCAGTCGCTGATCCGGACGTTCTTGCACGACTCGGGGTCGATGCCGTCCGTGTTGGGCGAGTCGGCGGGGTTGATGATCCGGACGTTCTGGATGGTGACGTCCTCGCAGAGCAGCGGGTGCAGCGTCCAGCTCGGCGAGTTCTGCAGCGTGACGTCGCGGACCGTCACCCGGCGGCACTCGTGGAGGCCCACGAGCGTGGGGCGCGGGTAGGCGAGCGACTCCCGGTCGTTGCGGAAGACGTCCCACCACGGCGCGCCCTCGCCGTCGATGACGCCGAACCCGGTGATCGCGACGTCGGTCTCGCCGTGCGCGTACAGGCAGGACGCGTAGATGCTGGCGGGGGCGCCCTCCCAGCGCGCGTCGACCACCGGATACAGGGCCGGGTCGGCGACGAACTGCAGACGGGCGCCCATCTCGAGGTGGAGCTCGACGTAGGAGCGGAGCCGCAGCGAGCCGACCCGGTGCGCGCCCGCGGCCACGACGACGGTTCCGCCGCCGGCGTCGTAGGCCGCGTCGATCGCGGCCTGGATGACCTCGGTCGCGAGCGCGTCGGGTGCCTGGGGTGCCTGGATCGCGATGGTGGGCACGTGCTGTCTCCTTGTCGCCGCGTGGGAAACCGGTTTCCCGCGACGGAACGTAGCACGGTGCGCGCAGGCTCGACAACGGGTTTCGGGGGCCTCCCCCTCTCCCCGCGCACGCTTCGAGAACGCCATCAGGTGGTGTCAGGCTCTGAGAAGCGCGGCCTGATGACGTTCTCGAGGCGGACTACCGACGCACCACGTCACACCCGCCGCGCCGTGTGCAGCACCAGGTCCGCGTTCACCTCGAACCGGTCGGGCAGCACGGCGCCGACCGCCGCGAGTGCAGCGGCGCGCTCCGGCTCGGCGAGCAGGCGGTAGGCGGAGACGGTGTGGAGGTGCCCCAGGTAGGCGTCGCGTCCCATCACCGGCCGACGCCGGAGGACCCGCTGGGTCACGTCCCCGAACCGGGCGTCGGCCAGGAACTCGTTGCCCGGCCACGCGATGCCGTCGACGTCGGGGGACGGGGCGGCGATGCCGGCGCCGTCGGGCAGCCAGGAGCGGACGGCGTCCGCCTCGGCGGCGACGAGGCCGAGGTCGCCCAGCGCGAGCGGGCCGCCGACGGAGGCGAACAGCCCGCCCGGCCTCAGCAGCGCTGCGGCGCGGTCGAGGCGGCCGGCCGGGTCGGTCCAGTGCCAGGCCGCGGCGGCGAACAGCAGGTCGACCGGGCTGAGCCGTTCCACGTCGAGCGCCTCGAACGTGGACAGCACCGCCCGGACCGGCAGCCCTGCACACTCCCGGACGAGCACCGCCAGCATGCCGGCGTCGGGCTCGACGGCGACCACCTCGATCCCCGCCCGGGCAAGGACCCGGGTCGCCTTGCCGGTGCCGGCCCCCACCTCGACGGCGGTCGAGAGGGGCCCGCCCGCGAGCGCGGTCAGCAGCTCGGGCAGGTCGTCCGGGTAGCCGGGCCGGAACCTCTCGTAGTCCTCGGCGGCGGATCCGAATCTGAGGCCGCGCGGCGGTGACACCATGCGGGCAAGGCTAGGCGAGGGCGCGGTTCAGAACCCCTCCAGGTGTACCGCCTTGCGGACCGTCAGCTCGTCGAGGAGGTCCGGGCCGTAGCCGGCGCCGCCACCGCTCCCGCGGCGCGGGTCGGCGGACCCGCCGGGCGCGCCACCGAACACGGCGTTGATCTTGACGGTGCCGACGTCGAGCGCGTCGGCGGCGCGCAGCGCGTGGTCGAGGCGCGGCGTCAGCACGGTGGCGGCGAGGCCGTACGACGACGTCGCGGCGCGGCGCAGCCCGTCGTCGAAGTCCGCAACGCGCACCACGGGCGCCACCGGCCCGAACGTCTCGTCCCTGAGGAGCGGGACGTCCTCGGGGCAGCGGTCGAGCACCGTCGGGGCGTAGAACGTGCCGGGTCGGTCGAGGCGGCGCCCGCCCGTCACCACCTCGGCGCCGGCCTCTACGGCCCCCGCCACGTGCGCCTCGACGACGGCGAGCTGTTCGGCGTCCACGAGCGGTCCCATCGTGGTGGCGGGGTCGGCCGGGTCGCCCACGACCAGGCCCTCGGCGAGGCGCGCGAGCTCCGCGACGACGGCGTCGGCCACCTCCTCGACCACGTACGCGCGCTCGACGGCGGTGCAGAGCTGGCCCGCGTTCGTGAACGCGCCCGTGGCGATCTGGGCGGCCGCGGCTGCCGGGTCCACGCCGGCGTCGACGAGGATCGGGTCCTTGCCGCCGTTCTCCAGCAGTGCCCGGGCGCCACGGGCGCCGGTGGCCGCGGCGATCCAGCGCCCGGCCGCCGTCGACCCCACGTGGGCGACCAGCGCGACGTCGTCGTGCTCCACGATCGCCCGGCCGGTCGCGGCGTCCCCGCTGACGACCGACAGGACACCGGGCGGCAGCGCCCCGGCGACCAGCCCGGCGAGCAGCGCCCCCGGCGCGTCGCTGCGCTCGGACGGCTTGTGCACCACGGTGTTCCCGGTGACGAGCGCTGCGGCGAGCAGGCCCGCCGCGGCAGGGTACGGGTCGTTCCAGGGCGTGAGGACGGCGACGACGCCGCGTGGCTCGCGCCGGACGACGTCGAGCGCCGCGGGGTCGCCCGCCAGGACCCGCCCCGCGCGGGCCAGGCCGGTCACGGCCGCCTCGTCGAGCAGGTCGGCGGCGACGACGGCAGACTCGCGCGCCTCGTGCAGCAGGCGACCGGTCGTGGCGCACAGCAGGTCGCCGAGCTCGTCCGCCGCCTCGCGCACCGCTGCGGCGGCCTGCCGCAGCAGCCCCGCACGCTCGGCGGGAGGAGTCGCGCGCCAGCCGGGGAACGCGGCCCGTGCGGCGCGGACCGCGGCGTCGACCTGGCCCGCGTCGGCGCAGACCACGGTCCGGCCGGGACCTCCGGTCGACGGGTCGAGCCGCTCGATGGTGCGGGCGGGGCGGGCGGCGGTGGTCGTCATGCGAGCCTCCTCGACAGCCGGGCACGGGCTGCGCCGTGCGGACGGCCACGAGCCTGGCCCAGGCCCGGCCCGCTCGCATCGCGGGTCGCGGCGCCCCCGCGATGAGTTCCGCCGCCTCCGGCCGTCTGCCCCTCGGGGAGCACGCCGAACGAGGAGGAGCGGACCATGCCTGACACCGAGATCCTGGAGACCGAGTTCCTGCGGCCGGGGGACGCGGGCTACGACGAGGCGCGCCAGGTGTGGAACGCGATGGTGGACCGGCGTCCGGCGCTCATCGCCCGCTGCCGCAGCACGGACGACGTCGTCGCGGCGCTGGCGCTGGCCCGGCGCGACGGCCTGGAGGTGGGCGTGCGGTGCGGGGGCCACAGCGTCGTCGGCCACGGGGTGCCCGAGGGAGGCCTCATGATCGACCTGACCCCGATGGGCGCGGTCGAGGTCGACCCGGAGGCCCGCCTGGCGCGCGTCCAGGGCGGCGCCCTCCTGGGCGCGCTGGACCGGGCCGCGCAGGAGCACGGGCTCGCGACCACCGCGGGCAACGTCTCGCACACCGGCGTGGGCGGGCTGACGCTCGGCGGCGGGATGGGCTGGCTGGGCCGGCAGTGCGGCCTGGCGTGCGACAACGTGGAGTCGTTCGAGGTGGTCACGGCCGACGGCGAGGTGGTGCGCGCATCCTCCGACGAGAATCCCGGCCTGTACTGGGGGCTGCGCGGGGGCGGCGGCAACTTCGGCGTGGTCACCGAGTTCGTGTTCCGGCTGCACCCGGTGGGCTCGCAGGCGCTGAGCGTCGAGCTCGACTTCCCGGCCGACGGTGCCCTGCCCGCCCTGACCCGCTGGCGCGACCTGGCGCTCCGGGCGCCGCGCGAGGCCGTCTACACGGCGTACGTGGCGGGCGGCACCGCGATCCTCGGCTTCGTGTGGGTGGGTGACCCGGAGGCCGGGCGGGCGCACGCCCGAACGCTCGACACCCTGGGCGAGCCGGCCGAGCAGCGCGTGGAGGAGCTGAGCTACCTCGCGCTCCAGACCCGCGACGACACCCCGCAGGGGCACACGTTCCGCCGCTACTGGAAGGGCCACTACTTCCGCACGCTGCCGGACGCCGCGCTCGAGCGGCTGATCACGCTCGACCCCACTGTCGCCGCGAGCCTCCAGTCGTACGGCGGCGCCATCGCCGACGTGCCCGACGACGCCACGGCGTTCAGCCACCGCGACGCGGCCTTCGAGCTCGTGGTCGCCGTCCGCTGGACCGAGCCGGCCGACGACGAGGCCCGGGTCGCCGCAGCCCGCGCGGCCGCCTCCGCGCTGGAGCCCTTCGCGAGCGGCGCCTACGTCAACACGCTCGGGGACGACGGCGCCGCGGGTGTCGGCCGCGCCTACCCGCCCGCCAAGCTGGCCCGGCTCACGGCCCTGAAGGACGCGGTGGACCCGCGGAACGTGTTCCACCTGAACCAGAACGTGCCCCCGAGCGGTCAGGGGTGAGGCGCGGGCATCACCCGATCCCGAGCGAGCGGCACCGTCCTGACGCAGCATGACGTCACAAGCAGGCGCGTCGAGAAGGTGGCGCTCTCTCGCAGGACCGGGAGGCCTCATGACGACCACGCCGCAGACCGACCAGCCCACGCCGTCGCGCCGCATGCCCGTGCCCCAGCCCCGCGGACCCGTCAGCCAGGCGCTCCTCGACGTCCTGCTCGCCGGCCCGCCCGGCCCGCCCGGCCAGGCCCGGGCCGACGCGGCGAGCCTCGCCCCCGTCGCCGCCGCCCTGGACGACGCCGGGATCGACGGTCCCGACGGCCCGGAGGCCGCCCTGTCCGACGACGTCCAGCTCGCCCTCCTCGCGCTGTACGAGCTGCACTACCGCGGCCTCGACGGCGTCGACGACACCTGGGAGTGGCACCCTGACCTCCTCGCCGTCCGCGCCCGGGTCGAGGGCCCGTTCGAGGCCGCCCTGCGCCGGCGGGTCCCCGTCCCCGAGTGCGAGACCACCGACGCCGTCGGCGTCGCCGACCGCCTCTTCCGGCTGGCCGCCGAGGACGACGGCCCGAGCCTGTCCCGCTACGTCGCGAAGAAGGCGGACGCCGAACAGGTGCGGGAGCTGCTCGCCCTCAAGTCGGTCTACCAGCTCAAGGAGGCCGACCCGCACACCTGGGCGATCCCCCGGCTCGCCGGCACGCCCAAGGCCGCTCTCGTCGAGATCCAGGCCGACGAGTACGGCGGCGGAGCACCCGGCCGCATGCACGCCGAGCTGTTCGCGCGGGCGATGCGCGGCGTCGGGCTGGACGACGCCTACGGCCGGTACGTCGACGTGGTCCCCGCCGTGTCACTCGTCGCGGTCAACACCATGTCGCTGCTGGGCCTGCACCGGCGGCTGCGGGGCGCGGTCGTGGGCCACCTCGCGGCCTTCGAGATGACCTCCTCCATCCCGTCCCGCCTCTACAGCAACGGGTTCCGCCGCCTCGGCCACAGCGAGGACACCACCTGGTACTTCGACGAGCACGTCGAGGCCGACGCCGTCCACGAGCAGATCGCCGCCCGCGACCTCGCCGGGCGCCTCGCCGAGGAGGAGCCGGACCTGCGCGACGACGTCCTGTGGGGCGCCGCCGTGTGCCTCGCCGTCGAGGGCGACGTCGCCGCGCACGTCCTCGAACGGTGGCAGCGCGGCGAGCCCGCGCTGCGCGTCCCGCCCGGGTCGCCCACCCAGCCGGCCCCGGCCGACCGGACCGCCGCGGCCTGAGGCGCGCCATGATCCCCGGAGCCGTGTACGTCCTCCCGCTGCGACGGCAGCACGTCGTGCGCGCTGACGTCGCCGACCTGGCCACCTACCTCGCCCGCGTCGCGGCCGTGCTTCCGGTCGTCGTCGCCGACGGCTCGCCACCGGCCGTGCGTGCCGCGCACACGCGGGCCTGGGGAGAGCACGCGCGGGTCGTGCCCGTCCCGGCGTCCGGGCCCGGCACCAACGGCAAGGTCGTCGGGGTCCTGGCGGCGCTCGCTGCCACCGTCGAGGACCGGGTCGTCGTGGCCGACGACGACGTCCGGTACGACGACGCCACGCTCGCCCGGGTGGTCGGCCTGCTCGACGTCGCGGACGCCGTGGTGCCGCAGAACGTCTACGACTCCCTGCCCTGGCAGGCCCGCTGGGACACGGCCCGCTCGCTCGTCAACCGGGCGTTCGGCGGCGACTACCCGGGCACTCTCGCCTTCCGGCGCGCCGCCCTGGGGCCCGCCGGCTACGACGCGGGCGTGCTCTTCGAGAATCTCGAGCTGCTGCGCACCGTTCGGGCCAGGGGAGGCCAGGTCCTCCGCGCCCCGGACGTGTACGTCCCGCGCCGGCCGCCCACCGTGCGGAAGTTCACCGAGCAGCGTGTACGGCAGGCCTACGACTCGTTCGCCCAGCCGGGGCGGCTCGCGGCCGAGCTCGCGCTGCTGCCTGCGCTCGGCACGGCCGCCTCGGCCGCGGTCCTCGGGCGTGGGCGGGCGCGGCGTGCCGGGGCGGCGGCCTGCGCCCTGCTGGCCGGAGCGGCGGTCGCCGCGGCGGAGACCGGGCGGCAGCGTGCGCAGGGCGCCCGCCGGTTCCCGCCGTCGGCGGCACTGTGGGCGCCCGTCTGGGTGGTCGAGCGGGCGGTGTGCGCGTGGGCGGCGCTGGCATGGCGTGTCCGGGGCGGTGTCCCGTACGCGGGGGCACGGCTGCGGACCGCTGCCCACCCGGAGGGCGAGCTGCGCGCCCGGGCGACCACAGGACCGTCGTCGGCCCGCCAGGACGAGCACCGGGAGGCGGCATGACCATCCCCGACCCCAGGTGCCGTCGGCCCGACGGCGTCGCGTCGCCGCGCGAGGCCGAGGTCACCGTCCGCGCCTGCCCCGACGGGCCGCTGCTGGTGCGGGGCCCCGCCACGATCGTGGGGGCGGACGGCGAGCCGGTGGCCCGCCACCGGGCGACGGTGGCGCTGTGCCGCTGCGGCGGGACCGCCATCCCGCCCTGGTGCGACGGCACGCACAAGGTGAACGGATTCCGGGCCTGACGACCGGACTCAGCGCGCCGCGTCCTCCGCCCCGAGCGAGCGGCCCTCGCGGAAGGCGCGCTGCCGCACGTACTCGTGGAAGCGGTCGAGCAGCTCGAGCTGCGCGCGGGCCGTGGCGATCAGCCCGTCGAGCTGCGCCGGGTCGAGCCCGAGGTCCTCCGCGTGCTCGCGCAGGGTCTGCCAGCCGCCGATCTTGCCGAGCACCGCCGACCGCATGAGCTCGGCCTCCAGCACCGCCGACATCGGTGAGCGCCGCAGGAGCCGGCCGTTGAGCTTGAGCCGTCCGGCCTTCTCGCCGAGCCAGGCCGTCGCCGTGCGGTAGCGGCGCGGCGGCACCCGGAGCCGGTCGAGCAGGTCTCGGTAGAGCTCCCGCTCGCCGCGCAGCTGCTCGGTCGCCTCGGCGAGCTCGGCGTGGAAGGGGGTGTCGCGGTAGGTGCGGGTCATGAGCTCCATGCGCTCGAGCCCCGCCGTCGCGCCGGTGAAGTGGTCGGAGAGGTAGAGGCCCAACAGGTACCGGTCCATCGAGCCCGGGATCCGGACCTCTCCGGTGTCGCGGAGCGGCAGCACCGACGAGCCGGCGGGCCGCGGAGTGGCGGGGCGCAGCGGAGCGGACCGGAGGCCTTGTCCCACCGCGATACCGTCGAGCAGCTCCTCGACCGCCTCGGCGGCCGTGCGCCGCGGCGCCCACCCCAGCTCGGTCCGGACGCGCGCGGTGTCGAGCACCGGGACCGTCATCGCCATGTCCAGCCAGCCCGGGTCGGAGCGCACCAGCCGGCTGTCGTAGGCGACGCCGAGGACGGCTCGGACCGCGGCGGGAGGCACCGCGACGAGCCGCCCGTGGTCGACGATCCGGGCGAGGTCCTCGCCCCGGAGCAGGTCGTCCGCCGCGACGTTGAACGCTCCGCGCGCCCGCTCGACGACCACGCGGCGGTAGGCGTCCGCGACGTCGTCGGCGTGCACGGCCTGCATGCGCAGGCCGGCGGGCAGCGGGAGGACGGGCAGCCGGCCCTGCCGGAGCAGCTGCGTCGGTACCAGGGGGCCCAGGAAGTACCGCACGACCGACTGCGCGGCGTCCGCCTGGAAGATGAGTGACGGGCGCAGCCGCGCCACCACCAGGTCCGGGTGGGAGGCCTCCACCTCGTCCAGCACCCGCTCCTGTGCGGCCTTGTCCACGCTGTAGTGCGACGTCGGGATACCGTCGGTGGGCCAGTCCTCCTGGCGGGGCTCGTCGTCGTCGACGGGGGAGTACGCCCCCACCGACGACGCGACCACCAGCTGCGGCACGCCCGCGCGGACGACCGCCTCCGCAACGCGCCGGGTGCCCTCCACGTTGGTGCGGCGTAGGAGCCCGCGCTCACGGTTGGGTTGGATCAGCCAGGCGAGGTCGACCACGGCATCGGCGCCGCGGAACCGCTCGGCGAGCCGCGTGACCACCGTCTCGTCGAGGTCCTCCGCCGCGACGTCCTCCACCGCCCACCCGGCCTCCCGGTACGGCTCGGCAGTGCGGTCCGGCAGGCGGCGGGCGATCCCGAGCACCGAGGTGACCCGAGGGTCCGTGCGCAGGGCGTGCAGCAGCGCCGTCCCGACGTTCCCGGTGGCTCCCACGACGACGACGCGCATGAGGCCACGGTGGCACCGGTGCGCCGCGCACGCACGCGGCATGGTCCACTGGTACGTGCTCACCGTCCGCCACACGTCGCCGCGCCGGCTCGACGTCGCCCTGACGCTCGCGCCGCTCGCGCACGGGCCGGCGGACCCCACGTTCCACCGCGCCGCCGACGGCACTATCTGGCGTACCTCGCTGCTGCGGACCGGGCCGGTGACGCAGCGGTTCGCCCCGGCGGGGCCGCACGAGGTCGTGGTGCAGCTGTGGGGCGCCGGCGCCCGCGAGGCCGCCGAGGCGCTCCCGGCGCTGCTCGGCGAGGACGATGACGCCACCGGCTTCGTGCCGCCGCCGCAGGTGCAGGACGCGCACCGGCGGGCTGCAGGTCTCCGGATGGCCCGCAGCGGCCGGGTGCTGGAGGCTCTCGTGCCCGCCGTGCTGGAGCAGCGCGTGCAGACCGTCACCGCGCACCGCGCGTGGCGGTGGATCGTCACCCGGTACGGCACTCCTGCGCCCGGGCCGGTGCCCGCGGGCCTGCGGGTCGTGCCCGACGCGCGCACCTGGGCTCGCATCCCCGTCTGGGACTGGCACCGCGCCGGCGTCGACCCGGGACGCGCCCGTACGGTGGCCCGGTGCGCGGTGGTGGCGCCCCGCCTCGAGGAGGCGTGCGCGATGGCGCCCGCCGAGGCACGGGCCCGGCTGGAGAAGGTGCAGGGAGTGGGCGTGTGGACGTCGGCGGAGGTGGCGCAGCGCGCCTTCGGCGACGCGGACGCTGTCTCCGTGGGCGACTTCCACCTGCCCGCCGCGGTCGGCTGGGCCCTCGCGGGCGAGCGGACCGACGACGACGGCATGCTGCGCCTGCTCGCCCCGTACGCGCCGCACCGGCACCGCGTCGTCCGCCTGCTGATGATCGACGGACGCCACCAGGCCCCGCGCCGGGGACCGCGGCTGCCGGTGCCCGACTACCGGGCGTTCTGACCTGGCTCGTGCCCGCCTGGCCGCGCCAGCCGGTCCGCCAGCGTCCGGCCGATCCACGCCGACGACCGCACGGCGCTTCCGCACCGGGCTGCCAGCAGCCCGGGTGCGGGCTCCGCGACGACCAGGGTCTTCTCGTCCGTGTCGACGCCCCACAGGACCCGTTCGACCCGGGCGTCGCGCAGCCAGGGCAGCACGTCACCCAGGCCGTGGGCCAGCAGCTTGTCCCAGTAGTCGACCGGCCCGGTGACGTCGTCGTCGTCGACCAGGTCCTCCTGCCCGACGACGACCCGGAACTGCCCGTCGAACCTCTTGACGAAGACGTACGCCCAGCCGTTGCCGAGCGGCACGATCGTGTGGGGGAGGGCCTCCCGGGGGCCCTCGACCGGCAGGTCGAGCACGAACAGCTGCCGCTTCTCGGAGGTGGCGTCGAGCCCGGGCAGCACCCGGTCCGTGGCGGCGCCCAGGGCCAGCAGGACGCGGCCCGCCCGGAGCTCGCCGCGAGAGGTCTCGACGACGTGCCCGCCCGTCCCGCCGGCCGGCCGCACGCCCGTGACGAGCGTCCCCGGGTGCCAGGACGCGCCGGAGCGGCCGGACTCATCGAGGAGGTGCGTCACCAGCCGCGCCGCGGAGACGTTCAGCGCGGGCACCGCCTGTCCCAGGTCGAGCTCGTGGTACCAGTTCTGCAGCGCGTCGAGGTCCACCCCGGACTCGAGCAGGCCGCGCACGAACCCTGCCGTCTCCGTGGTCATCTCCGACTTGACCGGGTGGTCCCACGTCCAGCGGATGCTCCCGCCGGAGTACCGATAGGTGGAGGTGTGCTCCGGGTCGTCCGGCCGGTCGTCGCTCACCACGGCGACCCGCAGGCCCGGGTGGTTCCGGGCAAGGAAGTAGGCCGTCGAGGCGCCGATCGGGCCTGCGCCGCAGACCGCCACGTCGACCTCGGCGGGCAGGTCGTCGCCGGCTGTCGGGGGAAGGGTCATCGCAGGCCTCCTGGCAGGTAGGTGAGTCCGGTCCGGGCGTAGGCGTCGAGCAGGTCGTCGGCGGGCGTGCGCCCGTGCGCGAGCAGGTTCGCGAACGGAGCCAGGAGGGCCTGCTCCGGGCGGCCGGCCAGGGCCGACGTCGCGGCGGCCAGCACCTGGGCCGCGCCGTCGGCGATCTCCGCGTCGTGGAAGGCGCCGGACGCCGCCCGCTGATGGAGCGCGCGGCTCGGGACGTCGCTGCGGTCGGGGAGCGCGTCGGAGAGGCACACCCCCAGCACGAGTGCCCCGCCGGCGAGGAGCAGGTCGCGGGAGAGGAACGCGTCGTACGCCTTGAACTCGATCCGCCCTCGCTCGCGGGGGATCCGCGGGGCGTGGTGGAAGGCGGGCGACACGGCCGGGTCCGGGTCGCGCTCCACGAAGCACCGGGCCGCCGCACGCGGCCCGGTGCGGACGTACGTGCGCCGGCTGGGCCCGGACCACAGGCCGCCGTCGAAGAACGGGGAGCTGAAGCTGAACGGCACCAGGTACGGGCTGTAGTGGGTGAGCCTGCGGGCGAGGTCGACCGCGTCGTCGTCGGTGGCGTCCGGGAAGGACAGATTCACGTCCGGCCCGTAGGTGAGGTTGGAGATGTCCGCGTGGTCGTAGTCGCGGTCCTCGGACCGCAGCGCCTGCTCCCAGTCGTTGAGCGGCGGCTCGAAGCGGTACTCCGTCTGCGTGGGGTGGAAGCCGACGACCGCCAGGCCGAGCCCGAGCGGCTCCAGCCGCTCCGCGAGCAGGGCCTGGAGGCGCTCCAGGTGGTCGGCCGCCTCGGTCAGACCGGCGCTGACCGGGGTCCGGATCTCCACCCCCTTGACCCGCAGGTCGGCGAAGACCCCGTCGGGGCCGAACCGTTCGTCGCCCTCGAGGTACCAGTAGCCCGACTTGATGCCCATGTCGCCGTGGGTGATCGCGTCGTCGTCGGTCCCCTCGCCCCCGGCCAGGGCGGTGTGGAGCGCGCGGAAGTCCAGGTCGGAGGCGCCGCGGACGCGGCCGGTGGGGTCCACCAGGGCGTACTCGAACTCGAACCCGCAGCTGTACGGCACCGCCCCACCGTACGGGGCGGACGTCCGTTTTGGGCGGAACATTGCGAACGTGTCGAGTGTGGTTCGCCTTACCTCTGTGAATGACGCCCTCCAGGCGCAGACCCACCTCGTCGTGACCGCCACCGAGCGGCGCACCCCCGGCATGGTCCGCCTGCGACTCCGCTCTCCCGACCTGTCGGCCTTCGCGGGGAGCGTCTTCACGGACCGCTTCGTCCGGCTGGTGTTCCCGCAGCCGGACGGGTCCACGGTGCTGCGGACCTACACCGTGCTGGACCCGTCGCCCGCCGACGGGACGCTGACGATCGACGTCGTGGACCATGGCGGGGCGGGCTACGCCGGCCCGTGGGCCGCGCGGGCCAGGCCCGGCGGCACCATCACGGCGCGCGGTCCGGGCGGCTACTACCGCCCGGACCCGACCGCGGACTGGCACCTCCTCGCGGGCGACGAGTCCGCGCTCCCGGCGATCCGCGCCGCGCTCGCCCTGCTGCCCGACGACGCCCGTGGTCACGTGCTCCTTGAGGTCCCGGCCGCGGAGCACCGGCAGCCGCTCGACCACCCCGCCGGTGTCGAGGTCACCTGGCTGGTCGCCGGTGAGCCGGCCCCCGGCGTCGAGCCGTTCGCCGCGGCCGTGCGCGCGCTGCCGTGGCTGCCCGGCCGGGTCCAGGCCTTCGTGCACGGCGAGGCTCACGCCACGATGAAGGGCGTGCGGCCCTACCTGCTGTGGGAGCGCGGCGTGCCGCCCGAGGACGTCTCCATCTCCGCCTACTGGCGGCGGGGCGCCACCGAGGAGGGCTTGCGGCGCTGGAAGGCCGAGCAGGTCCGGGCGCGGGAGCTGCAGCCGGTCTGAGCGCGAGCGCGTACCCTCGCCGTCGTGGAGACCGCAGAGCTGCAGATCCTGCTGCGGACGGGGCTGGTCGCGCTCGTCCTCGGAGTCGTCGGCGTCCTGAGCGTCTATGCGCGCAAGCACCCGAACCTCGCCAAGAAGGTGCCCGGCGGCGTCCGGCTGCCGAAGTTCTTCGGCTTCGTGGGCTGGCTGCTCGTCGTGGTCGGCGCGGTGATGTGCCTGGTGGCTTTCGGGGACGACGGTCCGCTGGACATGCGGGTCGCGTCGGTGACGGTCCTCGCCGGCGGGCTGCTGTTCCTCGTCGGCTACCGGAACTGGTACATGGTCATCGGCACGGACGAGCTCTCGTTCCGGACGTTCTTCGGCGTCGCCCGGACGGTGCGGTACCACGAGGTCACCTCGTACGAGATCGTGCAGCGCCAGGGCGGTCCGGTCCTGACGCTGCACGCTGTCGACGGTTCCCGGTTCACCCTCAACGCGCGGACCTTCGACGTGACCCGGCTGATCGGCGGGATCGAGGAGCACCGGCGTAGGTTCGGGCTGCCGCCGATCACGTCGTGACGCCGCCCGCGAGGTCGCGCAGCGCCGGCAGGGCCCGCTCGAGCATGGGGGTCGTGGCGGTCAGGCTGATCCGGAAGTGGCCCGGTCGGTCGAACACCGTCCCCGGCAGCACGAACACCCCGCGGTCGGCGAGCGCCGCGACGAAGGTGGTCGCGTCGCCGCCCGGCGCGGCGCTCCACAGGTAGAAGGTGCCCTCGGGCACGGTGAGGTCGTACCCGGCCTCGCCGAGTGCGCCGACCATGAGGTCCCGTCGGCGGGTGAGCTCGGTGAGGTCGAGCGAGACGGTCTCGAGGGCGGGCACCGCGTACTGCATGAGGGCGTCGGGGAAGCCCCAGCCCATCCCCATCTGGAGGGGGAGCGTGGCGGCGCGCAGGTCGTCCCGGACGTCCCGGGGGATCAGGGGCGAGAGCGCGAGGTAGCCGAGCCGCTGGCCCGGCGCGAGCAGCACCTTGCCGTAGCTGTAGTCCACCAGGGTCCACGGGTAGCAGGCGGCCGGGCTGGTGAAGCCGACGCCGTCGAAGCGGATGCGCCGGTACGGCTCGTCGGACAGCAGCCAGATGCGCCGGCCGTTACGCGCCGACGCGGCCTCCAGCGCCGCGGCCAGCTCGACGAGCCGGTCCTTGCCGTAGACGCGGCCGGTCGGGTTGGCGGGCGAGTTGACGACGACGATGCGTGTGCGCGGCGTGATCGCTCGGGCGATCGCCTCGACGTCGAGGTCGAACGTGTCCGGGGCGAGCGGCGCCTTGACGGGGACGAGGTCGGCCGCGCGGAGCATCGGCGGGTAGAACCAGCCCGGTTCGGGGATCACCACCTCGTCCCCGACGTCGGCGACCAGGCGGAACGCGAGCGCGATGGCGCCGAACGCGCCCTGCGTCATGGCGACGTCGTCGGGCGCGAACGGCAGGCCGAGCTCACGCTCCAGGCCTGCGGCGACCGCCTCCCGCGCCGGGGCGAGGCTGGTCTTGTACGCGAACCAGTCCTCGGCGCGGGGCTCGAGGTTGGCGCGCAGGGCGTCGACGAGCGCCGGGAGCGGCATCTCGTGCGGGTCGCCGAACGTCAGGTCGACGACGTCCGGCGACCCGTCCATCGCGCGCAGCGAGAGGAAGAAGGAGGTGACGGGCTCGATGGCGTCACGTGCGGCGTGTGCTCGCTCCGACAGCTCCATGCCCCTCATGATCCACCCGGAGGGTCAGGCGTACCAGGCCTTCGTGAACTCCTGGAGGCCGATGGCGCCGTCGTCGTCGTGGTCGGCGGCCGCGAAGATCTCGTCCAGCTCGGCGTCCGTGACGGTCTCGCCACGGCCCTCCATCGCGAGGCGGAACTCGGCGGCCGTGATGAGGCCGTCGTTGTCGGAGTCGAACTCGTCGAACGTGGCCGCGAGCTCGGCGGCCTCGCTGTCTGGGGCGGTCGGACGATCGGACACTTCGGACCTCCTGGGTCTCGGTTGCGGGGCGGGCCCATGCTGCCACGAAGGCGGTCCTGCCGGGGGAGCGGTCCGGGTGATCGAGCGGGAGGCGCACCGCAAGAGGGTGGCACGGAACCGCGTGCAAACGTTTTCCGAGAGTGACGCCATCCTCGCGTCGCGGGGTGCGTAACCCGCGATGCGGAGCCGAAACTACCGGAAACTTTCGAGTGAATACGTTTGCACAATTCTCGGTGGGAGCCCTTGGCGCGGCCGCTTTGCACCGGTATGGTCGCTGGTGGTGGGGAACGCCGACGGAGGCGTCCTCGCCGGTTCGAAAAACGATTTCGGTGCACCATCCCGGCACGGCAACTCAAAGGAGAGACAAGTGACTCGTGGAACCCGTTCCCGGCTCAGATCACCACTCTTGGTCGCCGCCACCGCGGCGGTCGCGCTCGTGGCATCCCTGGTACCCCCGACGGCGACTGCGGCTGCCGGTGACGTCGTCGTCAACGTCAGCCAGAAGCACCAGGTCATCCGTGGTTTCGGCGGCATGACCCACTCGTCGTGGATCGGCGACCTCACGCCGGCGCAGCGCGACACCGCGTTCGACAACGGCTCGGACGACCTCGGCATGACCATCCTGCGGATCCCCGTCCCCGAGGACAGCGCCAACTTCTCGCGCGACCTCGCCACCGCCCAGGCGGCTGTGAACAAGGGTGCGCTGGTCATCGCGTCGCCCTGGAACCCGCCGGCCTCCATGACCGAGACGGTCAACGGGGTCAAGCGCCTCCGGTACAACCAGTACGGCGCGTACGCGGCGCACCTCGAGAGCTTCGTCGACTACATGCGCGCCAACGGCGTGGAGCTGTACGCGATCTCGATCCAGAACGAGCCGGACTACGCGACGGAGTGGACCGCCTGGACGCCCCAGGAGATCGTCAACTTCCTGCGTAACAACGCGGGCACGATCAGCACCAAGGTCATCGCGCCCGAGTCGTTCCAGTACCGCAAGAACATGTCGGACCCGATCCTCAACGACGCCGCGGCGCTCGCGAACACCGACATCATTGGCGCGCACCTGTACGGGACGGCGTTCAGCGACTTCGACTACCCCCTCTTCGAGCAGAAGGGGGCGGGCAAGGAGCTGTGGATGACCGAGGTCTACACGCCCAACAGCCAGGCCGACTCCGGGAACCGGTGGCCCGAGGCGCTCCAGGTGGGCGAGCACATCCACCGCTCGATGGCGGACGCCGAGTTCCAGGCCTACATCTGGTGGTACATCCGTCGCAGCTACGGCCCCATGCTGGAGAACGGGTCCATCAGCAAGCGCGGCTACATGATGGCCCACTACACCAAGTTCGTCCGCCCCGGCGACGTGCGCGTCGAGGCCACCAAGGAGGTCCGGGCGGGCGTGCTGACCTCCGCCTACCAGGGCGACGACGGCAAGATCACCGTGGTGGTGGTCAACAAGAACACGTCGTCGGTCCAGCAGGGCATCGCCGTCGAGGGCGCGAACATCTCGACGGTCAGCTCCTGGGTCACCGACGGCAGCCGCAACCTGCAGCAGCAACCGGCCGGCTCGGCGTCGGGCAACCGATTCACGGCGACCCTTCCGGCGCAGAGCGTGACGACGTTCGAGCTGGGCACGGGCCCCGTGACGACCCCGCCCCCGAGCACGCCGCCGCCGAGCACCCCGCCCCCGGCGGGTGCCTGCTCGGCAGCGCTGCGGATCGTCAACTCCTGGCAGGGCGGCTACCAGGGTGAGGTGACCGTCACCGCCGGCTCGGCGGCGATCAGCAGCTGGCGGGTCACCCTGGCCGGCGGGATCACGCCGACCCAGATCTGGAACGGCACCCTGTCCGGGTCCACGGTGTCCAACGTCTCCTGGAACGGCAGCCTCGGCGCCGGCCGGAGCACGAGCTTCGGCTTCATCGGCAGCGGGACCGCGCCATCGGCCACGTCGCTCACCTGCGTGAGCTGACGCTCGTCCACATACCCCCGGGACCCTGACCCCGGCCCGGGGGCCGGGAGCCGCAGAGAATCTGCGGCTCCCGGTCACTTTCCGGGCGTCTCGCCGGACGACTCTGCCTCGCCCGCCGCCCACGCCAGGTACTCCGGGTTGCCGCCGAGGATCGGGGTGACCACGATCTCCGGCAGGTCGTACGTGTGCAGCGCACGCAGGTGCAGCACGAGCGCCTCGGCGAGGTCGGCGCGGGTCTTGAGGACCAGCCGCCACTCCCGTTCGCGCTGGACCTCGCCCTTCCACCGGTAGACCGACGTGATCGGTCCTTCGAGCTGCGCGCAGGCCGCGAGCCGTGCCTGGACCGCCCCGTCCGCCAGCTCCAGGGCGAGCGCCTCGTCGTCGGTCGTCGTCGTCACCTGCACGAGTACGGGATCCACCGGGCCAGCCTAGGTCCGGGGGAGTGAGGCCCACAACTACCTGGTCGCGGTCATTCCGCCCCCGCTGCTGGGGTGAGGCTGTCCGCTGGGCGAGATGTCTCGTGACCAGACGTTGCCACGGCGAACCATCTGGCACCCTGGCGGCATGACGGGACCAGCACCAGGACGCACGGCAGACTTCCGTTTCCGCGACATCGCGGTGGTCGCCTACGCGCCGTCGGTGGTGAGCTCGGTGGGGCACGGCGCGGTGATGCCGGTGCTGGCGATCCACGCCGTCGACCTGGGGGCGAGCGCGTCCGTCGCGGCGCTGGTGGTGGCCCTCATGGGGGTTGGGGCCCTGGCCGGTTCGCTGCCCGCGGGTGCCGTGGTGGCGCGGTTCGGGGAGCGCCGCACGCTGATGGTCGCGGGGCTCGTCGACGCGGTCGCGATGCTGGCGGCGTTCCTCGCTCCCTCGGTCTGGCTGCTGGCCGTGGCCGTGCTGGTCAGCGGGGCGAGCTGGTCGGCGTTCCTCCTGGCCCGGCAGGGCTTCCTGATCGACGCCGTCCCGGTCACGCATCGGGCGCGGGGGATGGCCCTGCTGGGCGGCTCCATGCGGGTCGGCCTGCTCGTGGGCCCGCTCCTCGGGGCGGCGCTGATCCACCTGTTCGGTGTGCGGGCCGTCTTCGTGCTCGCGGCGTGCTCGGCGGTCGTGTCTGGCCTCATCGTCCTCCGGATGCCCGACTTCGGCCGCCGCGAGCGCGGGACCACGCCGATACCGGTGCGCACCGTTCTGCGGCAGCACCGCCGGACCTTGCTCACGCTGGGGCTCGCGGTGGTGGTGATCGCCGCCTCGCGCTCGGTCCGCACGGGCCTGCTGCCCCTGTGGGCCGACCACGTCGGCCTCGATGCGGCGGTGGTGTCGCTGCTCTTCGCCGTCGCCGCGTCGATCGACATCCTCCTCACCCTGCCGGGCGGCTGGCTGCTCGACACGCGCGGGCGCCAGGTGGTCGCGGTGCCGGTGGTCCTCGCCGTCGGGATCGGGTGCCTCCTCCTCCCGCTGACGGACTCGGCGCTCGGGGTCGGCGCCGTCATGGCACTCATCGCGCTGGGAAACGGCCTCGGCTCAGGGATCGTGATGACCCTCGGCGCCGACGCCGCGCCGGTCGAGGGGCGGGCGCAGTTCCTCGGCGGCTGGCGGCTCTGCGGCGACCTCGGTTCCACCGGCGGCCCGCTCCTGGTGACCGTGGTCGCGGCGGTGGCGCCGCTCGCGGTGGCCCCGCTGGTTCTGGGCGTCCTCGCGCTCGCGGGCACCGTCTGGGTGGGCTACTGGACCGGGAAGGCGGACCGGGCGCGTCGTGCGGCCCTGGCGGGCGCCGTCTCCTGATAGGGTCACTTTGACCCTATCGAACGGGGCCTGTCGAACGAGCGAGGAGCGACCCGCCATGGAGGAGTCCCCCGAGTACGACCCGCACGACTACCCGCCCGTGGCCGTCACCGTCGACGTCGTGATCACGACGCTGCGCGGCGGGCGCGTCCACGTCCTGCTCGTGGAGCGCGGCGCGCCGCCCTTCCAGGGCGCCTGGGCGCTGCCCGGCGGCTTCGTCGAGCCGAGCGAGGACGCCGACGCCGCCGCCCGGCGCGAGCTGGTCGAGGAGACCGGCATCGGCCTCGCCACGCCGGTGCACCTGGAGCAGCTGCGCACCTACACGGCCCCGGACCGCGACCCGCGCATGCGCGTGGTCTCCGTCGCGTACGTGGCGCTCGCCCCGGACCTCCCGGACCCGGTGGCCGGCAGCGACGCGGCGTCGGCCCGCTGGTGGGCCGTCGACGACGTGACCGACGGCGAGATCGAGCTCGCCTTCGACCATGCCCAGATCCTGTCCGACGCCGTCGAGCGCATCCGGTCGAAGCTCGAGTACACGACCCTCGCGACGTCGTTCCTGCCGCGCGTCTTCACACTCGGCGAGCTGCGGGCGGTCTACGCGGCCGTCTGGGGCCAGACCCTCGACCTGCAGAACTTCCGCCGCAAGGTGCTCGCCGCGCCGGGGTTCGTCGAACCCGTCGACGAGGTGCGGGTGGGGGTGCCCGGGCCGCGCGCGCAGCTCTACCGGGCGGGCGGCGCGGCGGAGATCGTCCCGCCGTTCCGGCGCCCGTGATCGCCGTGCCCGCCAACCCTGTGCCCGCACCCGCCGCGGTGCTGGCCGCCACCACCTGGGACGCGCTGGGCGTCCCGCGCACGCGCGAGGGCCTGCGGGCGCTCCGCCGGTCGCTCCACCCCGACGTGTGCGCGGACCCGCTCGCCGGGGCCGCCTTCGCGCACGTGACCGCCCTCTACGACGGGCCCGACGTCGTCCTGCGGCTCGCCACCGCCCGCCGCGACGGCCCGGGCCGCCTGGTGTGGACCCCGCAGCCGGGTTTCGAGGACCTGGCCGACGTCGCGGAGCGCGCCCACCGCGACCTCGACCGCGCCCGCCACCCGCAGTTCTTCACGCGGATGTCCCCGGCGCTGCCGGACCGCGGCGCGGCGCTGCCCGGCGCGCGGTCCGGCGCCCGGCTCGTCACCTACGACGACGGCGGCCCGGCTCGCTGGTGGTTCCTGGCCGACGTCGGCCCGCTCGACTCCCGGACCGCCGTGTGGGTCGTCAAGCGGCTGGCTGCGGCGATCGAGCAGGCCGCCGAGGTGGGCTGGGTGCACGGTGACGTCCACCCGGGCACCGTGGTGCTGTGTCCCGAGGAGCACGGGCTGCGCCTGGACGGCTGGTGGTCGGCGGTCCGGGTGGGGGACCGGCTCGCCGTCGCGCCGGCGGCGGTGACCCCGCCGCGGTGGCTCGGCGGTGCCCGCGCCGACGCGCGCCTCTCCGTAGCGCAGGCCGCCGCCACGGTGCTCGAGGTCGCGCGGGTCGACCGCCCGCTCGACGAGGTGCTGCGCCACCACGCGGCCGACCCGGGCCTCCCGGCCCACCTGCTGAACGACGTCGACGCCGCGGCCCGGCGGCTCTACGGCCCGCCGGCGTGGCACCCGCTGCCGGAGCCGCTGACCCCTTCCCTCTGACCCCTCGGAGTGATATGGTCATCTCGACCACATAAAAGGTGAGACTGAAGCCCGGGCGGGACGGCCCGCCGTCGGGCACCGGAAGGAGAAGGCGATGGGTGGCGGAAGCTGGAGCAAGGACACCTACGACGCCGTGACGGGCGCCCGCGCGGCGTCCGGGGCGACGTTCGGGTACGACCGGGCGGCACGCCGCGACGGCCGGTTCGAGGCGCACACCGACCTCGACCCGAAGCGGCTGGGCCGGGACGGGCGGAACATCCGGGAGTCGCGCGACAGCGCGGAGCACCCCGCCTCGCTGCCGATCGTGGTCGGGTTCGACTCGACCGGGTCGATGGGCTCGGTGCCGCGCGTGGTGCAGCAGAAGCTGGCGACGCTGTTCGGCCTGCTGGTCGACAAGGGCTATGCCACCGACCCGCAGGTCGCCGTGGCCACCTACGGCGACGCGACCTGCGACCGCGTGCCGCTGCAGGTGAGCCAGTTCGAGTCCGACAACCGGATCGACGAGAACCTCGACCGGCTGCTGCTCGAGGGTGGCGGCGGCGGCAACGACGGCGAGACCAGCAACCTGCTGCTCTACTACCTGGCCCACCACACGGCGACGGACGCCTGGGAGAAGCGCGGTCGCAAGGGCTACGTCTTCCTCATCGCGGACGAGAAGCAGGTGCCCATCACGGCCGAGCACGTGCGCCGGTTCGTCGGGGACCGGCAGCCGCTGGGCGGGCTGGACTTCGCGACCATCGCCGCCGACGTCTCGCGCACCTGGAACGTGCGCGTGCTGCTGATCAACAACGGGTCCGCGGTGCGCCAGCGCTCGCAGGAGTTCTACGAGGGGCTGTTCGGTCCCGACGCGCTGACGATCGTGCAGGACCCCAACGCCATCGCGGAGACGATCGCCGCGATCGTCGGCTTCGAGGAGGGCAGGGACCTGGCGACCATCACCGACGACCTCACGGTCGCCGCGGGCCGGGAGGTCGCGCTCCGGGTCGGGACCAGCCTGGCGGGCCGCCGTCCTGCGGCAGGCCTCCGGTGACTGCCCGCTCCGTGCCGGGGCCGGGGCCCAGGCCCGCCACCGCCGACGTGGTGGTGGGCCTGGGGTTCGGCGACGAGGGCAAGGGCGCCACGGTCGACGCCCTCGTCGCCGCCTCCGGAGCGGACCGGGTGGTCCGCTTCAACGGCGGCCAGCAGGCCGCGCACAACGTCGTCGTGGACGGCCGGCACCACACGTTCGCGTCGTTCGGCTCGGGGTCCTTCTCGGGCGTGCCCACCTGGGTGGCGGGCTACTGCACGGTGGAGCCGACGGCGGCCGCGGCCGAGCGGGCTGCCCTCGTCCGTCTCGGCCTCGCCCCGGTCCTGAACGTGGACGGCGCGTGCCTCGTCACGACGGCGGCCCACGTGGCCGCCAACCATGCCCGCGAGGCGGCGCGGGGTGAGGCCCGGCATGGCTCCACCGGGACGGGCTTCGGGGAGACGGTCGCCTTCGGCCTCGCCCTGCCCGACGACGCCCCGCGCGCGGCAGACCTGCTCCGGCCCGACGTGTTCGTGGCGAAGGCCGTGGCCGTGGCGGAGGCCCTCGTGGCCGACGGCGTGCTCGACCCGGCCTGGGTGAGCGCGGACCGCGCCGCCGCCGCGGCCCGGTCGCAGTGCGAGGCCGCGGTGGCGTTCACGGTGGTGGACTCGGGGCGCCTGCTCGACGAGCTCTCCACCGGGCACACGGTGTTCGAGGGCGCGCAGGGCTTCTGGCTCGACGAGAGCTTCGGCTTCCAGCCCCACACCACCTGGTCCACGACCACCCCGGCCAATGCGCGGGCTCTCGCTCGCGCCGCGGGGATCGAGCAGGTGCGGACCGTGGGGTGCACCCGTACCTACGCGACCCGGCACGGGGCGGGGCCGCTGCCGGGCGAGGACGCGCTCCCGTTCCGCCCGCCCGAGCCGCACAACGGCGACGACACGTTCGCAGGCACGTTCCGGACGGGGGCGATCGACGCGGAGCTGCTCCGCGCCGCCGTCGACCAGACCATGACCGACGTGCTGGCGGTGTCCCACGCCGACGTGTTCGACGGGTTCGTCACGACGGAAGGGCTGCTGCCGCTGGACGCGTTCGGGCCCGTGCTCCTGGTCGCGCGGGGGCCGGCGCGGGAGGACCGCCGCGCTGTGTGGCCGGTGGCCGAGGCAGGTCAGGAGCTCGCAGCCTCCGCGAAGCTCACCAGCTCGGGTGGCAGCTCCGTGATGGGGCCCTGGTCCAGATAGGTCGTGCGGCGTGTGCTCGGCGACGCCGACTCCGGGCACGACCCGAGGTCCTGACTCCTTTCGAGCACCGTCAGCAGGGCCGGGTCGACGACGAGTGTCTTCGTCTGGCCACCCCGGGTGAGGGCCACCGACCAGCCCGGACGCCCTTGCGAGTCTGTCGCGTCCTGGGTCACGACCGCCTCCGGGTGGGACGCCAGCAGGTCCCAGGCCGCGATCCGCACGCCACGGGGCGTCGGGGCGCCCGAGAGCAGCTGGGTCGCCAGCTCGAGCTCCGGGACGGTCCGGGCGCCGCCGAAGTCGTTCTGTGGTTCGGGCAGGTGCCCGGCAAGCGCGGCCGAGCCGGTCGGGAGGGCCTCCAGGTCGCCCCACGTCAGCGCGACGTTTCCCGTTCCCGCGCTGAACGCCGCGGGGCCGGCGGTGGGCGCTCCGCCGTCGGTCACGAACACCGAGGGGCCGCTGCGGGCGAACCAGGCCTCGCCACTCTGTGTGACGACGGGACCGCACGCCTCGATGGTGGTCGTCGTCCGGACGTGCCAGTAGGTCGCGTCGGGCCAGCCCTCCGCCGGCAGAGCGGCGCCGAGCGGCTGATGCTGGACAGCCGGGGACGGGCTCGGGGCTGCGGTGGTCGATGCCGCGGCGGACGGCGCCTCGCCGTCCGGCTGGCTGCATCCCCCGAGCGCTGCGATGACGGCGAGGCCGACCACACCCGCCGCAAGGGTGCGTGCGACGGGTGTGGGGCCCGGGTGGGCTCGGAAGCTGCGCGCAGTCACGCGCTGGACCTTAGCGTGACGCCGCCGGCTCTGAGTGCATGCCATGGGGAGTCCTCCCCGTCGGGCGGGCTGGCCGTCCGGGCGCCGCGCCCGTAACGTGACCTCGCCGAGCCGAGGGACGTGGGGGGATCAGTGGGTGAGCGTGCAGGCGCCGTCCGTCGAGACCAGCGCGCCGTCGACGTCGACGTCGACCCGCCCCTTCGAGCGCAGCTCGAAGACGGCACCGGACGGGTCCTGGGCCGACAGCGAGAGCCAGCCGCCTGTGCCGTCGCCCTCGACCGGCTCCGCGAAGCCGCGTTCCGCCAGGACGGGGGCCACGGCGTCGGCGATCTCGGACCAGGTGGCCGCGTCCACGTCGACGTCGGCGCGGAGCCGCTCGGACGAGAACGCGCACCCGGCGTCGGACGCGGCCGCCGAGGCCTCGTACTCCGGGGTCCACTCGGCGGGGGAGCCCGTCGCGCCGTCGACCACGCCCGTGACCTCCCGCAGGAGGTCGCCGTAGTGCGCCTCGGCGTCGTCGAGCTCCACCTGGGCCACCGGGTCCTCGACCGGCGGGAGCGGCGTGGTGACGTCGCCGGGCGGGTCGGCCTGGGCGGTGCACCCGCTGAGCATCCCGACGGCCAGTGCCGCGCAGGCCAGAGCCAGGCCGCTGGTGTGGTCGGTCTTCGGCATCGTCGTTCCCCCGCGCGTCGAGATCGTTCTGAACCATCCCGAAAGTACTGCACGCGCGGCCACCGCCGCGCCCTACCCCGCACGGAGACCATATGAGCGAGTTCTGGGGAGCGGACGTCCAGCAGCTCCGGGAGCTGGGACGACGTCTCGGCTCCTGGGGCGAGGACCTGCAGGACGTGCCGCGTTCTGTCGACCCCGCTGTGGCGAGCGCGCCCTGGAAGGGGCCCAACCGGGAGGCGTTCGTGTCCGAGTGGCGCGGTCAGCACCGCCCGGCCATCGCCGCGGCGGGCGCGGCGCTCGCCGACATGGCGACCCGTCTCGCGGCGAACGCCGAGGCGCAGGAGCGCAAGAGCAACGGCGGCGGCGGCGCGGGCGGAGCCGGTGGTGGTGCCGGCGGCGGTGCCGGCGGGAACGGCGCACCCCAGTCGACCGAGGGCAACCCGACCGACAACGGCGAGCACAAGCCCATCGACCCCGTGGACCTGGACGAGGACGAGTTCCGGCCCGACAACATCTCCCAGGGCCAGATGGGTGACTGCAGCCTGCTCGCGTCGGCCGCGGCGATGGCCAAGGCGGACCCCGAGTGGCTCCAGGAGCACATGAAGTACGACGCGGACACCAACACCTACACCGTCACCCTCTACGACGAGGACGGCAACCCGGTGGAGGTCAAGGTCGAGGGGAGCCTCATCGACCCCGCGGCCATGGGCGCGGACGGCAACCCCGCCTGGGTGAGCATCTACGAGAAGGCCGCCGCGCAGTTCCGAGGCGGCTACGACAACATCCAGTCCCAGTGGCCGCAGGACATGATGAAGATGATGACGGGCAAGGACGCCGACGAGTACTCCACGGACGCGTTCCTGCCCTGGAACGAGCGCAGCACCGGCGAGATCCGTGACGACCTGGCCGACGGGAAGCCCGTGGTCGCCTGGACGCCGAAGGACGTGGACCATGACGACATCGTGGGTGGTCACGCCTACATGGTGGACAGCGTGGACGAGGACGGGAACGTCCGGCTCATGAACCCGTGGGGTCCCAACGCGGGTGAGCCTCACTACGTGACGCTCACGGAGGAGGAGTTCAAGAAGAACTTCAGCAATGTCGTGGTGAGCGAGAAGCCCGGTGACTGACACGCAGCAAGGAGACGACATGACCGAGAACGCAGCCGACGCCCAGCAGGACGACGTGGTCATCCCGCTGGCCTCCCGGGCCAGGATCGGCGCCACGACCATCGGCGTCATGACGGCGGTCCGCCGGGAGACCGGCCTGATCGCCCGCCTGACCATCCAGGGCGAGGGCGGCGAGACGGCGAAGATCGTGATCTCGCCCGGCGACGAGTTCAGCATCTTCGGCGAGGGCCGGGCCCGGCTCGTGGACGTCCGCATCCCGGAGACGGTCTCGTCGGCGCCGGGCGGGTCTGCCGCGACGACGCCGAGCGTGGTGATCCGCCGGCTGGAGGCCTGAGCCGCGAACCGGCCACCGGCTCCCGAATACTTGTGCACCAGCCTGCATATATGTTGCTGTGGCACGGGTGTTCGACTAGGGTTGGGGTGTCGGGCAGGGGGTCCGGCGCGGGCCGCGTGGCGGCCCGGTCTGGCCTGGTCGGGGGTGGTCGCCGGTGGTTCTCCGGATGCGTACGGCGGTGCCCGACGGCGGCCGCCCGGCCCCTGTGCCCGACGGCGGCCGCCCGGCCTCGGTGGCGGCGCTGGCGGGCGTGCCCGCAGGGGCGGGGCTTGCCGAGCTGCTGGAGGCGGTGACCGGTCCCGTGGTCGGCGCCGTGGCTGGCAGCGTGGCCGGTACGGTCACGGGCTCGGGCGATCGCGCTGTGCTGGCGGACGCGGACGAGGCGACGCTGCTGGACGTGGCCGCCGCCTGGGCGAGGCTGGTCGGCTGGGCGACGGCGGCTCAGGCCACGGTCGCCGCCGAGCTCGGCCGGCGTCGGGGCTGGTCGGCCCAGCAGGCCCACGCCGCGGTCGAGCTCGGCGCGCGCCTTCGGGTCCCGACCGGTGAGGCCGACCGGGTCATGGCCCGCGGCGCGGGCCTGGCCCGCCATCCGCAGGTAGCCACCGCCCTGGTCAGCGGCGAGATCGACGTCGTCAAGACGGACCTGGTCCTGACCGCGGGCACCACCTTGACCGTCGAGCAGCGGGCGCAGGCCATCGCCGACGTGCTGCCCCAGGCCGCAGCGCACTCACGCTCCTGGGTGAGGGACCGGATGCGCGCCCACGCCCGCCGTCACCTCACCCCCGCCGAGGTCGCCCGCCACGACCACGACGGGCGCGCGGTCTACCTCGACCCGGTCGAGGGCGGCACCATGGCCTGGCTCTCGGCCCTGCTCCCCGCCGCCGACGCGACCGCGGTATGGGACACCCTGGACAGCGCCGGCCGTGCCCTGAAACGAGCCGGCAAGGACCGCACCCTGCCCCAGGCCCGCGCCGACGTCCTCACCGCCGTCCTGACCGGCCGCCTCATCCTGCCCACCGAGCCGCACACGCAGCCGGGGGACGCCGGGCCCGGAGAGGAGACCCGAACCGGCGAGGAGACCCCGCCTGGACCCGTGCAGGTCACGGTCCTGCCGGTACGTCCCACGATCCGCGTCACGGTCGCGGCCTCGACCCTGCTGGGACGCGACGACGAGCCCGGATACCTGGACGGGTACGGCCCCGTGGACGCCGACACCGCCGCCCTGCTCGCCGCACCACCCACCGGCGCCGGCCCTGCAACCGGCACCTGGCAACGGCTGCTCACCGACCCGATCACCGGCATCCTCACCGACCACTCCACCCACACCTACGCTCCCGGCCCGGTGCTGCGCGCCGCGGTCATCACCCGGGACCACACCTGCCAGTTCCCCCAGTGCGACCGGCCCGGCACCACCGCGGACCTGGACCACACCGTCACGTTCGACCACGCCCTGGACCCCGCGACCCTCCCCGCCGGGACCCCTGGCCAGACCCGCGCGACGAACCTGCAGGTCCTGTGCCGCCGACACCACAACGCCAAGACCCACCACGGCTGGACCGCCCACCGCGACCACAGCACAGGCACCACCGTCTGGACCGCGCCCACGGGACACTCCTACACCCGCCCGCCTACCCAGCACAGCCCCACGACCACCACCAACCCGCCCAGCCCCCGCACACCCGCGAGCCTGCGCGCCCACGACCACGCCCGCCTCCACGGGCCCACCCCGGGCACCGGGGAGCCGATCCCGGTCACGGCACCGACCCCCGACACACCACCGAACGACGAGGCACCACCGTTCTGAGGGATCATGGACCGGTGATCTCCACCGATCTCGCCACCGACCTGCGCGACGCCGGCCTGGTCTGGAACCCGGTCGACGGTGACCAGTTCCGCATCGACGCGCCCGAGCTCGCGGGCGACGTCTTCACCGTGAGCACGATGACCATCGAGGCGCGGGAGTACCCCACCGGCACCATCCTCGGCTTCAACGGCACCACCGAGTGGGCGCTCGACTCGGTCGCGATCGAGGACGCGCTCTGGCTGCCGCGAGAGGACCAGCTGCGGACCCTCCTGCGGTCGAGCTTCCGCGCGCTGCGCCGCACCGGGGGCGCCTACGAGGTCGAGGTCGAGCTCCTCGGGCAGGCGCGCGCGTTCAACGCCCCGGAGCCGGCTGACGCCTACGCCCGGGCGCTGCTGGCGCTCATCGAGCTGAGCCGCTGACCCGGGAGGCTGCCCCGCCGAGCGCCGCGCACCCCACCCCGGGTGCGCGGCGCTCAGCTGCGAGGCCCCGGCCCTACCGCTGCAGCGTGAGGAGGCCGGGCCGGTAGGGCAGCAGGCCGTAGTCGCCGCCGGAGCTGGGTGAGCGACCCTGGTAGAGCAGCTGCAGGTTGCAGGCGTCGACCGTCATGGTCTGGTCGGCGCTGGTACGGATGAGCTCGCCGTGGCTGATGTCGTTGGTCCAGGTGGCGCCGCTGTTGGCCTTGCCCGCGAAGGGGTTGGCCTCGGTCGCGGCCTGGGGTGTCCAGGAGCCGGAGAGGCTGGTGGCGGTGAAGGACCGGAAGTAGCGGCCGTTGGTGCCGATGGCCTCGACGATCATGAGGTACTTGTTCAGGCCCTGGAGCTTGTAGACCTGGGGAGCCTCGAACAGGTTGTTCGTGGTGTCGGTCATGATCGTGGTGTACGAGGAGCCGAAGTTTCCGGGGAAGTTCCCGATCGGCATGCTGGCCCGGTAGATCTTGCCGTTGTCCCCGGCGAAGAACAGGTACATGTTCGTTCCGTCACCGATGACCGTCTGGTCGATCGGGCCGGTGCTGGAGCCGGAGATGCTGCCGGTGAACAGGGGGCTGGCGGCGGACCAGCCGTTGGGGTTGGTCGGGTCGCTGGAGGTGCGGTACATGAACGCGGCCGCGCCCCACTGGTAGGTCAGCACCCAGATGTTCTTGGGGGCGAAGTAGAACAGCGACGGGGCCACGGTGGCGGAGGACATCGCGTTCTGCGAGGCCGTGCCCAGCTCGGAGAAGTTGTTCACCAGCCCGAAGTTCATCGAGCCCCACGACGTCCCGAAGTCATGGGTCGTGGCGTAGACGAGGTGCTTGCCGTTGTACGGCGCCGTCGTGAAGTCCTTCAGCGACGCCCACCCCGACCGCGGCTGGGCCAGGACACCGGTCGACGACCACCGGTACGACGACGGCAGGTCGCACGTCCCGCCCGTCGGCGGCGCGTTGCTGACCAGCGAGGCGTCGTCGATGTAGAGGCCGTCGGTCCCGGCCGTCGTCTCGACGTAGAACGACGCGGACGACAGGGTGCCGGACCAGCTCGCCGTCGCGGTCCCGGTGAGCTGCGTCCAGCCGGACGAGCTCACGGCGCCCTGCGCGAGGGTCAGGTAGTTCGTCGTGCCACCGGCGGTGATGGCCAGCGTGACCTTGCCGGTGGGGGTGCCGCTCTGCGAGCGGACCCACACGCTGGCGGTGTAGCTGGTGTTGTTGGTGAGCACCGAGGTCACGGTCTGGGCGGGGCTGTGCCACGACGCCGTGCGGCCCGTCCGGGCGAGGGCCCGGGCGCCGCCGTGGACGGGGCTCGTGACGGAGGCCAGCGACCCGGCGCCGAACACGGACCAGCCGGTCGTGCCGTTCTCCATGTCACCGTTCGTGAGCAGGTTGCTGCTCGCCGCGGCCGCGGGGGAGGCCTGGATCGGGGCTGTCGCCGCGACCGAGGCCAGCACGAGGGCGGTGGCCGCCCCCAGTGCCTTCAGGACGACGGACCTTCGTGTGCGCATCATTGCTCCTCAACTCGTCGGAAACCTGGGTCGTCTGGGCGCACGCCGCGGGCCTTCCTCGGCACGACGGCGAGAGCCAGGATGTGAGCGCTAACATCGTTGTTGCGAGAGCCTGGCCTTGACTCCTTTTTAACGTTACACGGGCGGTTCGCGCCGCACAAGGGATCCCGGCGAAACGGACCTAACGGCGGGCTCGGGTGGACCCGCGCACCACGAGCCGCACCGGTGCGACGAGGTGCTCCGCCGGGGCGGCGCCGTCGGCCATCCGCCGGTGCAGCAGCCGGACGGCCTCCTGCGCGACGCCGGGATGGTTCGGGTCGATCGAGGTGATCCCCGGCGGCACGAAGCTCGACAGCTCGAGGTTGTCGAACCCGACGAGCTGGACGTCGTCCGGCACGCGCCGCCCGCTCTCGGCCAGCGCGGAGACCGCCCCGAGGGCCATGACGTCGGTGGCGGCGAAGATGCCGTCGAACGGCAGGCCGGACGCGACGAGGTCCAGGACGGCGTCGCGGGCGCTCTGCGACGAGTAGGTGGGGAGCGGCACGACGTACCGCTGGTCGACGGGCAGGCCGGCCTCGCGGTGCGCCGTCTCCCACCCGACGCGCCGGTCGGTGGTCATCATGTGGGTGCTCTCGTGGGTGCAGCCGAGCGCGAGGATCCGCCGGGAGCCGCCCTCGATCAGGTGGCCGGTCGCGAGGCGCGCGCCCTCCTCGTTGGCCAGCCGGATGTGGTCGAACCGGTCGGGCACGTCGCGCTCGCCCAGGAGCACGATGGGCTTCGGCGTCCGGACGCGGTCGAGCTGCTCGCGGTCGAGCGCGGCCACCGACACCAGGACGCCGTCGTAGAGGTGCAGCCGCGGGACGCTGAGCGACTCCATCTCGTGCTCCGGGCTGGCGCTCGTCCGCTCCAGGACGAGATGGCGCCCCTGGGCCTCCACCAGCGGCGCGATCGCGTCGGCGACCTCGCCGAAGTAGTCGTGGAAGCTCGGGACGATCAGCGCGATCGTGTCGGTCCGCCCGGCCCGCAGGTGGCGGGCGGTGAGGTTCACGCCCTCGAATCCGAGCGCCTCTGCGGCTGCGAGGACCCGCGCCCGGATGGGCGCGCCGACCGGGCGGCGGTCGCTCAGGACGTTCGAGACGGTCATGACGGAGACGCCTGCCTCGCGCGCGACGTCGGACATCGTCACCACGTGCGCGTGCTCCCGCGCACCACCAGGGTGACGTCGCTGACGACGTGCTCCGGCGTGGCCCCCTTGTCGTCCAGCTGCCGGCGCAGGAGCCGCAGGGCCTGGGACACCATCGCGTCGTGCCCGGGGTCGACGCTGGTGAGGCCTGGTCCGACGTGCTCGGAGATCCGCAGGTTGTCGAACCCGACGACCTGGACGTCGTCGGGCACGGTGCGGCCCGCGTCGCGCAGGCCGGCCATCGCCCCGATCGCCACCTCGTCGGTGACGCCGAGGACGCCGTCCACCTCGAGCCCGCCCCGGACCCGTTCCGCGATCGCGGCGCGAGCCTCCGCGATCGAGAAGGTCTCGAGGGGGACCACCAGTGCGGGGTCCGGGCTCAGGCCGGCTGCCTCCAGAGCCTCGGCCCAGCCGCGCGCCCGGTAGGTCGCCATCTCCGGGTGGGGTGCCTCGAGCCTGCCGCCGAGCACGGCGACCCGCCGTGCGCCGCACGCGAGCAGGTGCTCGGTCGCGAGCCGCGCCCCGGAGACGTTGCCCATCCGGATGCGGTGGTACCGGTCGGGCACGTCCTGCTCCCCGAGGAGGACGATCGGCACGTCCGGGTGGATCCGGTCCAGGTCGCGGTAGTCGAGGCCGACGGCGCTCAGCAGGACGCCGTCGTACTGCTGAAGCCGGGCGAGCGAGAGGGCGGAGAGCTCTCTCTCGCGGCTGGCGCCGGACTGCTCGACGACGAGGTGCAGCCCTTCCGGAGCGAGGACGTCGGAGATTCGCGCCGCCAGCTCGCTGTAGTACTGGTGGTCGAACCGGGGCACGATGAGGCTGATCGCGCCGGTCCGCCCGGACCGGAGCCGGCGTGCCGTCAGGTTGATCTCGTATCCGAGCTGGTCGACGACCTCGAGGACCCGCAGCCGCGTCTCCGCTCCCACGTTGGGGCGCCCGTTGAGCACGTTCGAGACGGTCATCAACGAGACGCCCGCGGCCTTGGCCACGTCGCTCATCTGGGTCCTGCGTCGTTCTCCCACGTCGGGTCACTCTGCCAGGCCTGCCCGGGTCGGCACATCCTGCGCCGCGAGCGCATCACGGAACGGCCACGATCCAGGAGCCTGCTTGACGACCCAGGAGGTGCGGTGGTGAACTCTCGCCCACTGAGTTTATCGATATACCTTACGTGTGTCCGGCACCGACGCCGAGACGCGGACAACCAGGGAGATCGTCGACGATGACCATCACGAACCGCCGCAAGGCCGCGGCCACCGCGGCCGGCATCCTCGCGGGAGCGCTCGCGCTCTCCGCCTGCTCCAGCAGCGCCGGGCCCGAGGGCACCGAGGTCGCGGAGGGCGAGCCGTACACGCTCACTGTCTGGACCAACTACACGACCGGCCCCGGGAAGGACTGGTTCGACGACGTGGCCGCCCAGTACGAGGCCACGCACGAGAACGTCACGGTCGAGGCGCAGCACATCCAGAACGAGGAGGTCGACGGCAAGCTGCAGACCGCGCTCAACTCGGGCGACGCTCCCGACGTCTTCATGCAGCGCGGCGGCGGCAAGATGAAGGACATGGCGGCCGCCGGTCAGCTCCTCGACCTCACGGGCACCGCCGTCGACGCCCCGGAGCTGCGCGAGCAGCTCGGCGACGCCGCCTACGACGCGCTCACCATCGACGGCAAGCTCCTCGCAGGCCCCCAGCTCATCCAGCCGGGCGGCATCTGGTACAGCCAGGACCTCTTCGCGCAGGCCGGTATCACCGAGACGCCCGAGACGATGGACGACCTCTACGCCGCCATCGAGAAGCTCAAGGCAGCGGGCATCACCCCGATCGCCCTGGGCGGCAAGGACGCGTGGCCCGCGGCGCACTGGTTCTACTTCTTCGCGCTGCGCGAGTGCTCGCAGGAGACGCTGACCGAGACGAACACGACGCTCGACTTCTCCGACCCGTGCTTCCTCGCGGCCGGCCAGGACCTCGCGGACCTCGCGGCGCTCGAGCCGTTCAACGAGGGCTTCCTCTCCACGTCGGCCCAGCAGGGCGCCAGCTCCTCCGCCGGCCTCCTCGCCAACCACCAGGCAGCGATGGAGCTCATGGGCGCCTGGCAGCCCGGTGTCGTCATGTCGCTGACGCCCGACGAGAAGCCGCTGCCCGACCTCGGCTGGTTCCCGTTCCCGCAGGTGCCCGACGGCGCCGGTGACCCGGGCGCGTTCATGGGCGGCGGGGGCGGGTTCTCCTGCTCGGCGACCGCTCCGAAGGAGCTCTGCGCGGACTTCATCGCCCTGATGAACTCGCCGGAGAACCAGGAGAGCTTCTACCAGGCGTTCGGCACCATCCCGCTCAACAAGGAGGCCAAGGACGCGGTCACCGAGCCGTACAACCTCCAGATGATGGACGCGCTCGCCAACGCCACCTACGTGTCCGACTGGCTCGACACCAACTACGGCCAGAACGTCGGCACAGCCCTCAACCAGGCGGTCGTCGACATGCTGGCCGGCAAGTCCGACGCCGAGGGCATCGTCAAGGCGATGACCGACGCCGCGGCCAAGGGCTAGCCCACATGAAGGACGCACGTCCGCCCCACGGGAGCCGACGCCGGCTCCCGTGGGGCAAGTGGGCGGAGATCGCGCTGCTCGCCGGACCCGGCATCGTCGTCTTCGTCGCGTTCGTGATCTTCCCCGTCCTCATGGCGGCCTACTACGGGTTCTTCCGGTGGAAGGGGTACGGGCCGCCCACGGACTTCGTCGGGCTCAAGAACTACCAGCTCATCCTCGCCGACCCGGCGTTCCAGGACGCCCTCGCGCACAACGGCTTCATCCTGGTGATGTCGCTGGTGCTCCAGGGCCCGGCGGCCATCGGTGTCGCGCTGCTGCTGAACAAGCGGATGCGCGGCCGCTCGCTCATCCGGGTGCTCATCTTCGTGCCGTACGTGATCTCCGAGGTCATCGTCGGCACCGGGTGGGGACTCATGCTGCAGACCAACGGCGCCGTCAACGACCTGCTCACCCGTGCGGGGCTGGACTCCCTGCGCCAGGACTGGCTCGCCGACCCGGACAGGGCGATCTGGTCCCTGATGCTCGTCCTGGTCTGGAAGTACATCGGCTTCGCCGTGATCCTCATGCTGGCAGGCCTGCAGAGCATCCCCGAGGAGATCCTCCAGGCGGCCGCGATCGACGGCGCGTCGTACTGGAAGACCCAGTGGCACATCACCCTGCCGCTGCTCGGCCCGACGATCCGGATCTGGGCGTTCCTGTCGATCATCGGGTCGCTGCAGGTGTTCGACCTCGTGTACGTGATGTGGGGCCAGTACGTGGCCGCCACCGCGGGCACCTCGACGATGGCGACGTACATGGTCGTCAACGGCCGCATCTCCGGCAACTTCGGTTACGGCAACGCGGTCGCCGTGGTCATCTTCGTGATCTCGCTCGTCATCGCGCTGATCTACCAGCGCTACGTCCTGCGCCGTGACACCGAGGGCGCCCTGACCGGAGGAGCCACCTGATGCGCCCGACGACGACGCCCGCGACGCTCCGCCGGTCGCACGCCAGCGGCGGGTGGGGCAGCCCGGCCGCCTACCTCGTGGCGTTCCTCCTGGTGGGGCTGTGCATCGGCCCGGTGGCGTACATCGTGCTGGGCGGGTTCCGCACCAACTCGCAGATCATCCAGTCGCCGGCCGGTCTGCCCGACCCGTGGCAGGTCGGCAACTACCTGACGGTGCTCACGGGCGAGCTCTTCTGGCGCGAGCTGTTCAACTCCCTCGTGTGCGGGATCGGCACGACCGTGGGCGTCGTGGTGCTGGGCCTGATGACGAGCTACGTCATCGCCCGCTATCCGTTCCGGGGCAAGGAGGCCATGTACGGGCTCTTCGCTGCAGGCCTGATGTTCCCCATGACGGTGGCGATCACGCCGCTCTACATCCTGGTCCGGGACCTCGGGCTGACGAACACGCTGGCGGGCATCATCCTGCCCCAGATCGCGTTCGCGCTGCCGACCACCGTGATCATCCTGGTGCCGTTCCTGAGGGCGATCCCCAAGGACCTCGAGGAGGCGGCGTCCATCGACGGCGCGAGCCGGCTGGGCTTCTTCGCCCGGATGGTCGTCCCGCTCTCGATGCCCGGCGTCGTCACGGTCGGCATCCTGGCGTTCGTCGGGAGCTGGAACAGCTACATGCTGCCGCTGTTCCTCCTCAGCGACGACGCCCTCTACACGCTGCCGCTCGGCGTGCAGGCGTTCGCCTCGCAGTACTCCGTCGACACGGCGCGGGTGCTGGCGTTCGTGTCGCTGTCGACGATCCCCGCCCTGCTCTTCTTCTCGGCCTTCGAGCGCCGCATCGTCGGTGGGCTCACCGGCGCGGTGAAGGGATAGCCATGACCGACGCGACACGACCCGACTACACCGTCGATGCCCGGCAGCGGTCGGGGCCCGCCCTCAAGCACGTCTGGAACGAGTGCCTGGGTGCGGGCCGGGCCAACGAGGCGCTGCGGGCGGACTGGCAGGTTCAGTTCCGCGAGGCTGTCAGCGTGCTCGGAGCCCGGTACGTCCGGTTCCACGGCGTGTTCCACGACGACATGTTCGTCTACCGGGCGTCCGACGGCGGCGGCTTCGGCCCGCCCACCCCGCTGGCCGAGCCGGTGTACACCTTCAGCTACGTCGACAAGGTGTTCGACGCGATCCTCGCGACCGGGGCGAGGCCCTTCGTCGAGCTCGGGTTCATGCCGCGCGAGCTCGCGACCCGGACGGAGACGGTGTTCTGGTGGAAGGCCCACTGCAGCCCTCCCCGCGACCTGGGCCGGTGGGTCGAGCTGGTCACCACGACCGTGCGGCACTGGATCGACCGGTACGGGCTCGAGGAGGTGATTCGCTGGCCGTTCGAGGTGTGGAACGAGCCCAACCTGGTGCCGCACTTCTGGACCGGGACCAGGACCGAGTACTTCGAGCTCTACGCGGCCACCGCGACCGCGATCAAGGACATCGACCCGCGGCTGGTCGTCGGCGGGCCGTCGACGAGCGTCTTCGTGCCCGACGACCGCTACAAGGGCGAGACGCAGGACCGGTCGGCCGAGCACGCCACGGCCGCGGCCGCAGACCCGGACGCGCTCGACTGGCGCCCGGTCTGGATCGAGGAGTTCCTCGACTGGTGCGGCGAGCGCGGCGTCCCCGTCGACTTCGTGTCCACGCACCTGTACCCGACGGACTACGCCTTCGGCTCCGACGGCCGGGCCACGGAGATCCGGCGCCACGCCGACGCCACCCTCGACGACCTGACGGTGCTGCGCGACGTCATCGCCCGCAGCCCGTACCCGGACGCGCAGGTGCACATCACGGAGTGGTCGAGCTCGCCGTCGAGCCGGGACGCGATGCACGACACGCTGTTCGCCGCCACGTACATCACGCGCGCCTTCCTCGGCTGCGCCGGGCTGGCCGACTCGATCGCCTACTGGACGTTCACGGACGTCTTCGAGGAGGGCGGCGCGGGCATCGGGCCGTTCCACGGCGGGTTCGGGCTGGTCAACGAGCAGGGGATCCACAAGCCCACGTTCCATGCGCTGGCGATGCTCGGGCGCCTGGGGGACACCGTCCTTCTGGACGCCCCGCACGGCGTCGTGACCCGGGCGAGCGCGACGGGCGACGTGGCAGCGGTGTTCTTCAACTACCCGGACGAGATGGGCTGGGCTCCCATCGGGTCGGAGAGCTCCTACGGGGCCACCCGCCGGCTCGCCGACCTCGGGCCCGGCCGGCGGGTCCACCACGCGATCGAGGGCCTTGCTCCGGGGGCCCGGGTGGACGTCGAGGTCCTCGACTGGGAGCACGGCAACCCCGCCGAGGAGTGGCACCGGCTGGGCGAGCCGCTCAACCTCTCCCGGGAGGTGGAGGCACACCTGCGCCGCGTCGCGGACGACCTGCGCCGCACCACGCTCGAGGTGCCCTCGACCGGGGTGCTCGTGCTCGACGTGGAGCTGCCGCCCTGGGCGGTGATGTCGGTGGTCGTCCGGGCGGGCTGAAAGTTCGCCTTCCGGACACTCCGTGTATCGGTGGCGTTCATGCGGGCGTCAGCGCGAGGTATCGGGCCGGTCCTATCTTTCGAGCGTGCTGACCCGTGGCGTGGCCGGAAGCGTGCTGGTCCTGCTCGGGGGCCTGGTGGTCTCCGCACTGCCCGAGTCGGTACCGATCCTGGCGGGCGAGCAGCTGGCCGCCGTCCGGGGACAGACCGCAGGCCGTATGGCCGGACTGTGCGTCGTGCTTCTCGGGCTGGGCATGCTCGCCGCTGCGTGGCTGGCCCTGTGCCGGGCCGTCGCAGGCGTCGACGGGGCAGAGCGCGGCGCAGCGCTGGCCCTGGTCCGCCGGGCTACCGTCCTCTGGTCCCTGCCGCTGCTGCCCGCACCTCCGCTCTTTTCCCGGGACGGCTGGTCGTACGCCGCGCAGGGGATGCTCGTCCACGTCGGGGCCTCGCCGTACGACCACGGGCCGGGGGTCCTCACGGGGACCATCGTCGAGGCCGTGGACCCCCGCTGGATGGACACGCCCACGCCGTACGGCCCGCTGCCGCTGATCTTCGGCGACCTCGGGGCGGGGCTGACAGGCAACCCGTGGGTGCTCGTGGTGGGGCACCGCGTGGTGGCCCTGGCCGGGCTCGTCCTCCTGGCCTGGGCGGTGCCGAGGATGGCCGGCTGGACGGGGGCCAACCCGGCACTGGCCTCCGCCGTCGTCCTCGCCTCGCCGCTGATGGTGGCCAACGGCGTCGGCGGCCTGCACAACGACCTGCTGATGGTGGGCCTCATGGCCGCCGCCCTGGTGGCTGCCGTCGAGCACGGCTGGGTCTCCGGGGCCGTGCTCGGCGGGCTGGCCGCTGCCGTCAAGCTGCCGGGCGGTCTCGTCTGCGTGCTGGTCGTGCTCGTGTCGCTCCCCGCGGGGGCCCTGCTCGTCGACCGGCTCCGTCGTCTGGCGCTCGTCGCCGTGGTCTCGCTGGGGACCCTGGCCGGGACGGGCATCCTGTGGGGGCTCGGGGTGGGCTGGATCGGGGCGCTCGGCGTCCCGGCCAGCATCGACACCCTGCTCTCGGTGCCCACGCTGGTGGGCCGCGGCCTCGACTGGGCGTCCGCGATGCTCGGGACCGGCCTGGAGCCCACCCTGTTCCGTGACCTGGCCCGGGGCCTGGCCATGGTCGCGATGCTCGTGCTCGTCGGGTGGACCGCGCTGCGCCGGCCCACAGGGGACCCCGCGGACGCGGTACGGGGGACCGCCGTCCTGGTCGGCGGTCTTCTGCTCCTCAGCCCCGTGGTCCACCTGTGGTACCTCCTGGGGCTGATGCCGTTCCTGGCGCCGCTCCGGCTGCCGCGGGCCGGCACCATGGCGGTCGTCGCGGTCTCCGTGCTCGCGGGGCTCGTGGCCCCGCTGGACTCGTCGCTGCACGGCGCCTACCTGTTCATCATGGTGGGGGCGATGTCCGTCGCGTTCCTCATGCTGGTGCTGCTGCTGACCCAGCGCGGGCGGGAACGGGTCCGCAACATCGCCGAGGCGGGACTGGTCAGGCTCACGTGATCCGCACGCCCGGCGCGGCGGTCCTCTGCGCGGTGCTGCTGTCGCTGACCGTGCTGCTCACCGACCCGCCCTACGTCACCGGTGACGAGCCCGCGCACGTCGACTACGCCTACCAGGTGTGGCACGGCGAGCTCCCCGTCTTCGAGGAGGGCCTCGAGCACCGGCCCGACGGCGCCGTGCTTCCCCCCGTGCAGTGGACCGCCCAGCACCCGCCCCTGTACTACCTGCTCGTCGCGTGGCTCGTCGGGCCGCTGGCCGACGCCGGGCAGCCCGTCGCCGCCGTCTACGCCGCCCGCGCGGTGAACGTGCTCCTCGCCGGGCTGTTCGTGGTCGCGGCCTGGTGGAGCGCGGGACGGCTGTGCCGCCCGGGGAGCCCGCTGCCGCAGCTCGTGGCCATGGTGGCGGGCCTCGCGGCCGCCGTCGCGCACGCGGGCGGGAACGCCTTCAACGACCTCGTCGCCACCCTCTGCGTCACCACGATGTTCGGGGTGGGCGCGACGGCGATCCGGCGCGGCCTGGGCACCCGGCTCGTCGTCGCCCTGTCGCTCCTTGCGGCGGCCTCGGCGCTGTCCCGGCTGTCCACGGCGCTCGTCGCCGTCGTCGTGGCCGGGTTCGTCGTGCTGGCGGGCTCTCTGCGTGCGGCGCACGGCCGAGGGCGCTGGGCCCCCGTCGTGGGCCTCGCCGTCGGCGGACCGGCGACCGTCCTGGTGGCCGCCGGCTGGTTCTACGCCCGCAACCTCGACCTCACCGGGAACCTCCAGGGCTCGCACTTCGACTGGGCGCTCGCGAACCAGGTCCGCGTGGAGCGGCCCGTGTGGGCGGTCCTGCTCGACCCGGTCACCTGGGCCCGGCTGCCCGACTTCTTCTGGTGGGCCGGCCGCGTCCCGCCCACGACGCCGTACTCCGCCACGACGCTCGCCGTCACGGCGACGCTTCTCGTCTGGGCGCCCCTGGTCGTCGCGCTGGTGGCCGGGGTTGGCCGGGTCACCGGGTTCTCGCGTCGGCCGGTCGGGACGTCCGACGACGGCGCCGAGCACCCGGTCGACCGGTCGCTGATCGCCCTGCTGCCGTGGGCCGCCGTCGTCGTCTCCGCGTCCGTCCAGGTGCTGTACACCGCCGCAGGCGGTGGCACCTACCCGCGGTACCTGCTCCCCGTGGCCCTGCCCGTGTTCCTCGGGGTGGCCGCCGGGCTCGCCTGGCGGCCACGCCTGCTCGTGCCGCTCTGGGGCGCGGTCGCGACGGCGGACCTCATCAGCTGGCTCTTCGCCGAGCTCCTGACACCCGCGCAGCCCGGGCTCTACCGCGAGCCGACGGCGCTCGCGGCCGTGGCGGGCGTGCTGGGCGTCGCGGCGGCGGTCGTCGTGGTGGTGACGGCGGCGGCTGCGCTGCGCACGAACGGGACGACCGCTGCGGTGGGGGAGGATCTGGCAGGATCGGCACGTGTCCCGACCAGTACCGGATCCCATCAGGCGTGAGCAGCTGAGCCTGCGCGACGGCGGGCCGGACGACCTCGCGGTCGTCCTGGACCTCATGGACGAGGCGGTGGCGTGGCTTGCCGCCGCCGGGCGGACCGGCCAGTGGGGGAGCGAGCCGTTCTCGGCGAGCGAGGCCCGGCGTGAGCACTTCTCTCGGCTCCTCGCGTCGGGAACGGTGCGGATCGCCGAGGCCGACGGTGTCGCGGTCGGCGTCGCGGTGCTCAAGCCGGAGCCGACGGCGTACGTCCCCCCGGCCGAGGTCCCCGAGCTCTTCCTGCACCTGCTGTGCACGAGCCGGCGACGGTCCGGCAGCGGTATCGGGCGCGCGCTCGTCGAGGACGCCGAGCGGCTTGCCCGGGAAGCGGGAGCCGGGCGCTTGCGCGTCGACTGCTACGCGGGCTCAGAGGGTGCGCTCGTGCGCACCTACGAGCGGCTGGGCTTCACCGTCGACGACCACTTCGTGGTCGAGCGGGAGGGCCAGGCGCCGTGGCCGGGCTGCGTCCTCGTGCGCCCGACAGGACCGGTAGGGCCGACGACGGAGCCGGGGACGCGCTGAGCCGGACGAGAACAACATTGCGCACGCAATCAACCGGTCTTGCCTGCACGATGTTGTTCTCGTCGCGCTCGCGCTCGGATGGCTCAGAAGCCCAGGCTCCTCAGCCACGCCAGCAGGTCGTCCTCGCGCTGCTGAGCCGTGTCCGGCCGCCACCTCCCGAGCTCGTTGGCGTCCACGAGGACGCCGTCGCGCAGGTAGATGACGCGGTCGCCGCGGGCCGCGACCCCCGGGTCGTGGGTCACCATGACGATCGTGGTCCCGTCCCGGTGCACCTCCGTGAACGCGGCCATGACCTCGTCCGACATGCTGCTGTTCAGCGCGCCGGTGGGCTCGTCCGCGAACACCACGGACGGCCCGCCCGCCAGGGCCCGGCAGATCGAGGCACGCTGCAGCTGCCCGCCCGACACCTGCGTGATCCCGTGGTCCTTGACGTGCGCGATGCCGAACCGCTCCATCAGCGCGTCGACGCGGGCGATCGCGGCGTCCCTCTCCGCACCCCTGGCCGCCCCCTTGAGCGCGGGCAGCAGGATGTTGTCCCGGACGTCCAGGTTGCTCAGGAAGCGAGGCTGCTGGAAGACGAAGCCCATCCGTCTCAGGCGGACGTTGCTCATCTCCGTATCGCTCAGGGACGTCAGCTCGCGTCCCTCCAGCGCGACGGTCCCGCTGGTGGGCCGGTCCATGCCGCTGATGCTGTAGAGCAGCGTCGACTTGCCTGACCCCGAGGCCCCCATGATCACGAGGAACTCCCCGGCCCGGACCGTCAGGTCGACGCCGCGCAGCACCTCGGTCGGCGGGTCGGTGGAGTAGTACGTCTTGCTCAGCCGCCGTGACTCCAGGGTCACCGTCGCGCGATCCATGTCCTGTCCCCTCATTCGTGGAGCCACCGGCTCTTGTCAGCACGCCGGATCCCCGCGGTGAGCAGGGCGACGCCGAGATGTCCCGCCCCGAGCAGCAGCAGCGGGTACAGCACGTACACCAGCCACGGGTTCGGGATGAACGTCAGGTCGGTGATCCCGACCTGGGCGGCGACCAGGCCGGCGCTCGCCAGCGACTGCCCGGCCGTCGCCGCGAACAGGAGGCCCGCGGCTGTGCCGACGCCCACCGCCAGCAGCGTCTTGGTCCGGACCTGCGCCACGAGCTCCTTCGCCGAGAACCCGATCGCGGAGAGGACGCCCAGCTTCGACCGGTCGTGTGTGAGCCGGAGCTTGAGGAACAGGCTCGTGATCAGCACCGCGACGCCGAGCCCGAACACCAGCGCGATCCAGGCCGTGGTCCGCATCGAGTCGATCAGGGCGCCCAGCACGTCCCGGGCGTACTCCTGCGTCGGCTTCACGCCCGCGGTCGGGAACAGCTCGTCGTACTCGGCGGCGAGCCCGGCGGGGTCTGCCCCGTCGTCGGCCAGGTCCGCGTAGACCGTGTAGGCGGTGGCGCCCGCGGTGACCTCGCCGGGCATCTTGGCGGTGAGCCCGCCGCTGGTGACGTCCTGGTAGATCCCGCTGACCTGGACGGTGCTCGGCGCGTCGCCGTCGTGGATCGTCAGGTCGTCCCCGACCCCCACCTGGTACTTCTCCGCGTTGAGGACCGACAGCGCGATCTGGCCGTCCTGGGGCAGGCCGCCCTCGCGGAACCGGATCCCCTCGTCGCCGGACCTCTCCGCGATCTCGACCCGCAGCCTGGACCGCCCGTCCGCGCTGTCGGTGCTGTAGTCGACGTAGGCGTACGTCTGCACGTCCGTGAGGCGGTCGTCGCCGGCCATCGCGGTGACCAGCCGGTCCTTCACGCCGTCGACGTCCTCCTGGAGCTGCACGTCCGCGCGCAGATCCCGCTCCGGCGCACCCAGGTAGGTGACGAACCGCGGGCTCTCGAACGTGCTGACCAGGTTCGCCGGGAGCGTGACGAGCACCGCGGTGAGGCCGAAGACCACGGACACCAGTACCCACGCCCGGCTCTCGGCCCGCAGGTCGAGGAGGGCCAGGCGCCGGTTGACGTCCTTGCCCGACGACGCCAGGCTCGTCCGCCGTACCCACCGCGCCTGCCGCTTCGCGCGCCGGGCGGTCTGCTTCTCGTCCAGGGTGCTGCCGTGCACGAGGGCGTTCACGACCTCGATGTTCTTCACCCGGCCGAGCACCCCACGGCAGATCCCCACGACGATCAGGTAGACCGCGGCGAGGGCGATCAGCGGGACCAGCACCGTCCAGACCCCCACCGGTGCCTGCGCGTAGCTTGCCTGGATGCCCTGGGTCAGCGTGCTCGTCGCGGCGACCGCGAGCAGCCCCCCGACGACGCAGGCACCCAGCGTCAGGATGCTGTACTTCGTCAGGTAGAGCCCGGAGATCGCGCGGTCCGGGATACCGATCGCCTTCATCGCCCCGATCTCGTGGACCTCGTCCTCCACGGTTCCCGCGATGACGAACCGCAGGTTGAGCAGCGCGATCGCGATGAGGACCAGGCTGATGAACACGAGCGCGAGCGCGACGAGCCCGTCGCTGATCAGGCTGACGATCCGCAGCTGCGGGCCCGTGATCGGCTGGCCGTTGGTGGGAAGCCCGCCGGCGCCCTCGTACGCGGTCTGCATCGCGTTCGCGTCGCTCCCGGCGACCAGCCGGTACTCCACGATGATCTCCGGCGTGGCGCCCCCGCCCCGCTCCAGCGCCTCGAAGTCCTGGGGATGGATCAGGAACCGGGACGACGGCGAGAGCGAGGCCGCCATCTGCGCGTCCTTCACCGACCCCTGCACCTCGAGCGCGAGCGGCCCGGCGTCCGTCCCGACGGTGAGGACGTCCCCGGCCGTCAGCCCGTACCGCTGCGCGTAGAGGACCGGCACGTACACCTCGCCGGCCGCCGGCTCGACGGCGTCGCCGTTCTCGTCGACCAGGAAGTCGAACTCGGCGTTCTGCGTGACGAAGAGGTTGTCGATCCGGCTGGCGGCGAGGTCGCCGCTCTCACCGGTGCTCGGGCGCTCCCAGGAGAGGGACGCGCTGTCGAAGCCGAGCATCTCCTCGATCAGCCACGCGTCGATCTCGGGCTCGTGGTCCGCGGCGAACCGTTCGAGCGCGGCCAGGTCGTATTCCCCCAGGTGCATCTGCAGGAAGTCCGGTGGCTTGCCCTGCTCGGACAGCCGGCTGACGGAGCCGGACAGCCGTTCGATCACCATGGACCCGGTCGCCATGAGGAAGGCACTGAGCACCAGGATGACGACGAGGGCCGCGTTGACTCCCTTGTTCCTGATGAGGTCGTTGTACGCGTACCGGAGATAGAGCCGTTCCCCGTTCACCACTGTGATGCTCCGCATCGTCGGACCTGCGTCGGCGCCTGCGCCAGGACGTATCCATCCTGTCGCGGACGCTGTCCGGAAAGGATGGGTTCTCTCCCTGATCCGACCCTGGTTCGCTCCTCTGCGGACCCTGACCGCGGTCTTGACGGACCCTGACCTCAGCAGGCCGGGCTCACCGGCCTAGGGCGTGTTTCGGAAGTGGCCTGTGACCTGCAGTTTCGGCATGCTTCGGGTTCGTGGTGGACGCGGCTGGGCGACATGATCTGACGGATGCGGCGTGGGCGGTGGTCGGGCCGTTACTGCCGGTAGCGGCGCGTGGTCGTCCGGCGCGGAATCTGCGGAGACAGGTCGACGGGATCCGGCACCGGGTCCGGGCGGGGTGCCCGTGGCGGGACGTGCCGGACCGGTACGGGCCGTGGTCGAGCCTGTATCGCGTCTTTCGCCGTTACCAGCGGGAAGGTGTCTGGGACCAGGTCCTGGACGCGTTACGGACGCTGGCCGACGGTGGCGGGCAGATCTGCTGGGAGGTCAACGTGGACTCCACGATCGCCCGGGCGCACCAGCACGCAGCTGGTGCCAGGCGGGACCCGGACGCGCAGAAGGAACCGCCCCACGGCCCCGAGACGTCCGAGCCGGCGGATCATGGGCTGGGTAAGTCGCGTGGTGGGTGGACCACGAAGATCCACGCGGCCTGCGAGCAGGGCCAGAAGCTGATGGGGATGGTCGTGACCGCGGGACAGCGGGGAGACAGCCCGCAGTTCGGCCCCGTGCTCGCGCAGGTACGTGTGGCGCGACCGGGCGGGACCGGGCGTCCGCGCACGACGCCGGACCGGGTCCGTGGTGACAAGGCCTATGCCTCGGCGGCCAACCGTCGTCTCCTGCGCAGGCGTGGGATCCGCGCGACGATCCCGGACAAGAAGGACCACCGCGCCAACCGCCTGAAGAAGGGCTCGGCGGGTGGGCGGCCACCGAAGGTCGACTACGAGGACTACAAGAAGCGGCACGCGGTGGAGTGCATGTTCAACCGGCTCAAACGCTGGCGGGCCGTCGCGACCAGGTTCGACAAGCTCCAGGTCCGCTACGAGGCGAGCGTGAAGGTCGCCGCGATCGACGACTGGATCGTCGCCGTCGTCCGGGCGGGCCAACCGCTGGCATCCTGGTCGCCGTGAGCTACTACGCCGACGCCGAGGGCGGCGACCACGTCCCGCGCCCCGACCACGCCGCCCTGGTCAGGCTGATCGGGGAGCTGAACACCAGCGACAACACCTTCTTCGTGGTCTACCCGGACGACGAGGACCTGGAATGGGCTATCGCTGTGCTCACCCGACGTGGAGGCCTGGGCGGCTACGACGTCGAACACCTCGACCCGGTCACTGGTCAGGACGACACGATCACCGCTGCCGATCCCACCACCATCGCCACCGACGTCCTGGACTGGATCACACAGCGCTGACCACTTCCGAAACACGCCCTAG
>NZ_JBXTSN010000016.1:50624-118022 GCF_057158775.1 Antribacter sp. NEAU-D49 | reverse complement strand
CCTACCACCGCCGCCGACGCCAGACCCGCCTGGGGCGATTGACCCCGATCGAGTACGAAGCAATCATGACCACTCAGGTCGCACTCGCCGCCTGAGAAACCCTGTCACCTATCCGTGCAGCAGTCCCCGGCGATGGGAGGGGTTCGCGCGTTGCGGCCTGTGTCGCGGAAGGTGGTGATCTGGTCGGTGAGGTGTTCGAAGTGGTTCCAGTCCTCGTCGCTGGCGTTGGTCGCGATGGCGGCGGGGTCGGTGCCGGTGGATCGGCCGGAGAGGGTCTGCCAGAGGTTGTCCCAGGCGCGCAGGGTGTCGCCGAAGTCCTCGCCGGCCGGTGTCTTCGCTCGCGGCTTGGAGGGCTTCGCGGGGTTCTTCGTCGTGGCCTTGGTCGTGACGCGGGCGACGGCTCGGGCGGCGTCGGTGGCGAGGTCGTCGGCGGTGACGGGCGCGATGCCGGTTCGGGTGGGGTCGAGGGCGGCGATCTGGGTCATGGCGTGGTCGTAGGTGGGGAAGGTGGGTGCGCCGGCCTGGATGTCCTCGATGGCCAGGGTGGCGAGCTGGCGGGCGACGGGGGTGGTGGTCTCGTCCTCGGCGATGGCGCGCAGGGCGCTGATGCGTTCGAGGCGTTTGTAGGCGGCTTTGCCGGTGACCAGGACGGCGGCCTTGTGCCGGGCGTCGCCGGGGCGTCGTGGTTCCGGCAGGTTGCCGGGACCGCCCGGTCCCATGTCCTCGGGTGTCGGGTTCGGCGCCTTGGTCGTGGTGTGGAAGCGGGTGGCGGCCTGGCGGCGGGCGGCTTCCTCGCGTTCGACGGTCAGGATCTCGTCGTACAGCTCGGACTCCTCGACCGGGTTCAAGGGCTTGCGCTGGGTGTTCTCCTCGCGCTCGGCCAGCAGGGCGGCCAGGTGGGTGGAGATCCCCGAGCGCACGTGGACGGCGATCGTGGTCCACCCGAGCCGGCGGGCGGCCTCGAGCCGCCGGTGCCCGCAGATCAGGACCCCGTCAGGGGTGACGGTGATCGGCTGGAGCAGTCCGAGCCGGTCGATCGATGCGGCCAGGGGCCCCAGGTCGCCGAGGTCGTGGCGGTGACGGGCACCGACGGTGATGGAGTCGATGGCGCGGTGCAGGGCGTTGTCGTTCACGCGGCCACCACCCGGGGCCGGGCCGCGAGCAGCGCCGTGACGAGGGTGTCGTCGGCGAGCAGGGACCGGACCGGTTCACCGGTCAGGAGCCGGCGCAGCACCCCCGGCTGCGATCCGCGCGGTGTGCTGGTTCCGATGAGGGCCCGGCACAGGGCGGTCCAGGTGCGGGGTGGGACGTCGAGCAGGCGGGGCAGGGTCAGGTCGCGGCGTAGCGCTTCGTACGCCCGCTGGGGGTTCCCGGTAGTGGCGAGGCGGTCGCAGACGTGGCCGACGCCGAGCTCGGCGACCGCGCGGGGCCAGCCGAGCGAGCACAGCAGCTCGACGGCGTTCGCCATACAGATTCGCACCTGCACCGGGGTCAGCCCGCCGTTGCCCCGCGCGGCGGTGCCGGGTCCCGGCCCGTCCACAGGCTCGTCCACCGGGTCGGCCGCCGGGTGGTCCGTGTGGTCGCCGAGCCGGACCACCCGCGCCAGGCCCGTGTCGGTCAACAGGCGCCGGGCGGTGCTGGTCGAGCAGAGCAGCGCATCAGCGCGCTCGTCCGCGGCCAGGGTCAGGCGGACAGCATGGGTGACCACCGCCCACGGGTCACGCGCCCGCACCGTGGCCGGGGCGCGCAGCACGTGGAACGCCGCAGCGGCAGCGTCCAACGGTTGCTGGTGGTGCTTGCGGGCCAGGGCCGCGTACCGAGTCGCGCACAGCTCCAGCAGAGCGCTCGCCTGCGGATCGCTCGCCCACGCTGCCGGGTCGGTCTGGAGGCGCAGCAACAGCGCTCGTAGTCCCTCGCTCGTCGTGAACGACGCGCCGGCCGGGTCCGGGGCGTGGTCATCATCGGTGGTGGTCATGGTGTTCGCCTCCTCGGCCGCGATGTGGACTCTGGTGTCGAGGATGACGAGCACGCGCATCCGGTCGCGCACCCCGGACTTGGGGTGCGTGACCGCGGCCGACCTCTGCGCGGAGCCGTCCGCCCCGGTCACGGGCGCACCCCGGCGCGCACCCCACAAGTCGGTCCGTTACGGGTGAGCCCGAGGGTACGAGGTGGGCCAGCACTGCCGAACCCGCACCGCGGGAACGCCGCGCGTAGCTGGGCGCGGCGACGGTCGCCGGGCACGCGCGGTGGGTGGCGGTGCGTGGCGTGGCGGACGGGCTCATGCGGGTCATACCCAGCACGGTGACACACGAAAATCGCGCAAAACGCATTGGTGAAACCGCGCAGGGACGCCGCTGGGAACCGTTCGGGCAGGTCAAAACCGCGCGCTACTCGTCCTTGCCGCCTGCCCGCGCGATGCCGCCCGGCGCGGTTGTTCGGCGATGCCCGCCCACGTGCCCGCCCACGCGGCGGACGGTCCAGCCACTCGCGGGAGACCGGTCCGGAACCGTCACCGGCAGAACAGAGCGCACCGGCCCCACGGTTCCGTTGCGACCCGTCAAGGCTCGGCCGGAGCGTGTCGTCGCGTCCGGGGCGTGTGCGCACTCCTGGGGCGCTCGTCCGTGCGCGGCGGGGCGTTGGCGCCGTGGGCCGGCCACTCAGATCGGGGCGACGGCCGGGCCGGGGGGCGTACGCGCACCTGGCCGTCAGGAGGTCTCCGCCATGCCCACTTCCACAGCGCCACCCATCACCACCACAACCATCACCAACACCAACGCCATCACCACTACCAACACCAACATCACCAACACCAACACCAACACCATCACCACCAACACCAACACCATCACCACCACCAACACCAACACCATCACCAACCGACCAGTCACACCTCAGGCAGTTGAGGGCGGGGCTGCGGTTGCAGTGGATGTCACCGCCCTCGGCAGCGCCGGGCGCCGGTCCGGGGGTGGTTGGCGGTGACGGTGTCGGTGCGGAAGATGAGTGCGGGCAACGGGTATGAGTACCTGTTGAAGTCGGTGCGTAACGCCGACCTCGACGCCCCCGCGCCGGCCCCTGCTGAGGGGTTGGCGGGTTCGTGGGTGGATCCGGTGGCGGCGTATTACGCCGAGGCGGGGACCCCGCCGGGGTTCTGGCTCGGCGCCGCCGTCCGGGACCTCGGTCACGGGGAACTGGCCCCCGGTGACGGTGTGACCACGACGCATCTGCACCGCCTGCTCGGTGCGGGTCTCGACCCGATCACCACGGAGCCGCTGGGTCGCCGGTATCCGGCCTACCGGCCGGTGGGGGAGCGGGTCGAGGAACGCGCCGCTCAGCTCGACCCCGAACTCTCCGATGAGGAGCGTGCGGCGGCGGTCGAGGCGATCACGGCGGAGGAGGTCGCGGCGGGTGACCGGACTGCGACGGCGGGGTTCGACCTGACGTTCTCGGCCCCGAAGTCCGTCTCGGTGTTGTGGGGCCTGTCGGACCGCACGACGCAGGGGTTGATCCTGGCGGCGCACCATCAGGCCGTCGCCGAGACCATTGCGTTCATCGAAGCGCACATCGCCTCCACCCGGGTCGGCACCGACGCGGGGGACGGGTCCGTCGCGCACGTGGACGTGACCGGGTTGGTGGGCATGGGGTTCGACCACTGGGACTCCCGCTCCCACGACCCCCAGCTGCACACCCATCTGGTGGTGGCGAACAAGGTGCGGGCGGTGGTGGACGGCAAGTGGCGGACGCTGGACTCGAGGGCCCTGTTCAACGCGAACGTCGCGTTCTCCGAGTTCTACAACGCGGTCCTGGCCGACCGCCTCACCGCCACCCTCGGCGTCACGTGGTCGCGGCGTCAGCGCGGCCGGGACCGGACCGCCGTGCTGGAGATCGACGGCATCGGTGACGACCTTCTGGCGGAGTTCTCGTCGAGGTCGGTGGAGATCGAGCACTGTGCCGATGCGCTGATCCGCGAGTACCGGGAACGCCACGGGCGGCAGCCGTCGCGGCGGACGATCGTCAAGCTCCGCGCGCAAGCCACGTTGGCGACGCGGCCGCCGAAGACGCTCCGGTCACTCGGCGACCTCACGAACTGGTGGCACGAGCGCGCCACGCGTCTCCTTGGCCAGGACTCGCGGGCGTGGGTCCGGGGTCTGCTGGCCGGCGCCGCCCGGAACGCCAGTACGGGTGCGGCGCGGTTGTACTCGGCGGGCCAGGTCCCGGACGAGGCGATCGAGAAGGCCGCGGCTGCGGTGCTGGTGGTGGTCGGGGACAAGCGGGCGACGTGGCGGCACTGGAACCTGTGGGCCGAAGCAGAACGCCAGACCAACACCTGGCGGTTCACCACCGCCGAAGACCGCACACAGGTCGTGGCCCGGATCGTCTCTATCGCCGAGGGTTCCAGCGTTTCGCTGACCCCGCCGGACCTGGCTCCCACGCCGGAGTTCCTGCTCCGGCCGGACGGGACCACCACCCTGCGACCCCGTCACGCGACCATCTACACCTCTGAAGCCGTCCTGGCGGCAGAAGAACGACTGCTCACCTTGGCGGCCGACACCACCGGCCCAGCCGTGGCCGGGACCCTGCTGCGGTCTGTCATCGACGACGTGACCGCTCAGGGGATCGTCTCCGAGTCGCAGGGCGAGGCGGTCCTGTCGGTTGCCACCTCCGGCCGGGTGGTCGACGTGCTGGTGGGTCCGGCCGGGACCGGGAAGACGACCACGATGCGGTTGCTGCGCGCCGCGTGGGAGCACGCCCACGGCACCGGCTCGGTGGTCGGTCTCGCGCCCTCCGCGGCTGCTGCCGAGGTCCTGGCCGCCGACCTGCGGATCGGGTGTGAGAACACCGCCAAGTGGCTCACCGACCACACCGCCGGCCTCGTCGTGTTCGGGCCGGGCCAGCTGGTCATCCTCGATGAGGCATCCATGGCCGGCACCCACACCCTGCACGCCATCACCGCCCACGCCGCGCGTGTGGGGGCGAAGGTGCTGCTCGTCGGTGACCCCGCCCAGCTCTCCGCCGTGGAGACCGGCGGAGCGTTCAACCTCCTGGTCACAGAACGCAAGCGCACGACCGAGGATGTGCCGGAGCTCACCGAGGTCCACCGCTTCACCCACCCATGGGAGAAGACCGCCAGCCTGCGCCTACGCGACGGCGACCCGGGAGTGCTCGCCCTCTACGAGGAGCACGACCGCATCCACGCCGGGACCACCGAGGAGATGACCCGAGCCGCCTACGAGGCATGGAAGACCGACACCGACGCCGGGATGGTCTCGGTGCTGATCGCGGCGGACGGGTCGACGGTCACCGACCTGAACCGTCGAGCCCGCGCCGACCGCCTGCTGGCCGGGACCGTGGGCGACGGGCGCGCCGCCCGCCTGACCGGTGACGTCGAAGCCTCGGCAGGGGATGTGATCGTGACGCGTCGCAACGACCGCACCCTGCGCCACGGCCACCACGGGTGGGTCCGCAACGGCAACCTCTGGCAGGTCCTTGCCGTGCACCGCGACGGGTCGGTCACCGCCCGCCGCATCGACCCCGACGACCAGGCCCGTAAAACGCCCACCAGCACAAACACCCGTAGCAGGAACCGCATCGGGGAAACCGCGCACGCCCGGCGAGAAAACGCGCACCCGGCCGGGACGGTCCGGCTTCCCGCCGCCTACGTCGCCCAGCACGTCGCCCTCGGGTACGCGATCACCGCCCACCGCGCCCAGGGCCTGACCGTCGACACCGCCTACACCGTCACCACCCCGACCATGACCCGGGAGGCGCTGTACGTCCCGCTCACCAGAGGCAGGGACGCCAACGTGGTGTTCGTGCCCGTCGACCAGCCCGACCACGACCAGAACCACAGCCACGCGGCCACCGGACACGCGGACCACGAGATCCCCGACCTCGCCCGAGCCCGCGCGGTCCTGGCCGGCATCCTCGCCCGCCCCGGCGCAGAGCCCACCGCCCACGAGACCCGCCGCGCCGAGCAGGAGCAGTACACCTCGATCGCGAGGCTGGCCGCGGAGTACGACACGATCGCCAGCCTCGCCCAACGCTCCCGCTGGCACCACCTCGTCACGGACACGCTCCGGGCCGAGGGCTTCACCGGGGCGGAGATCGCCGCGGTGGTGGAGTCCGACGCGTTCGGACCACTGTGCGCCCAGCTACGCCGCGCCGAAGCCAACGGCCACCACGTCAACGCCCTCCTCCCACGCCTCGCCCGGTCCCGGAGCCTGTACGACGCGGACGACGTCGCCGCCGTCCTGCACCAACGCCTTGAGCACGCCACCACCCGCCCAGCAACCCACCGGCCGCGCCTGGTCGCCGGGCTGGTCCCCGAAGCCCTCGGCACCCTGCCCGACGACGTCCGCGAAGCCCTCCACGCCCGTGCCCGACTCATCGAACAACGAGCCAACGACCTCGCAGAACGGGCAATCCGCGACCGCGAACCATGGACCCGGCACCTACCACCTCGACCCGTCGGCGCACGGGCCGAGCACGAATGGAAGCGCGTCGTGCTCGCCGCTGCCGCCTACCGCGACAAGTACGCCATCACCAGCGACACTCCGTTCGGCGACGCCCCGACGAGCCTTGCTCAGCGCGAAGATGTTCGGCGCATCGCCAGGATGCTTCACCTCGTTGCGAGCAACCTGGAAGACCTCCAGCGGCGGTCCCGCGGCGCCCGACCCTCGGGCCCAACGATTTGAGGGGGGTCTGTTCCACGTCTCTGGCGAGGGCTTGCACCCCGGCCGCCTGGCGCCTTCCCTGGGCGGCCCACCACATCGTCTGGCGTCGCGGGGATCGTCGAGGGATGCGCCGCCGGGACATTCCCGCGACGGAAGCCACACTATGGACATCCCGAGATATCCGGCGATAGTGGACCGCCAGTCATGCGAAAGCAAAGGAGCGGTCTGATACGAAGGCGTGCAATCGGTGCGTGGCTCGTGACACTAATGGTTGTGACAGGTGTCGCGAGCCCTGCAAGTGCGGACTACTACAGCGGAGGTGTCGGTACCACACGTTTCAACGTCCGGATCACGGGGGTGAACAGCACGTGGAGCGGGTACCTCTGGCATGGGATCACGGCGTGGAACGACACCGGCTCCACGACGAACGTAGGGATCTTGGTGGTCTCCAGCTCGACCAGACAACTCACCGCCAGCAACTACGCCGACAGCTGGCTCGGCAACTACTCGCCGAGCGGGACTCGCAGCAGCCGCAACTTCCTGATCCGCGCCAACGCCCGCAGGATCGGCGAGATGCAGTCCTCGACGTTCGCCACATGGGCAGGGTTTACCTCGACCCACGAACTGGGCCACGCGCTCTCGCTGGACGACAACCCGGGCACAAGCCTGGCATCCGTGATGAAGTACGTAGCGCCGACGAGTACTCCCGGCACATTGCCCAGAACATACGACCGTGACGAAGTCATCCGGATCTTCTGAGGGGAGACCTGGCATGCGCATCCATCGACGTCTCGTTGTTCTCGCGGTCGCCGTCGCCGCGACGACGACCGCCTGCTCCAGCAGCGAACCTGTCGTCTACCACTCGTCCTATGTGACCTATCAGACGAGCGACGAGCTGGTAGCAGACTCCTCGCTCGTCGTGATCGGCACACCGCTGAGCAGCGAAGCCCGTGTGATCGACATCGCGCTCGACCCCTCGACGGCGGGCGACAAGGACCTCGATCCGCAAGCCGGCGCGACCACCGGCACCGCCGACAGCACGTTCGTCTACACGGTCTACAAGGTCCAGGTCGACGAGGTCGTCCAGGGCGAGGCCAAGGTCGGCGACACCATCGAGGTCCGAAGGCTCGGAGGCGACCTCGACGGGACGCGGTATGTCGAGGAGCGTGAGGCCGAGTTCACGCTCGACTCCCAGTACGCGATGTTCCTCCACGAGTGGCCCGGGCTGCCCGCCACCCTGGTCAACGCCGACCAGGCGATCTACCAGGCCACAGACTCCGGGACTTTCACTCCGGTCGCGAAGAGCAACCCCATCCGCGACATAGCGGCGGTTTTGAGCCGGTAGACGGATACGGGGAGGCGTGACTGACGTTGCACTACGAGGTCACGCCTCCCCTTGGTGCTTCCTCACACGGCCGTCCGCCACTCGTGGCAGGCAACGACACTCCATCTCGGACAACTGGCGACAGGAACACTGGCGCAGGTTGAGGCGGGCCGGGGCTCCCCCGAGGGGAGGAGGAGCCCCGGCCGGGGTTTCCCGGCTTCCTTGGCGGGCTCGCGGCCGGGCGGGGGCAGGCGCCCGGCCGCAAGATCGGTGGTCGGGCAGGGGCTACAAGGGCCGGGCCACGTCCAGGGTGTAGAGGCCGCCGTGGTTGTGGTCGTAGCGCCACTTGGGGCGACCGTCCCCGGTGAGCGCGTAGGCGTACCCGGCCGCGACCAGGGCGCGTTCCAGGTCGAGCATCGTGGCCCCGACCGCTTCGGGCAGGTCGGTGTGGTGGGCGATCATCGCGTCGCCGTCACCGGTCCAGACCTCGCACGAGGCCAGCGCCGGGCCGGTGCCGTCCAGCCGGACGCGGACGGAGACGGGGTGCAGGCGCGGGTGCAGGCTCGCCGCGAGGTCGCGGACCGCGCGCAGCAGCTCGACCGGCGGCGTGGCGGTCATGATCCCGCCCCAGCCAGGGCTTGCGCCTCGACTGCGGGCGAGCTGCCCGGAGTGGTGAGCAGGTCTCGGAGAACCATCGCCGCGCCGTGCTTGGCCAGGGTTCCCGTGATGTAGTCGGCGGCGTCCTGGACGACCGTCGGGGCGTGGCCCATGGCGTAGGAGCGGGCGGCCCACTCCATCGCTTCGATGTCGTTGACGCCGTCGCCCACGAACACCGTGTTAGCCGGAGCGACGTCCATCCGGCTGCGGACAGCATCCAGCGCGGAGGCCTTGGACAGCCCGGCCGGAGTCACGTCCAGCCAGGACGAGGAGGCGGGGTTGACGGTGACGCCGAGCGACCGGACGGGTTCCATCAGCAGTGCGGTGGCGTTCGGGGCCGACAGGATCACCCGGGGTGCGGGCTCTGCGGTCAGGTCGTCGTCGGAGACGACGATCTGGCGTCCGTTGACCTCGGCCCGGTCGAACAGCTCGGACACGTGGTAGCCGAAGCCGACCTCCTCGATCGCGACCCGCACCGCTGGACAGAGGCGCCGGGCAAGGCGTAGGACGGGTGCGACGTCGAGGGTCTGGCAGGACTCGACCCGGTACCCGCACGGCCACGTCCGGTCCAGCCGCGCGGTCACCGCACCGTTGGACGCGACGACCCACGAACCGTCCAGCCCCAGTGCCTTCGCGAGCGGGAGCACGCCGACCAGGGAACGTCCAGTGGCCAGCACGACGACATGCCCTGCCGCCACGACCTCGGTGACCGCCTGGCGGGTGACGGCGGGGATGGTATTTGTCCCGTCCTGACACAAGGTCCCGTCGATATCCAGAGCGACCAGCAGCCGCGCCCGGGCCATGTTTTCGGTGGTGGTCATCGCACGTCCTCCGTCGTGTCTGTCGCGGTGTCGCTCGGCGCGGCCATCGTGGTGGGAGGGGTCCGGCGGGGAAGGGAGTCGGTCAGCCGTGCTCGCCGCTGCTCGTTCGGCCGCGTTTCGCCGATCACGACGCACGTCGCGCCGTCAGGTTCCAGCTCCAGCGCCACCCGTGACTGGACCGCCGCCAGCCGGGCCTGGGCGGGAAGGATGACCAGGCGGGCGTTGTGGAACTTCGCTGTCTGGACGACCTGGCTGATCGTGAACGTGTCGAACCGGTCGGTCACGATCTGCGCGAGTGCGAGCCCCTCGGTGCGTGCGTAGTCGGTCACCGCGTCCCGCTGGCCCTCCAGCGCCTCCCCCTCCGGAGCGCACACATACCCGACGGCCACCGGGCTCGGCGCGCTCACCGCACTGCCCCGAGCGGTCGCCGCAGAACGGACCGGACCTGGACCTCGAGCCCGTCACGCACCCCGGTCCACAGCGTGTGACCCGGTACGAACATCCGATGATCGAGCGGGATGTCCAGACCGAGAGCACGCGCGATGGCCTCACCTTCGGCCAGCACCATCGGCTGGAGGCAGACCCGGTCGCGGGTCACCGTGACCAGCTCGATGCGGTCGCGCCCGACGGCGTCGACAATCCGGGATGCTGCTTCGAGTCCGTGATCGATACCCATCGGGCACCACCTCTCGTGGCTGGTGGCGGGACCAGGGGCGTCCCACCTACTGTTGTGAGCGGCATCACGCCGGCTCGGTCTCAACCCTCGGGGAATGCGCCCTGGAGTTGGACTGACAGGGGGTACGCGTTTCGGCGTACAGGCGCGGGCAATCGACAGGGGACGTCGCGTGGCAGCTCGGTCAACACTGACTCCGATGCAGGGTGCAGCCCCGCACGGGGACGTCGGCGTGGTCGCGGCGTTCGTGTTCAAGCTGCTGCGCAGCGCGGTCGGGCGCCGCCAGACCGACATCGCCGAGTACCTGCGTGTCGACGTCAGCACGATCCAGGGATGGGAGAGCGGACGACGTCCGCTGTCAGCGCTCAGTGGTACGAGCCTGCTGCGGGTGCGCAACAGCCTCATTGCCCTGGGCGCACCGGCGGCGGCAGCCAACCTGCTCACCGGGAGAACGACCGCGGCGCGTGACCGGCCCGTCACGGCGCCGTTGGACGCGACGAGCCAGCCGGAGGTCAGCCCGAGCTGCTGGGAGACCGGGACCACGCCGACGAGCGAACACCCCGTGGCGAGGACGACCTCGATCCCTCGGGCGAGCACGTCAGTGACCGCTTCCCGCGTCGCGTCCGGCACGATCCCGTCCCGGCCGACCAACGTCCCGCCGATATCCAACGCGACGATCTGGGCGGTACGGGTCACTGGCCCTGCAAGAGCCGCCTCTTCCGTGGGCTGCTACATATCGGTTCCCCCTGCGTTTCGTGTCAGCCCTCGGATATGGGACTGTCGTTACGCTTCAAGCCAACCGGCTCGAACCAGGGAGTAGAAGGCATGTCGCGTTCACAGCCGTTCACAACGGTGGGTGCCCGGCTTCGGCTGGCGCGCGAGGCAGCGGGCCTGAGCCTGGATCAGATGGCCTTGCGAACGCACTACGGCAAGACCACCCTGACGTACTACGAGCGCGGTTTCCGGCCGGTCACGAGCGAGGTCATCGCGCAGTACGAGGAAGCCCTCGGTACTCCGATCGACCTGGACTCGGTCGCGACGCTGGAGTACGTCGGACGTGCAGACGTCGACCGCCGTAGCTTCATCCGTGGAGCGGCATACACCGTCGGCCTGAGTGCGCTGGCGCTGGCCAACGGGGAGGATCTAGCGCGCATCATGGCGCAGTCCGGCGGCTCGGTGGCCGGCGTCAGGACCGTGGAGGCGATCCGTCGCGTGACTGACTCCTTCATCGTGGCTGACGAGACGCTGGGCGGGGGTGCCATGCGTACGGCGGTGGCCGAGTTCTTGGCCTCCGACGTAGCGACCGTCCTGCGGGGCAGGTTCGCCTCCGAGGCGGTCCGGGGCCAGGCGTTCTCAGCGGCGGCCGAGGTCGCCTACCTCGCCGGATGGAAGGCTCACGACAGCGGGCTCGACGGTCTCGCCCAGCGGTACTACCTCTGCGCCCGGAACCTGGCACGCGAGTCCGGCGATGCGGGGCACGAGGCGTTCATCCTGCGCATCCTCGCTCTCCAGGGCTGCGACCTCGGGCAGCGGGTCTACTCGGTGCGCCTCGCGGAGGCGAGCCTGGCCCGGGCCAAGGAGGGGGCGGTGGACGAGGACACTGAAGCGCTCTTCCACGTTGCCGTGGCCCGCTGTCAGGCCGAGACCGGAGACACCTCGGGGGCGGCGCGGACCATGTCGCGTGCGCCGAGGCTCTTGTCCGAGCGGACCGAGAACGCCCCCCGATGGGCGGCGCAGTGGTGCTCGAACAAGGCCACTCTCCTGAACCAGGCGGCGAAGACGTTCACGGCCATGGGCGACGCCAAGGAGTCCGTGCAGTTTCTCGCGGAGGTCACCGGCCAATGGGACCCCAACAGCAAGGCCCGCATCTGGGCGCTGTCGATGGCCGAGCTCGGACACGCCCAGTGGGACGTTGGCGACGCCGCAAGCGCTACCCGGACGTGGAGCGAAGCCCTGCCGGTGCTCCAACGGCTTGACTCCGACCGGACGTCGAAGGCGGCGGCGGCGATCAACCTGGCCATGGTCGGCGGGAAGTGAAAAGACCTCCCGCAACCCTCTCAGGCTACGGGGGCGTCCTCGTTGGTGCGTCGGGGGCTATAGCGGCTTGCTGAGGTCTACGGGTTCGCCCGCAGGCTCTGCCTCGGCTCGTAGGGCCACGGTTGCTACCGTCGTTTGGATGCTGTCTCCGTCCCAGGAGACGTTCGACAGATGGGTCTCGCCTTCGTATCCGAGGTCGAGCGCGTACACGCCTTTCTGTCCGCTCCACGCGTGCTCGACGCGCTGCCCGACGGTGAATCTCGGCACCGGGCCACCCAACAAGCTGCGGCGGTCCGCGTGGCGCTTCTTGCCCCCGCTGTTCATGGCGGAAACGGTATCGTCCCTGCTCCTAGCCCGTCGGGTCCTCCGTCGTGGCCGGTGGTGTCAGGCTGATAACGAACGGGTCGGCGGTGGTGCCTGTGCCAGTGACGGCGATCCCGTCTCCGGCGGTGAGGAGTCCGGTCGCGGTCCGGGGAGCGGGAGCCCACTGCCAGCGGGAGGCGATCGGCTCGGAGGCGTGCTCGGTCCCGGCCCAGGAGTAGCGGTACTCGGGGTGTCCGGTGAGTCGCCCCGGAACCACGGGCCGTGCATGCCTCCGTGCTCCATCAAGGCGCCTGCGGCGGCGATGGCTTCCCCGACTGCCTGTCTCGACGCATCGACAGGGGTCCAGGACGCCATCCATGATGGCGTGGACCAGCGTGCCCACCGTGAGTTGTCCGATGTGTACTTCGCCATCCGACTCGCCGGGCGATGACCAAGGAGGCACCCGCATGACCGACCACGTGACCGACCCGGAAGCTGCGAGCGTCGCGAACTTCGCCCACGAGATGGGCGTGCTCAAGCGTCTGCGTCGTGCCGGGTGGTGGCAGGCCGGTGTGCGGGACCCTGAGTCGGTCGCCGAGCATAGTCTCCGTGTGGCCCAGCTCGCCGCCCTCATCGCCGCCGAGGAGGGCGCCGACCCCGCGCGCGCCGCGTATCTCGGTCTGTGGCACGACTCGCAGGAGACCCGGATCACCGACCTCCCGCACTCGGCTCGTCCCTACCTCGGCAAGGCGAACAATGAGACCATCACCCGCGACCAGGTCGCCTGCCTGCCCGACGCCGCCGCCAAGACCGTCAGCGAAGCCGTCATCGAGTACGAGGCGCAGGAGACCCTGGAAGCCCTGTGCGCCAAGGACGCCGACAAGCTCGAATGCCTCCTCCAGGCCCTGGAGTACCGGGCCGCCGGGCACCAGTACGTCCAGAAGTGGATCGACAGCTCGCGGGCCGGACTCGGCACCACCTTCGCCGCGCGCGTCGCCGACGCCGCCCTGACGGGGAGCCCCATGGCGTGGCACGACCAGGCCCAGCCCTGACCAGCCGCTGCGCCAGTGCCTGCTTCTCGTCTTCGTCGAGCGTCACGGGCTCGATGGTCTCGGTCATCCTGCCTGCTTCCCGCCAAGCCTGCGCTCGGCGTGTCAGGCCGAGACCCACCCCCCCTTAATCAGACAGACCTGTAGTACTAGTTGCCGGGACACTGGCGTTGGGCGGGCTGGTCGAAGTCCGGGACCGCTCGTTCCTGCGCCTGCTGGGACGTCGTGACGACGCCGTTGGCCTCGATGTCCTGGATGAGCCAGTCCATCTCGCGGATCTCGCGCCGCTGCGCTTCGCTGATCTCGACGGCGAGCTCGCACACGCGCACGTCCTGGATGCCGGCGCGCTCGGACCGGGTGATGGCCAGGGAGTGGTGGGGGATCATCGCGCGCATGAACGCGGTGTCGTCGACGGTGGCCTGGGTGCGGTCCAGGACCGTGCCTCCGGCCAGGAGGAGGACGCTGGCGACGACCACGGCGATGTTGGCCTTGGTGTTCTTGTACATGTTCAGCATCCAGGCCAGCATGACGAGCCCCATGGTGCCGCCCATGGTGATGGCCATGAAGATGCGGCTTTGGCTGAAGCGCACGTGGTCCCACTGCCACGAGCCGATGAACATCACCCAGTACATGACCACCATGGCCGTCAGAAGCATGGCCGCGAAGCGAAGGTACATCTTCGTGGAGTGCGAGGCACCCCGGTCGTGGCCGTGCTCGTGCTTGCGCTCGTCCTGGTTCTCCATGGCCACCGTTTCCGCCCTCTCGGTCTGACTGCGCGTTTGATGGATCGGCCCGGGAGCGTGAACTGAGTGGTCCCGGGCCGTGTTGCTCGGTCCTTCTCAGGTGAGCGCGGCGAGCAGCTCCTGGCACGCGGCCTCGCACTGGCGGCAGCACTCGGCGCACACGGCGCAGTGCTGGTGCATGCCGGCGTGCTGCTGGCACTCGTCGCCGCAGGCGCGACACGCAACGATGCACGCCCCGAGCTGGGCGCGGGTGATGTTTGCGTCGTAGCCGGTGTGGCGGGACAGCACGCGAGCGGTGGTGGCGCAGACGTCGGCGCAGTCGAGGTTCGTGCGGATGCACTTGCGCAGGTCGGCGACCATATCCTCGCTCAGGCACGCGTCGGCGCATGCGGTGCACGCCTGCGAGCACTCGACCAACGTGTCGATCACCCGGGCCAGGATCTGGCGGTCGACGTTCATCGTGGCGGGGTAGGTCTCGAGCATCTCGGCGGTCTTCATGATTCCTCCAGCATCGACGGGGTCGCGCGACCGTTCCGGTCGTGGGCATGCCCACTCGACGCTAGGAGCGAAGACCGGTGCTCGCACCACGTCTGGGCCGTCGGCCAGTACAACGACCCGTATATCGTGGCCTCGCCTGCGGTTACGACGTCGCCGCCGTCCTGCACGGAAACCGAGCACGCCACCACCGGCTCAGCAACCCACCGGCCACGCCTGGTCGCCGTGCTGGTCGCCGAAGCTCTCGGGCCGGTTCCGGGCGACCTCCGCGAAGCCCTCCACGCCCGCGCCGAACTCATCGAACAACGCGCCCATGACCTCGCCCGCCAGGAGGGACGCCATGCGCGCGGCGGGTCGCGGTGCGTGGCCTGGCGGGCGGTCTCACGCGGGTCATGCGCAGCACCGTGCCACACGAACCATACGTGCAGGTCAAAACCGCGCGCTACTCGTCCTTGCCGACGCGTCTGGGCAACTGTTGGCGGTCACCATGGTTGCGTTGAGGCTCGTGATGAGTCGGGGTCGTTGCGCTCGGTTTGCCGTCCCGGGCCTGCGGTGAGTATGCGAGTCCGTCCAGAACCACGCACGTGAATGCGGCAACCCCGGCGAGGTCCTTGGCACTGCTGGACGATTCCAGGGCCCGGCGGCAGTACTCAGCGAGGTCGTCCGGGTCGAGGTCTGTGCGGACAAGGCCCTCGGCCGCGGCCTGCGCGATGAGGCCGGCGAACACGCTGTGTAGACGACGCTCAGCATCCGCGACCTCGGGGCCGCGATGAACGAGCGGGCTGACATCGGCGGACGAGTGCTTTCCGCGGTGGAAGCAGATCGACGCGTAGGTGGTGGCGACGGCCACAAGCCGAGCGCCCGTCGGCTCCGCTGCATCGCACAGGTCCTCGAGGGTCCGGAGGTGGTCCTCGACGTGCCGCGTATGGTGCGCCACGAGGATCGACTCGATGTCTGCGAAGTACTTGTAGAGGGTCGCGCGACCGATCCCAGCAGCCTTTGCCACCTGCGACATGGTCAGCGAGAACGGGCCTTGTTCTTCGGCCAGACGCCAGGCCGCCTCCGTGATGGCGTCCCGCACTGATCGGCGATGGCCGTCGATCGATTCCTCCCACAGCTTCGGCATCAGCCAATAGTACGGCTCGTCGTCGTCGTGACACTCTGACAGTAGCCAATACACTTTGTATACAGGATCTGATCTGCCCGGCAGCTGACACGAGGAGACGACCATGACGGAGAACACATCGGACGCGGCGCCCGGCAAGCCTCGAGAGCCCCATCCGGGGCTGCCCCGCTGGGTCAAGTTGCTGGCGATAGGCGCTGCGACAGCAGCTGTCGCGCTCGTGCTGGTCATGCTGCTCGTGGGCGGCGAGCACGGCCCTGGTGTGCACGGCTGATGCCGATGTCTCCGGCGATCCGGAAACTGATGCTGACGGTTCACATCGCCAGCTCAGTGGGCTGGCTCGGCGCCATCGTCGCCTACATCGCCCTGAACGTGCCCATCTATGCAAGTGACGACCAGCAGATCGTGCGGGCTGCGTACGTGATGATGGAACCAGTGTTGCGGTATGCGTTGATCCCGCTCGCCGCGATAGCGCTCGTGACCGGGATGGTCCAGGCCCTCGGTACACCCTGGGGATTGTTGCGACACTACTGGGTGGTGATCAGCCTGGTACTGACGGCCTTCGCGTTCGTGATCCTGGTGCTCCACCTGCCCGCGGTCGAGGCGATCGCCGCAGTCGCGGCGGACCCCGCCGGCGATGTCGACCAGCTCGGCGGGGATCTGTTCCACGCGGTCGGTGGGATGGTCGTGCTGCTCGTCCCGTTGGCTCTCAACATCTACAAGCCGCGCGGGATGACGCGGTACGGCTGGCGCCGCGCTCAGCGACCTCCTGCTGGATGACGTGTAGCGAGTGAGTCATGACCGCTCTAGCAGCCCACACGCCGGTGCGCCTGGTCCACAAGGGACCGGGCGCACCGGGATGTCACCCTGGAGTTCAGACTGTCGACGGGGTGTCGAGGCCTGCGGAGCAGGGCTCAGCCGACGCGGATGAAGGTCGGGCTGTCCTGCCAGAGCCTGCTGTAGCGCACGGTCTGACCTGGGACGGGGGCCTCGATCTGCATGCCGTCACCGGCGTAGATGGCGATGTGGCCGGGGCTCCAGATCAGGTCGCCGGGCTGTGCCTCGGCGCGCGAGACCACGGTGCCGGCGTAGCGCTGCTGCGACGAGGTGCGGGGCAGGGTGATGCCGACCTTGGCGTAGACGTACGAGGTGAAGCCGGAGCAGTCGAACCCGGCGGGGGTCGAGCCGCCCCAGAGGTACGGCACTCCGAGGTACTGCATGCCGATGGCGACAACGTCCGAGTTGGTGCCGGCGCGGACGGGTGCGGCCTCCTCCGGGGCGTCCGCCGCCGCGACGGGGGTACGCGTCTCGGTGCGCGAGGCGACCTCGACGACGGGCTCCGGCTCGGGGGCCGGCTCCGGCTCCGGCGCCGGGGTCACGGCGATCGTGCCGGTCTCGACGATGAACTCGGTGTTGGCGGCGACCGTCACCACAGGGGCTGAGGCCAGCGACTGGCGGGCGTCCGCGGTCAGCGCGTGGAAGTCGACGGTCGACACGGTTCGGTCGTTCGCGTTCGCGGGGGCGCTGAACATCCCCATGATCAGGCCGGAGCCGGCGGCGACGACAGCGCCCCGGCGGGCGGCGGCGCCGACGCTGCGCGCAGCGGCGCGCGACAGGGGGGTCAGCGGGGTGATGGGGCTACGGGCAGCACGATGGCGCCCGGGCGAGCATGAGGTCACGTCGGTTCTCCTACCGCCTGCGAGGTGAGCTGTCGGGTTCGGGTCGGAGACAGACCCGGCCGCACTCCTACCTGTGCGGCTTCACCCCAAGGACACCGGTGGTGCCCACTTGCATGGGTCCCCCGTCCCTGTCATCTGGTCGTACGAACCTGGGGGCGGTGACAGGGCTCGGCGTCCGCCTCGGGCGCCCGCGGATTCTCCGCGAGGTGGATCGACCGTAACCCAGGATCGCCGAGATGTCACAGTCAGGTCACGACCCCCTAGTCCCGCTCTTGCGACGTGACCGAAGTATCCGGCTTGTGCATGGCCCGAGCCCAGACATACCCGGCGGGGGTATCCTCAGTGCAGCCCAAGGTGCTCCCGGGGACGCCGCTCCATATGTCCAGCCGACCTGAGCGGGCCCGCGGCGCAGCTGAACCACCGTCCGGCACCACGGGCGTTCACGAGGCAGTCGCCGACCAGGCGCCGCCGCATACGAGAGGACGCAATATGAGCACCACGACGTACTCGGTCCAGGGAATGACGTGTGGCGGCTGCGCCGCCAAGGTCACCGGCGTCGTCAAGCAGGTCGACGGAGTCGAGGACACGTCGGTCGACCTCGCGGCCGGCACCGTCACGGTGGTTGGCCCCGGCGCCGACCACGACGCCGTCCGTGCGGCCATCACCCAGCTCGGCTACCAGGTCGCCTGAGCCGCCGAGGGAGCACCGCCGCCGTCGGCGAAGTCGTGACTCGCCGACGGCGGCCGTACGGGCCCGCGACCACCGTCATGCAGTGGTCGCCGCACCCACGAGCCAACCAGTGATCAGCACGACAGCCACCATGAGTGCGGTTTCGGGTGTAGCGCTGCGGTGCAGAGCCTCCCCGGAAGGGCGTCCGTGCCGGCGTCCGTTGGTCGCGCTCAAGAGCGGCAGCGTGTGGAAGTGGTTGTAGGCGCCGATGAGGCCGACCACAGCCACGACCGCGACCTTGGCGAGCAGAGCAAGTCCCCAGTCCGTCTCCCACAGCTGGGGCACACGGTCGAGGATTGTCGCCGTGAGAAGGACGCCGGCTATGCCGACGACCGCAAGGGAGGCTCCAGCGATCACCGAGAACCTGGCAGCTATCAGCCCGACGTCGAGGTGTCGTCCTTCCTGCTGTCGGCGGCGGAGGATCACGGTGAGCATGACCACACCTCCGAGCCAGGTCGCCGCACCCGCCAGGTGGGCGACGTCGGCGGTCAGAACGAGCCAGCGTGGATCTGCGGTGTTGCTATGACCGTCGAGGACGATGCCTGCGGCGGCCAGGACGACGCCGACCATGGCGACGGCCGAGGTGCGCAGGCTGCGGCGAGCTCCGGCCAGGACGGCGAAGGCTCCGGCCGCTTGCAGCCCGATCACCCAACCTGTCGAGCCCGTGAGCGAGTCGGCGACGGCGGACGGCGAGACGGCGGCCGTGGTGCCACCGTGGGCGAGCGTCATCGCCCGAGAGGCGACACGCAGGATCAGCCCGACCAGGATCACCGCACCGGTCCAGCGCACGGTGGAGAGCGCGACGGGGATGTCCTCCGCGTCGCGTCCGCGCAGAACGAGACCGGCGAACGCTAGGCCGCCTGCTGCAACGAGCCACCCCCAGAGCGTCGCCGCGTTGCCGGACCTCCCTACCGCATCGATGAAGGGCGGCACGGGGTGATCCTGCATCGACGCCATGGTGTGTCCCGAGTGCGACGTCGAAGGGCTGTCGTTGGAGCCGCCCGCCGTGGCTGTCGGTTCGCCGACGGTGAAAGCCAGGCGCCCTTCGATCGTGTGACCGTCCTGCGCCGCGACGGACCAGACCACGGTGTAGCTGCCGTCAGCCAATGGCGTGCCCGGCGTAGCGACGACGAGGACGCCGTCCTGGGCTTGGGTGACTTCGGTCTCGATGGTGCCTTCGGGTCCGGCGATCTCGACCGCCTCGCCGATGGGGGTCACTGGGAGCGTGAAGGTCAGGGTCACGGTGGCGACCGGTCCCGTCGACGTCGACCCGTCCGCAGGATCGGACGAGGACAGCTTCGTATGGGCAAAAGCAGGCGTGGCGCAGCAGATCGTCAGAGCGGTCGCCACGAGCAGAGTGCGGACGAGTCTCAGCGCGAGGGTACTTGGCATGGCCGAGCGGCCTTCCGTCTCGTAGTGATGAACACACAGCGGCATCCCCGCGGGACGGCGAACCAGGCGCTGTCGGGGTGGTCCGCGGCGTCACTACGTGCGGCTGATCCCCAGGGCGTCCAACGACGGTTCACACCGCGCCCTTGTTGACGTCCCCACCGGACAACAGACCTGGACGAGCCGGGGCAGGACCCGGCCGGGGGCACCGCCGGGCGGGCGGGCCGGGGACAAGGGGCCGGCCGTCAGTGCCATCAGGCACGTCACCGTCGACTCGTGGCACTCGCAAGCCTGAATGCAATGCCCTGACCCGTCCCCGCGGAGCTGCGAGAGCGGTTCGATCACCGGTCCCCGCGGGGCCTGAACGCGTTCTGGCAGATCGACGGCTCCTGGCGAAGCGGACGAAACCGATGCGTGCCCGGCCATGGCGTGCATGGAGACTGCACCTGCGACCACGACGGCGACGATGAGCGCGCGGATGATTCCTCGCTGCGGTGCGGGGAGGAATGATCGAAGCGCGGTCAGTGTCGGCATGTCGTGCGCAGCGTAGCCGTTGCACTGTCACTAGGCCGGTACGGCCGGGTGGTGCCGAGAACCCGCTAGTATCACCGGCGACGACAGATGGAAAAGGGCGAGCGGGTGACATCGAGGCGGGCGCACATCCACGGAACCTGGCCTATGGCCGGCACGGTGCAATCGCACCGTGCCGCTCTCGTGGCACTGGTTGCGTGCCTGGTCCTCGGTGTGATCGTCATGCATGCGATGAACGGTTCGTCGCACCACAGCGCACCGGCTCCGGCGCATCCTGCACCTGTCGCCTCCACCATCCAGCCCCTGGTGCTCCCGCCGGAGACGGCAGAGGCCCACCCGGTCCCCAGCCAATGGTGCGACGACGGCTGTAGCGCGGACTCCCTGCTGACGGCGATGTGCCTGATGATTCTCGTCACGGTCGTCCGGGGGGCGTGCCTGCACCGCCGACCGCTTCCGTGGGGCGTCCCCACCCTCGCCCGGGGCACGCTCGTGCCGCCGGTCTCTCCTCGGCTCGCACTCGTCGCAGGGCCGTCCCTGATCGCCCTCGGGATCAGCCGGACGTAGGAGTCCGCCGCCTGCCGGTGCCCCTCTGACGCATCGGCAGTTGCAGCGCGCCCACCGACTGGGCGGTGACCTACGACGTACTACCGAGAGGCAATTCCATGAAGCGCATTTTCGCGTCCCTCATCTCGTTCACAACCGTGCTGGGGCTGGCCGCCTGCGGCGCGTCCGCAGACACGGGCGGGTCCGGCGAGTTCAACGACGCAGACGTGATGTTCGCTCAGATGATGATCCCCCACCACGAGCAGGCGATCGAGATGTCGGACCTGGTCGGGAGCAAGTCAGGGCTGGACCCGGAGATTGCGGCCCTGGCCGAGCAGGTCAAGGCCGCGCAGGCACCGGAGATCGACAAGCTCAACGCCTGGCTCGAGGAGTGGGGCGCCGCCGCCGGGGACATGGACGGCATGGACCATGGCATGGACGGCATGATGAACGAGGACGACCTGAAGGCCCTTGCCGACGCCGACGGCGCCACGGCAGGCGACCTGTTCCTCGAGCAGATGATCGACCACCACGAGGGCGCGGTGGACATGGCCGAGACGGAGGTCGCCGACGGCGCCAACGCCGAGGCGATCGCGATGGCGGAGTCGATCATCGAGAGCCAGACGGCCGAGATCGAGAAGATGCAAAGCCTCCTGACCAAGTGACCTGCGTGGAGCCCGGCCGCCTCAGGCGGCCGGGACCGTCCACGAATGCCTAGGCCTGCCCTCTCCAGTGTCCCGGCCGCAGGTCGAGCCGCCGCAAGAGCTGGGCATTCAGGGCGACCACGACAGTGGAGAGTGACATCAGGACCGCGCCGACGGACATGGGCATCACGAACCCGATCGGCGCCAGGACCCCCGCAGCGAGTGGCACCGAGATGAGGTTGTACCCGGCCGCCCACCAGAGGTTCTGCTTCATCTTGCGATAGCTGGCGCGCGACAGCTCGATGACCGACAGGACGGATCGAGGGTCGTCGCTGGCAAGGATGACTCCGGCTGAGGCGATGGCTACATCGGTTCCGGCGCCGATCGCGATGCCGACGTCCGCCTGTGCCAGCGCCGGAGCGTCATTGACGCCGTCGCCCACCATGGCGACCTTCCGGCCCTCGTGCTGGAGTTGCACCACTTTGGCGGACTTGTCCTCGGGCCGCACACCCGCGAAGTAGCGGTCGACGCCGAGCTCGTCGGCGACGGCGCGTGCGACCGCCTCCGCGTCACCGGTGATCATGACGACGCCGATGCCAAGGTCATGGAGGGCGCGGACGGCGTCTCTGGACTCTGTGCGGACTTCGTCGGCCAGCTTGACGGCGCCGATCACGTCGCCGTCACGCAGCACGTGCAGGATGATGGCTCCGTCCCGCCGCCACTCGTCCGCAACGGGGAGCTCAGTCCTGCCCGTCTGTTCCAGCAGGCGAGGACCGCCCACCCGGATCTGGTGGCCGTCCACCGTCGCGGTGACCCCGACTGCGGGTGACGAGGAGAAGTTGTCGGCGCTCGGGACGTTGACGCCACGTTCGTGGGCGGCGCGGACAATTGCCCGGGCAAGCGGATGCTCGCTGTCTGACTCGGCAGCGGCGGCAAGGGCGATCAGCGCGTCGTCGTCAAGGTCCGGCTCCCGGTGCGTGGCGATGACCACGGGCTCGCCCTTGGTCAGCGTGCCCGTCTTGTCGAAGAGCACGGTGTCCACCGTGCGCATGGTCTCGAGCGCAAGCCGGTCCTTCACAAGGACACCCCCACGTGCAGCCCGCTCGGTGGCGATCGACACGACGAGGGGGATCGCGAGCCCGAGAGCGTGCGGGCAAGCGATGACCAATACCGTGACGGTGCGGACGACGGCCGCGTCGGGCAACCCCACAAGGGCCCAGACGAGCGCCGTGACCGCCGCTGTGATCAACGCGAACCAGAACAGCCAGCCAGCCGCGACGTCCGCCAGGCGCTGCGCGCGGGAGGAGGAGCCCTGGGCTTCGGTCACAAGTCGCTGGATACCCGCAAGGGCTGTGTCGTCCCCGATTGCGGTCACCTCGATCCGCAGTCCGGAGTCGGTGGCGACGGTCCCGGCGGTGACCGGCTCCCCGGGGCCGCGGGACACGGTGCGCGACTCGCCGGTGACCATCGACTCGTCCATCTCGGCACGTCCGTCGACGACGCGACCGTCAGCGGGGACGCTTCCGCCGGGACGGACGACGACGACGTCGCCGACCCGGAGGTCGGCAGGCGCGATCTTGACGATCTGTCCAGCGTCGACCCGCTCTGCCTCGTCGGGCAGGAGCGCAGCGAGAGAATCCAGGGCTGAGGTGGTCTGGGCAAGGGACCGCATCTCGATCCAATGGCCGAGCAGCATGATGACGATCAGGAGTGCCAGCTCCCACCAGAAGTCGAGCTGGTGATCGAGCAGTCCGACGCTGGCACCGAGCGAGGCGAGGAACGCAACGGTGATAGCGAGCCCGATCAGGAGCATCATTCCTGGTCTGCGGGAACGAAGCTCTCCGAGCGCGCCCTTGAGGAAGGGCCATCCACCCCAGAAGTACATGACCGTGCCAAGTAGGGGTGAGACGGCACCCAGCCACGGGCTGTCTGGCAGTTTGTAGCCCACGATCATCGCGAACATGCCGGAGAACGCGACCACGGGAACCGCGGAGGCGAGCATGATCCAGAACAGCCGCCGGAACTGCTCGACGTGCCCCCCGTGGTCGCCGTGGTCATGAGTGATGGAGGCCCTGTGGCCGCTGTGGCTCGCGCCGGTGTCGTGCCCATCAGGACGTGCATCTGAGGCCACGCCGTGCTGATGCCCGACATCATGCTCGTGCCGGTGTGGCTCGGTCGAGCTCGTGTGCCCGTTTGTCGCGGCGTGCTGTGCGTGGTGGTCGTGCGACTCGTTCATGATGTCGCTCCAGGGTCGACTCTCGATGCGTGTGCGCTGGCTTGGCGTGGTGTCCGCCGACCGGAGACCGGCGGGCACCACGCGGTGGTTGCCGCTACGCCGTACGGGCCTACTTGACTCGGTCGGCGTCGAAGGCGGACCACGGGTGTCGCAGCCGAGCACTGGCTGACGTTCATGAGCCACTCCCTCGAATCATACCCCCCCGGGGTACCGGTTTGACGGCTAATGTATACCCGTCCGGGGTATGCTCGTCAAGCGGTGACAGCTTGTGCGCCCGTCACCGCGCCCATGCCGCCGATCGCCCCAGGAACTCGCCGATGAACATCACTGACAAGCGCTTTCGCCTTGCTGCCCTGACCGCAGGGCTGCTGCTGCTGGGGTCCTGCAGCGGATCGGGGGATGGAGGTCCGGCGGTCGATCGGCCGGTGGACGGCTTCAGCCACATCCACGCCCTGGCGTCCGACCCCGAAGGCGAGGCGGTGCTGGCGGCCACCCACGCAGGTGTCTGGCGCCTGCCGAAACCAGGCGTCCGGACGGACGACCGGGGCCCAAGCCTCGTAGGGGCTGGGCTCCAGGACACGATGGGCATGACGGCGTCCCCTGACGGCGGGCTCTACGCCTCCGGCCACCCCGCTCCCGGCGACCAGGCCGATCTGCCAGCGCCCAACCTCGGACTGCTGCGAAGCGACGACGGAGCCGAGACATGGCAGAGCGTCTCTCTACTCGGCCAGGTCGACTTCCATGCGTTGGACGCCGCCCCGCTCGGTGAGGGCGTGCGGATCGTCGGCCTCGACTCAGGGACCTCGACAGTGCTGGTCAGCGACGACCAGGGGGCGAGCTGGTCTGCTGGCGCGACGCTCGGTGCCATCGACCTGCTCATGAACAGGCAGGAGCCTGACATCATCCTGGCAACCACACAGGACGGCCTCCACGTCAGCGACGACGCGGGTTATACGTTCGCGCCGGTCATTGACGCGCCCTCTTTGCTGTTCGTCGACCCTGGTCCCGGCGGTACGCTCGTCGGGATCGACGCCTCCGGGCTGGTGTGGACCGGATCGGAGGTCTTCGACAGCTGGAAGCGCCACGGCATGGCGCCCGGCAAGCCGCAAGCGATGGCCTATCTCGCCGACGACCCCGATGGATCGGCCGGCTGGCTCCTGGTGGCCGGCGAAGCTGGAGTGAGTGCGACCAGCGACCTTGGTGCCACGTGGGAGGACGTGGCCACGGCAAGCCACTGACGAACGATGTGGCGGCAGGGCCTGACGTACGGGCCGGGGCCGCGGGACGACCCCGGCCCGTAAGCGTCAGCCGACTCGGATGAACGTCGGGCTGGACTGCCAGATCCGGCTGTACCGCACGGTGGACCCCGGTACCGGTGCCTCGATCTGCATTCCGTCACCGACGTAGATCGCGATATGCCCTGGGCTCCAGATGAGATCTCCCGGCTGGGCTGCAGAGCGGGAGACGACAGTACCGGCGTAGCGCTGCTGCGACGACGTGCGTGGCAGGTCGATCCCCACCTGCGCGTAGACGTAGGACGTGAAACCGGAGCAGTCGAACCCCGCGGGTGTGGACCCTCCCCACAGGTAGGGCACCCCCAGGTAGCGGTACGCGATGGACACCACGGACGATCCTGAGGTGAACGCCGGAGCATCACGCACGGTGGTCCGGGAAGCGGTGGAGCTTCGTTGCACCACGGGCGCGGGCTCCGGCTCTGGTGCAGGAGTGACTGCCACAGCAGCCTGCTCCACGACCAGTTGGGCGTCGGGCGCGACAGTGACAACGGGCGCAGCACGAAGGGACTCGCGGGCTGCGTTGGCCAGAGCGTTGAGGTCGACGGTCGACAACCGCTGGGCCCCTACCTCGGCCGAGGTCTCGGCTCCAGCGGGGGAGGCCAGAGTCGACAGCAGCACCCCAGAGGCGGCCACAACAACAGCCCCCCGCCGGGCGGACCCCTCCAGTCCCTGGGCTACCGTGCGGACAGCGACCATTGCGGCCGTGCCCGGACGGCGTGCCGCCCGGTGCCGGCCCCAGCCGAGGCTGGCGCTTGTCTGGAAGCTCACATCGCCTCCAGAAGTCGCTGCATCGTCAGGATGTCGCTAGCCCGGCTCTCGACGATCCAGCGAGCCAGGAACACTGCGTCAGTGTCGACTCCTTCGGTGCGCTCTGTCTTAGCCATCTCGATCGCACGGTTGTGGTGGGCGATCATCTGGTCAAGAAAGAGACGTGACGCATCGACGCCGTCAGCTGCCACCAGGGCGGCGCTCGCCGCGCCCTCCTGCGTCGCGACTTCGGGTGAGGAAGCGCCCCACTCGATCAGCCAGTCGGTGAGCTGGGTGGCTTCCGGTTCGTGGACTGCCTTCACCTTGAGGGCGAAGTCAGTCACCTCTGCGGCGATGCCGTCCTTGGCCAAGATGACGTCGGTCATGGCGACGGCTTGTTCGTGATGAGCAAGCATCTGCTGCGCGAACGTGACGTCGGCGCTGGAGAACTCGACGGTGTCGGAAGTGTCAGCCGAGATCGGCGAGCTTGCCGATGAGGGCTGCGCCTCACCCGTAGTGGGTATCTCCGCGCATGCGGTCAATACCAGTGCTGCGATCGGTATCAGAGCAGCGGCAATCGCTACTTTGGACATGGGAATTGCCTTTCAGTCGGTGGGACGTCATCCGTCCACAGGCCCGTCGGGGACGTGCCTGCAAGAGCGCCGATGCCGATGGCACCAGCAGCGGGGGACGTCTATGTCCGACTGATTCCCAAAGCGTCCAGGGAGGGGCGCGCGCCCGCGGCGCGTAGTGCCGGCAAGGGGGTAGCCGTAAGCCAGCTGGCGAGCCAGGGCACACGGACAGCGGCTCCGGGCAGGGAGAAGATGAGCAGCATCGTCAGAACGATCATGCACATCGCGCCCGTGACGTCGTGTCCGTCAGCGTGGCAGCCGTCACATGGCGGGTGCGGCACCTCGGTCATGCCCCCCAACGACTCGGCGCCGACCGCCTCGTGCGCGACAACCTCAAGGACGGCGATCGGACCGGCATGTGCCATGGGTGATCCACTCATCGCGTGCATCAGAACGACGCCCAGGGCCAGCGCCAGCACGCCGAGCGCTACGGCGATTCCTCGCCGTGGCGCGCGGACAAATGCGTGCAGCGCGCGAACCATGGCTGGGAGACTACCTCACGAGTCACAGAGCCCTGGAGGGTCGACGTCGCCGTGGTGGATACAGGTCTCCTGGCCCTGCGGCAACAGTGTACGAGACCGGGTCAACGCCAATGAGCTAACCGCGTCCGGGCGTGGGAGGCCAGTCCGGGTAGGCGCGAGGGTGTTCCTCCAGCCGGTGTTGAGTGTCACTTCCGAACCGCAGGAAGGCCGGACATGCCGAACGAGAAGCTCGCGTCCTGGCTCGCCAGGACGGGGATGAGCCGTGGCGAGCTGGCGCGGCGTGTCAAGGCCAAGGCGACGGCGTGGAACGAACCGCACATCGCAACGAGCACGACACGTGTCCGGTTCTGGCTCGAGGGCCAGATGCCACGTCAGCCGTTGCCGGACATCATCGCGGCGGTGTTTTCCGACTGTGCTGGGTTCCGCGTCACGACGTACGACCTAGGATTCGGCGAGAGCAACAGCGCCGAGCGTGGCCTGGTCTACAACGCGTCGTTCGCTGACGCGGTCGAGACGGTTTCAGACCTGGGGAGGGCAGACGTGGATCGTCGAACCTTCATCGCGGGCGTGCCGTTCGCGGTGCTCGCGGGCGTCGGCCCTTCACGCGACTGGCTCGTGAACGTCCTGGACCAGACCGTGGAGACCGGCCCACGTGTCCGGCTTGAGGACGTCACCGCGGTGCGCAACATGTTCGCGGAGTTCCAGCGGATGGACGTCCTGCAAGGCGGCGGGTCGGGCCGACTGGTCCTGGCGGAGTACATGACCATGCACGTCTACCCGCTGCTCCGGCGGGCCTACAGCGCTCAGGTCCGGCAGGCGCTGTGCGAAGCCGCCGCAGAGCAGACCTACCTGCTCGGCTGGATGGCCTACGACAACGGCGAGCACGGCGTCGCCCAGAGATACCTCATCCAGTCCCTGCGCCTGGCAGAGGAGTCGGGCAACACCGCACTCGGATCGCACATCCTCGCCGGCATGGCGGACCAAGCCACCCTCCTGGGAGACCCCGACGAGGGACGCCGCCTCGCTCAGGCAGGACGCGTCGCACTGTCACGCGTCGAGGCCCCCGCGTGCCTGGCAGATCTCTGGTGCCTGGAAGGCCGCGCCCTTGCCCTCCTCGGAGACGCAAAGGGCGCCGCTCACGCCGTCGTCGAGTCGGAGAAGGCATACACCCGAGTACGGCCCGAGGCCGAACCCGAGTGGGCCACCTTCATCGACCCGGCCTACCTCCACGGCGAGCACGCCAACACGTTCCGAGACCTCGGCGACCCGACCGCCGCAGCCGAGCACGCCCGGAAGTCGATCGAGCACGCCAAGAGCCAGAACCGCGCCCGCCGCGGCGCGATGTCCTACGCCGCTCTCGCTGCCTCCCACGTCCAGCGCAACGACCTCGAAGCTGCGCACGCCGCCGGGATCCGGACCCTCAACCTCACCAAGCAAGTCAAGTCCTCCCGCGCGGTTGAAGCCGTCCACGACATCCAACGACGCATGCGCACCCTGGGCGCCCACCGGCTGGTCGCCGACTTCAACGAACGCGTGAGGGACCTGGTCGCCACTGAGTGACTGACGCACCATCCGGCAACTTATTCGCCGGCGTAGTCCCGCAAGGCCGACCTGGTCATCTGCGGGACATCCGGGGTGTGCTGCTGCTCGTGGTCCTCGTGGTCCTCGTGGTCCTCGTGGTGAGCCGGGCCGTCGTGCTGGCGCCGCGGGGGGGGAGGGGCGCCCCTCGGTGCTCACTCTTCCAGCGCGGCCTGGACGGCTTCGGCGAGGTGGGCCGGGCTGGTGACTTCCAGCCGTTCGCCGTCGAGGAAGAACGTGGGAGTGCTGGACACGCCGAGGGCTCGTCCTTCGTCGAAGTCGGCTTGGACGCGGGCGGTGGTGGCCGGGTCGGCGACGGCGGCGTCGTAGGCGTCCATGTCCAGTCCGAGGTCCTGGGCGAAGTCGCGGAACACGTGGGCCTTGGACTCCTGTGCCTCGCCCCACTCGGTCTGGGTCTGGTACATCCGCTGGTACATGGGCTTGAGCTGGCCCTGGGCGGCGGCGGCCTCGACGGCCACGGCGGCGTTGGTGGAGTTGGTGTGCCCGGGGAGCGGGAAGTAGCGCATGACGAGGGTGAGCTCGTCGGCGTGCTCCTCGCGCAGCTGTTCGACCGTGGGGTAGTAGGCGCGGCATGCTTCGCACTCCAGGTCCAGGAACTCGACCAGGACGGCCTTCTCGTTGGTCGCCTGGTTCAGGACGTGGCTGTTCTCGCGCACGACCTGCGCGTCGGACGCCGGTGTGTCGGGTTCGGAAGACAGGATCGCCGAGACCAGCAGGCCGAGCAGGACCAGCACGCCGACGACCAGCGCGAGCTGGAGCAGGCGCCGAGCCGTGGGGCCCCGTCCAGCGGGACGCTTCGGAGTGGGGCCCTTGCTGGCAGGGCGCCGGGGTGCCGGGCCCTTGGCAGTCGGTCGAGGGGTCGGACGGCTGGCGGGCATGGAATTCCTCTACACGGTGCGAACGTCTCGGAGCAGGACAGGTCGGGCTCGGGAGTCCCACGGCAGTGTGGCACGCGCGGGACGGGAGCTGTCAGGCCGACGGGTGGGGCGTGCAGCAGCCGTCGGCGCAGCCGCCCGCCGGGTCGGCGTCGGTGGAGACCAGGGCGCTGACGGGCGTGCAGCAGGCGTCGCCCTTCCATGCCTCGATGCCTTCCTTGACCGCGACGGCCGCGATGACGAGCGCGGCCAGCGGGTCGGCCCAGGTCCAGCCGAGGGTGGAGTTGAGCAGCAGCCCGACCAGGAGGACCGCGGACAGGTAGGTGCAGAGCATCGTCTGCTTGGAGTCCGCCACGGCTGACGCGGACCCGAGCTCGCGGCCGGTGCGTCGTTCGAACCAGGAAAGCAGTGGCATGACGACCAGGCTTACCGCCGCGAGCACGATCCCGACGGTGGAGTGGTCCGGCTCGGACGCCCCGAGCAGGGTGCGGGCGGCGTCGACCGTGACGAACAGCGCCAGGGCGAAGAACGAGAACGCGATCACCCGCAGGGCCACACGCTCACGCCGGTGCGGGTCGGGGGCGGCGAACTGCCAGGCGACCGCGGCGGCGGACAGGACCTCGACGATGGAGTCGAGGCCGAAGCCGACCAGGGCGGCCGATGAGGCGATGCGCCCGGCGGTGATGGCGACGACCGCCTCGACGACGTTGTAGGCGATGGTCGCCGCGACGATCCACCGCACGCGGCGCTGCAGCACGGCACGGCGGTCGGGGGCCGGAGGGCGCGGTCCGAGGGTGATGCTGGTCATGAGCAGGTGCACCCCTCCGGTGAGCAGCACGTGGGGTCGACGGTCACGACGAGGCGGAGCAGGTCGTCCAGCGCCGGGGACAGGTGCGGGTCGGCCAGCCGGTACCAGGTCCGTCGCCCGTCCGGGACGGCCTCGACCAGCCCGCAGCCGCGCAGGCACGCCAGCTGGTTGGACATCACCTGCCGGGAGACTCCCAGGGCGTCGGCGAGGTCGGACGGGAACGCGGGCGCCTCGCGCAGGGTCAGCATGATCCGCGCCCGGGTCTCGTCAGACAGCGCGTGCCCCAGCCGCGCCAGCGCCGCGGTGTGCGTCAGCGTCACCTTCTGACTCGTTGTCTCCACGCGAGGGACAGTACACGATTGCGTGTACTGTCCGTCGTCGTGGACGATATGGGGAAGCGGGACGTGGTGGTCGTCGGCGCGGGGCAGGCCGGGCTCGCCCTGGGCTACTACCTGACCCGCGCGGGCCTGGACGTGCTGATCCTGGAGCGTGCCGACCGGGTCGGGACCAGCTGGGCACGCCGCTGGGACTCGTTGCGGCTGTTCACCCCGGCCCGCTACGACGCCCTGCCCGGCGCGGTGTTCCCCGGCCCGCCGTGGTCCTATCCGGGCAAGGACGACGTGGCCCGCTACCTCGCCGGCTACGCGGCCCGGTTCTCCCTGCCCGTGCTCACCGGTGCCGAGGCCACCGCGCTGGACCGGAGCGGGGACGCGTTCGACGTCCGGCTGACCGACGGGCGGGTGGTCGCCGCCCGTCAGGTCGTCGTCGTTACCGGAGCGTTCGGCACCCCGTGGATACCCACCTTCGCCGCAGGCTTGGACCCGCACGTGCTCCAGGTCCACACCGACGACTACCGCAACCCGGCACAGGTCCCGCCCGGCCCTGTCGTCGTGGTCGGCGGGGGCAACTCCGGCATCCAGATCGCGCTCGAGCTCGCCCGGACCGGCCGTGACGTCCACCTGTCCGGGGGCGCGCGCCCGCGCGTGCTGCCGCAACGCCCAGCCGGTCGGGACCTGTTCTGGTGGCTGACCATCACCGGCGCGATCGTCGCCCCGGCGACCTCGCACCTCGGGGCGCGCCTACGCGCGAACGAACCCGTCATCGGTACCACCAGAGTCCGGCTGCGCCGCGCGGGAGTGACGTTCCGGCCCCGCACGACAGCCGCCCGGGCAAACACCCTCACGTTCGCCGACGGGACCGACGCCAGGGCCGCGTCCGTCGTCTGGGCCACCGGCTACCGCCACGACGACCGCTGGATCACTATCCCCGGCGCGCTCGACACCACCGGCGCACTCATCGTGGACGACGCGACCACACCCGTGCCCGGCCTGTACGCACTCGGCCGCCCCTGGCAACGCAGCCGAGGCTCAGCACTCCTCGGCTACGTCCGCCACGACGCACAGCGCCTGGCGGCCACGATCACTGCCGAGGCGAGACTGGAACGCTGGTGAGTGCGTTGTGTCGCTACCGGCTGTCCCGCCGAGACGGCCAGCGGCCGACAGTCGGATCCGGATGGGCTCGCCAGATGACCCGGAGAGGCCGAGATTGCGAACGAGTTCGTGCCACGGATGTGCCACGGATTAGGCCTCGTGCCACGCGTGTGCCACGCACAGAACGGACACGAACGGGCCGGGTTGCGCATCGTTGCGCACCGGTGCCAGACTCATCAGCGAGCCTCACGAACGGCAGGATTCCAACGATTCTGCTGGTCGCGGGCCCGTCATCAGATCTTGAACCACACGGTCCGGAAGGAGCGCGCGGGACTCAGAACTCCCAGAGAAGGTCGGGGGTTCGAATCCCCCTAGCTCCACACTTGAAAACCCCGTCTGACCAGGCCAAATAGCCCGGATCAGACGGGGTTTTCGCATTGCTCAGGGGGCGCCTTCGTCGCGATTCGGCCCCCCGGCGGCCGGCCCTCCCACGGGCGTCACCGCACGGGCATCGACGACGCCGTCCCCGCCGAGATCCCCTCGGTCTTGAGGGCCGGAACGATGGCGTCCAGCCCGAGCAGCTCGTGCGCGGCCCACACGCCGGGGTCGGCGGCGAGAACCGGACCGACCGACAGAGACACCATGGCTGCCGTGGCGACGGCCTGGTCGGTGCCCGAGGCCCAGGCGACCGTCGCGCCGTCGTGCACGACGACGACCACCCACCGGTCGCGCGACCGGTTGAGCCGGGCGAGCGGCCCGCTGAGGCGGTCCAGGTGCCGGGCGATGCCCGGTGCTGCGCCGGCGAGTCGCAGCACCGACGTGGCGAGGGGCGGGTCGAGCCCGAGCCAGCTCGTCACCTCCCGTCCGCTGGTCCGGGAGAGCTGCACCTGCTCGCCGAAGGCCGCGCGAAGCAGCGTCCGACGGCCCAGGCCCGGCAGGTGGAACCGGCGCGCGGCCCGGTAGACCACCTGAGACGTGTCGCTGCCCATCCGGTCGCCGGCCGTCCGCCAGATCCAGTCGCGCCCGGCTGCACCCGGCTCCGCGCCGACGCCCGCCACGATGCCGATCTGCAGCGGTCCGGTGCCAGGGACGGCGTCGGCCAGGACGTTGGTCAGCCCCGGCGCGAGCCCCGTGCCTGCGAGCACCGGCGCCGCGGGCCTCAGCCTGGCCAGCGCACGGAGGTAGGCGTCGTCGGCGCTGAGGTCCACGAACGCGGCACCGGCATCTGTGACGAGCTCAGCGAGCTCCGGTGACTCGACACCGGTCGCGTTGACGACGACGTCGTGCCTCCGGGCGATGCCGCGCATCGCCTCCGCCTCGCCGACGCCGGCCACCTCGTGCGCGTCCGCGAGCGTGCCGAGCAGGCGCTGCCCGTCGCGGCCGACTGCCGTGGTGACGGAACCGCGGCGCGCGGCCGCGGCCAGGACGTGCCGGCCGACAGACCCGTAGGCGCCGAGCACCGCAACCCGGGCGCCGACGCTCCGGTACACGTAGCCGTTCATGGTGCGCTCCCTTCGTCCGTCCGGGCGCCCGCAGCGCCGCTCGCCTGCCACGCCTGGCGCGTGAACCCGTCGCCTAGGCCGGGGGCGACCACGACCGGGACCCCGGCCTCGGCGTTCGCCTCCAGGGCCCGGCGGACCAGCGGGCCCGGCTCGCCGTACACCTGGATCCGGATGGTCCGGGTCAGAGCCAGCCCCTCCTGGATCAACGGTCCGGCGAGCTGCATGTGGCGCTCCGCGGAGGCCGCGTCGCGGTGGACCTGGACGAGGGACAGCTCGGAGCGGCTGTCGTCGAGGTAGGCGTAGTGCGCGAGCAGGTCGCCTTCCAGGGCGCGGACGTGGTTCGTGTACCGCGTGGTGAGGGCGTCGAGGTCGGGCCGGCGCTCGCGGTCGACGCTGTGAGTGGTGATGTAGAGGAACGGGTGGGACATGGTGACTCCTCAGTGGTGCGGGTGGGCGTGGGCGTGAGGGTTGCCGTGCAACGGTGCATGGGCGGCCGAAGGGACCAGCCGGACCGCGACGACCGCTGCGAGGGCGGCCGCCACAGCTGCGAGGGTCAGGGCGCCGGTGAAGGCACCTGGCTCGGGCGACGCGCTGGTGAGTGCGGTGGCCGCCGCCGTGGCGACAGCCGCGACGCCGAGCGCGCCGCCGAGCTCGTGGAACGTCGTGACGACGGCGGCCCGCAGGCCTGCGTCGTCGGGCTCCGCCCCGGTCAGCGCGGCGGTAAAGGCGGTGACGAAGGTGGCGCCGATGCCGAGGGCCGCCACGGTGAGTCCTGCGACGAGGGCGGCGGAGACCGGGAGGGCTGCCGCGAGGGCCTCTCCTGCGGCGGCCAGGGCCAGGCCTGTCCCGGCGACTGATCTGGCCGAGAAGCGTCCGAGCAGCCGCCCGGCGGCGTGCGAGCCGACGAGGGTGGCAAGCGCGACAGGGAGGAACAGCAGCCCGGTCTGGAGCGCCCCCAGGTCGTGCGCGCGCTGCAGTGCGAACGACCCGAGGAAGAACCCGCCGACCATGAGTCCGGTGGTCACCACCATGAGGAACGCCCCAGCAGCGACGGGGCCTCGGCGCAGGAGGCTGACCCGCAGCAGCGGTGCGGGCGACGAACGCTCGGCGAGCGCGAACAGCGTCCATCCCACGAACCCGCCAGCCAGTGGAAGGAGGGTGGCGGGCGCAGCCCAGCCGTCGCTGCCGGCGTTGATCAGCCCGTAGATCACGCCGGCCGTGCCAGCGGTGACCAGCAGGGCTCCGGGAACGTCGGGCCGCGAGGCGGTGCGTCCCGGGGGAGGAGCCGGAACCAGCAGCGGGATGGCGACAAGCACGAGGACGCCGATGGGGACGTTGATCGCGAAGATCCACTGCCAGCCGACGGTCGAGGTGAGCAGCCCGCCGAGAGCCACTCCGAGGGCGGCCGCGCCGCTGCTGACCGCGCCCCAGACGCCGAGCGCCCGGGTCCTGCGGGCGCCGGTGAAGGCGGCGGTGACGAGCGCCAGGGCTGCTGGCGAGACGAGCGCTGCGCCGATCCCCTGGACCACTCGGCCACCGATCAAGGTCGTCGCGCTGCCGGACAGCGCACAGACGACGGAGGCGGCCGTGAAGATGCTCAGGCCGATCATCAGGGTGCGGCGGGCGCCGAAGTGGTCGGCCAGCCGACCGCCCAGCAGCATGAGGCCGCCGAACGCCACGATGTAGGCGGTCACCACCCACGGCACTATGCCCGGGCTGAGGTCCAGTGCGGCACCGATGGCAGGCAGCGCGACGTTCACCACCGTGACGTCGAGGACGAGCATCATCTGTGCGGTCGCCAGCAGGGACAGGACGAGCAGCGGCCGGCGTGGTGGCCGGGCGGTGTCCTCCGTCCGGCCTGGAGCGGGCGTCGTCGTGGTCATCAGGGTCCTCCTGTCTCGATTAACTTGAACATGCGTGTTCGAGTTAATCGAGACGATAGCATAAGGTGTACACGTGCGTTCAAGATCGGAGTTCGCCCCCATGACCACACCAGCTCGCACCAGCGACGACCCGCGGCCCGCCCGCTCCCGTGCGCCCCGAGCCGATGCGCAGCGCAACGTCGCCGCGATCCTCGACGCAGCCAGGGAGTGCCTCGTGCGCGACCCGGAGGTGACGGTCGCGGAGATCGCCCGTCGCGCAGGCGTCGGGCGGGTCACGCTCTACGGGCACTTCCCCACGCGGGCCGACCTGGTGGACGCGGTGTTCCAGCAGGTCAGCGAGGAGGCGTCCGCCGTGCTGGACGCCGTCGACACCGGCGGCGAACCGGCCGACGCGCTGACCCGCCTCGTCGAGTCGACGTGGCGGCTCGTCCACCCGACGAGCGCGCTGCTCGTCGCCGCGGAACGCGAGCTCTCCCCGGAGCGCATCCGAGGGCACCACGGCGCCCACCTGGCACGCATGAGGGCTGTGGTCCGCCGCGGACGGGAGACCGGCGCCTTCCGGACCGACCTGCCCGAGCAGTGGCTCGTCACCACGGCATACGCCCTGATGCACGCGGCCGCCGAGGAGGTCCAGGCCGGCCGCCTGGACCCGGACGAGGCCGGCGGGGCCGTGGTGCAGACCTTGCTCGCCGCGTACACCCCGCGGGCGGGTGGGTAGGCCGACCGAAGTCCTGACCGACGCCGTCCTCGGCGTCGAGCGATGCGTGCGAGCGGGCGTGCACGGCAACCGCTCCCGAGACGCGCCCTACGTGTGGCGCAGCGGCGTCCACCCGAAGGGCACCGGGCCGCTGATCGCTGCCCGCTCGCGGTCAGCCCGGCGGGACCAGCCCTGCGCAGCATGATCGTCAGCGTTCCCTGTTGCGCCCTCCGCCAGACGGAACCCGACGTCGTCGAGCCGCGCTCCGGGCATGCTTCCGCGACGGACGGAGGCTCGGGTGCTCCAGTGCCTGTCTGCCCAGCCTCCGCCGCGCAGGGTCCGGTAGTCCGCGTAGCGGGCAGGGTCGGAGTAGTCCCAGCACCACTCCCACACGTTCCCGAGCATGTCGTACAGGCCGAAGTCGTTGGGCCGCTTGAGCCCGACGGGCTGCGGACCCTCCACGTCGTCGGCCTCGGTCCAGGCGACGTCGGGCAGCGGACCGTAGGTGGGACCGCTCGTACCTGCCCTGCACGACCACTCCCACTCGGCTTCTGTCGGCAGGCGGAAGCCTTCAGCGCTCACGTCCCAGGCGACCGTCGTCCCGTCGATCACGTATGCCGGGGTGAGGTCGAACCCGCGGGAAGCCTCGTTGCACCACTCGACCGCGTCCAGCCACGAGACGGAGTGGACAGGTGAGTCAGGGTTCTCACCGTCGGGGACGGGAGTTCCGCGGACGGCCGAGTAGAGCTCCCAGGTCACCGCATCTCGCGCGAGGGAGAAGCTGCGCAGCTCGACGTGCCGGGTCGTCCTCGTCCTCGCGTCCCGCAAGCTCATTGATCCGGCGGGAACCCGGACTGTCTCGGGACGGGGAACACGCACCCCTCAAGCCTACGGTGGGGCCGCCGCGGCGCGGTCAGCGCCGGTAGAGGCTCACGAGGAGGCCGTACCGGGCCTCCCGCTCGGTCCCGGTGGGCAGGTCCTCCAGAAGGCGGCCGAGGTGCTGGGCGAGGGCGTCCGCCTGCTGCGGAGTGAGGTGGACGGTGCGGTGGTGGAGGAGCGGGTCCGTGGACCGGACGATCTCCTCGGTGACCGACGTGAGCATGGCCCGGGTCGCGTCCTCGTCGTCGGCGACGACGAGCCGGTCGGCGGTGCGGACGTAGTACTGCTCGGTCCCGCCGCGCACGGTGCGCGTCCGGTCCTTGCGGACCAGGCCGACGTCGGCCAGGACGCGCAGGTGGTGCGCGACGTTGCCCTTGTTGACGCCGAGGAGGTTCGTGAGCTGGCTGACCGTCATTCCCTCGTGGCGCAGCTCGCGCCAGATCCGGTGCCGCAGCGGGTGCGCGAACGCGCGTACCTGGTCGGAGGTCGCCGTCTCGGTGCGGGTCACGGTGCCAAGCGTCAAGAGTCGTGGACGCGGCGTCAAGAGGTCCGCTGAAGTCCTCCCATGACGATCTCCCGGGTCCAGGACCTGCTCCGCGAGCACTACATCTTCCCGGACGTCGCCGAGCGTCTTGTCGTGGCGCTCGACGACGTCGCCCCCCTCCCGGCCGACGACGCCCTCGCGGCGGAGCAGCTCACGAGTGTGCTGCAGTCCGTCAACGGCGACCGCCACCTGCGGGTGCGCCACTTCCCCGACGGCGTGCCGCCCGAGGAGGACGAGGACGACCAGCGTGCCTACCTCGCCGCGTCGGCGCGCCGGGACGGCCCCGGCATCACGGAGGTTCGCAGGCTGGCCGACAACACGGGCCTCATCGTGCTCGGCCCGGTCGTCCTGCTGCCCGACGACCTCCGGCCCGCCCTCGCGGGCGCGTTCGCCCTGCTCGACGGCGTCGATCGCCTCATCCTGGACGTGCGCGGCTGTCTCGGTGGCGTGCCGGAGTCCGTGGACCTCGTCGTCAGCCACGTGCTCGGCGACGAACCCGTCCACCTGCTCGACATGGTCCACCGCGACGGCCGGTCAGAACCGTCCTGGACGACGCCGTCCGTCTCGCCGCGGCTGCCCCTCACCACGCCGGTGCTGGTCCTGACCGGCGGCCGCACGTTCAGCGGCGGCGAGGCGCTCGCCTACACCCTGCAGGCGCTCGGCCGCGCGACCGTCGTCGGCGAGACGACGGTCGGCGGCGCCCACCCGCGCGAGGGCTTCGCCCTGACGGCGACCCTGCAGCTCTGCGTTCCGGTCGCCCGGCCGGTCAACGCCGTGACGGGGACGAGCTGGGAGGGCGTCGGCGTCGTCCCCGACCTGCCGTGCCCCGCCGACCAGGCGCTCGAGGTAGCGACGCGACAGAGGCCGGTGACGAGACCACGATCAGGCGATCGTGCAGCGAAATGGGCCGCAGAGGCTGCACGATCGCCTGATCGCGGGTGGCCGCGTAGCCCGGCTGACAGTGCTGGAGGCGGTGCCGGAACGGGCGTGCTCCGGTTCGAGGTGGCCGTCTCCCCGGCCGACGCTCGCGGCCACGCCGTCGCAACCCAGGTCAGCGAACGGCCGGACGCATCGCGGCCGCCGTGTCCGCCGCTACGGTCAGCGCGTCGGTGAGCGGCCGGTCGAGCAGGCTGGTGAGGTCCGGACGGGAGCCGCCGAGGCGCCCATGGCGCACGCTGGAAGCGATCGACATGAGCATCGGCGCCTGAAACGGCAGCAGTGCGCCGTCGGCGAGGAGCCGAGAACGGTACTCGCCGAGCCCGATGCCCCGGTGGCCGACGTCGAGGCGCTCGGCGATGTCTGCGGCGGTGATCGGCTCACCCACCAGGTCGTAGGTCTTGCCGACGTGCGCGGCCGGGTGGCTGGCGACGATGGCTGCTGCGGCAGCCAGGTCCGCCCGGGCCACCGCAGAAAGACCGCCGTCGCCGAAGGCTGACTCCAGACCGTCCGGAGTCCACGTCAGCAGCGCACCGAAGAGCTCGGCGTAGAGCCCGTTGCGCAGGATCGTCCAGCCGAGGCCGCTGGCCACGACCAGCTCCTCGGTGACGCGGTGGGCCAGCGCGAACGCGAGATGGTCCCCGGTACCGGTCAGGCTGGTGTAGACCACGTGCACCACGCCGTCCCGGACCGCCGCTTCCAGGAGGGCTCGATGCCGGGCAATGACCCGGTCGTCCTCCGCGTACCCGGCAGAGACCAGCACCAACGTCGAGATGCCGCTCAGGTCCAGGCTGGCGGGGTCGTCGAAGTCCAGGCGGCGCTGCCCGTCGCCGGGAGCCCGGCTGCCACCCAGGGCGGGCATGTTCCGGTCGGCCAGGTCTTGCAGCGTCAGTGAGGCGAGCTGTCCGTTCGCGCCGGTCACCATGATCATCGAGGTTTGCTCTCCTAGGTGGTTCTCATCAGTAACTACGATGAGTCTCGGCCGGTCCAGGTCGGCCGACAAGGAGGCAGTTCCATGTCAGTGACGCACACCGAGGTAACCACAGGGCCGGCAGAGCTCGACCCGTGCGGACAGCCTGGCCACCCCGACTGCGGGATCCGCGACGTCCTCGACCGGGTGGGCGACAAGTGGTCGGTCCTCGTGATCGTCGAGCTCGCGAACGGCACACGCCGCTTCCGGCAGCTTCAGCGCACGATCGACGGGATCTCCCAGAGGATGCTGACCCTGACCCTGCGCCGGCTGGAACGCGACGGGCTGGTCCGTCGAACCGTCTATCCGACGGTGCCTGCTCAGGTGGACTACCGGCTCACCGAGACCGGTACGAGCCTGACCCACCTCGTCAAGGCCCTGGCCGACTGGTCGCTCGAGCACCGGGACGGTATCGCCCGCGCCCGGCAGGCCTACGACGCCGGACACCCCCAGAACGAGAGCCGATGACCTCGGCGAGCGTCAGAACGCGCTGACTTCCTCGCTCGCTGCCACGAACCTCGCTGCCGCCGAAGCCAAGGCGGTCACGTCGAGGAACGCGGGCCACCGGCGGACCCGGCCGGCGACTCAGCCGGCCCATCACGTCGTCGACCGATGCGAACTGCTTCTCGCTGTCGCGGGCAGGAGTCGACAGGGGGATCAGCAGGCCGTGGTTGCCGTCCCGCCAGGCGGCTTGGATGGCGGCATGACCCTTTCGAAGAACGCCTCGGCGGTGCCCGAGCGAATCGTCAACCTTGCCGAGGCCCGGACCCGCCACGGCGACCGCGTCGACCTCATGCTCCGGATGTTGCAGGTGGGGGACCCGCTCGCAGACGCCGTCATCGTCGAGCTCGACAGGCTCGGCCGGCCCGCGCGCACCGCGCTCCAGAGCGGTCTCGCCGAGGGCCGGGCGAGCGTGCCGGACCTTCCGCCCGCCGTCGACGCTCTGCTCGCCCACGCCGAGACCGTGCCCGCCTGGGTCGCGCAGGACCTGCTGGACGCGGGCGACCGGACGTCCCTCGCGGTGCCCATGCACTGGCGCGGGCTGGCCTTTGCCGGCGGCTCGCTGGCCCACACGTACCGGTCTCCCGCCATCGCGAGACTGCTTGCGGGAACCGGCCGGCTGACGTCCACGGCACCACGCAGGCTCGCCGAGACCGGGCTGTGGAACGCCTCGACGATCCTTCCCGGAGGTCTGCGCCTCGGCGCTCCCGGCTACGTCCAGACCGTGCAGGTCCGGTTGCTGCACGCGCGCGTCCGGGCTTCCGCCGTTGCGCACGGCTGGGAGACCGGCCAGTGGGGTGTGCCGATCAACCAGGCTGATGTCGCCCGCACGTGGCTCGACTTCACGGTCGTGCCGTTCACGTTCCTGGAGGGCGTCGGCTACCGGCTCACCGAGGAGGAGCAGTCCTGCCTGTACCGGTACTGGTGGTACGTGGGCCACCTGCTGGGGCTGGACGACCAGTTCTTCCTCGGCATCCAGGACCATGAGCAGGCTCGCGAGCTGCTCGATCTGCTCGACTCGACCACCGCCCCGCCGGACGAGAACAGCCGCGCACTGGTCGGCGCTCTGTTCGACGCCGCGACCGCCAACCTTGCCGCCCTGCCGCAGTCACCGATGGACGTCTCGGGCTGGCGGGACCTGCTCGATGCCCTTGCCCGCCGCTACCACGGTGACACCGCCGATGCGTTCGGCATCCCGGAGTCGCCCTTCACGCCGATGCTGCCGCTGCTCGCGGCGGGGGAGGCCAGGGCGCGCGCCTACCAGCTTCAGGTTCCCGGAGCCGTGGAGCGGGCCGTGGACGACGGCGTCCTCGGGTTCCGTCGCGTGATCGCGGCGGTCACCGCCGGTGGAGACGCCGCCTACCAGGAACACGTCGCCACCCCGTGAGGTCCTCGCCGCCCCGTCGGGCGGCCCGGTGGTGGGGGGCGGCCCGGTGACGGGGCGACCCGGTGACGGGGCGGCCCGGTGAGGGCGGGGGCGGGGCGGTCGACCTCGCCTCCGCCCCGCGCGCCGAGACAGCCGGACGTCAGGCCGCCGAGATGGTCGTTCCGGTCAGCTCTTCCGAGACGTCCCAGACGCGTGCGGCCTCTTCGGCACTGAGCAGCGGGGGATACAGCCGCTGCTCAGCCGGTGCGCCGCTGGTGTTGCCCAGCCCGCTGGGGCTGTACAGGGCGCTCGGCCTGGCCTGCGGACCGGTGGCCGCCAGGAGCGCGGGCAACGCCGCGGTCTCGACGGTGCCGGCCAGGATGCCGCGGGCCGAGAGCCAGCGGATCATCCGGCGTCCGCCGGTCTCCTGGGCGCGGCCGAGCTCGGGGCGGGCGGCCAGGAGGTTGGTGGGGGCGATGCCGGGGTGGGAGAGGTTGCTGGTGATGCCCCACCCGTGCGCCGTGCTGCGCCGGTCCAGCTCCAGGCCGAAGAGCCCGAACGCGATCTTGGACTGCCGGTAGGCGCGCATGCCGTCGTAGCTGCGTTCCCAGTTCAGGTCGTCCCAGTTGATGCGGCCACTGCGGGCGGCGACGCTGACCTGTGAGCTCACGCGGGCCCGTCCCGCGCGCAGGAGCGGCATCAGGTGCGCGACAAGGGCGAAGTGGCCCAGGTGGTTGGTGCCGAGCTGGAGCTCGAACCCGTCGGCCGTGGTCTGGTGGTCGGGCGGGGTCATGACGCCGGCGTTGTTGATCAGGAGGTGGATCGGGTTGCCCTCCGCGCGCAGCGTGTCGCCGAGGGCGGCGACGGACGCGAGGGAGGACAGGTCGAGGCTGCGCAGCGAGACGTCCGCGTTGGGCACGGACTGCTTGATCGTGGCGACCGCCGCGTCGCCCTTGGCCGGGTTGCGGACGGGGATGACGACATCGGCCCCGGCTGCGGCGAGCCGGCGGGCCATGACCAGGCCCATGCCGTCGCTCGCCCCGGTGACGACGGCGCGCCTGCCGGTCAGGTCGGGAATGACGATGTCGATCGGTGTGCGGGACATGTGGTTCGCTCCTTGATGTTGTCCGTGGGACCGACACTCGTGGATCGCAGGCCGGTTATTCAGGGTCTGACGATCCCCCCTTGACGGAGAGGTCGGCGTGAGCGTGGGGGCGGCCCGGCGAGCCAGGGGCTTCGCGGCGCTCGGCGATGTCGCTCAGCACCTCGGCGGCGGCGAGCTCGTCCCGCGCGGCCAGCCGGTCGAAGCCGTCCACGGCCGGGTACACGTAACGTCCCAGCGTCGCGATGAGGACGGCGCCGACCACGAGGATGCCCATCAGGACCGGGATGACCGGGTCGTAGGAGCCCAGCCGGTCGTAGCCCAGCCCGAGGAGCAGGGGACCGACGGCGCTGCCCAGGATGAACATGGCCTGCACCGGGCCGATGATCTGGCCGAAGCTGCGCATGCCGAGGTACCGGGTGATGAGCAGGGCGAGCAGGTCGCCCTCCACGCCGAAGGCGACGCCGATGAAGGCGACCGCGAGGGCGGCGGTGGAGAAGGGCGGCTCGAGGAAGAACATGCCCGCGATGGGGGCGAGCATCACGATCGGGCCGACGATCGTTCCGTGGACGCGGTCGATGATGAGGCCGCCGCCCACCCGGCCGACGAGCGAGGCCAAGCCGAAGATGACGAGCAGCTGGCCCGCCTGGTCGTTGCTCAGGCCCCGGTCGGTCATCATCGGGACGAGGTGGACCTGGAGCCCGATGATCACGACCCCGACCATGCCCAGGCCCAGCGCGATGCCCCAGAACTGGCGGGTGCGCAGCGCCTCGCCGAAGGTCAGGCCCGGCAGCTCGAGGCTGACGTCGCGGTCCCCGACGTGGGCTTCGTGGACGAGCCGCCCGCGCACGTGCCGCTCGGCACGCCCCCGCACGAACAGGGTGGCCATGGTGACGGAGACGACGGCGGCGATCAGTGCCAGGTAGCCGTAGGCCTGCCGCCATCCGACGCTCTCGATGAGCGAGCCGGCCAGCAGGGGGCCGAGTGCGGCGCCGAGGCCGATGATGCCCGTGACGATGCCGACGGCGAGCGCGCGGTTGTTGTCGAACCAGCTCACGACGGCGCGGGTGGCGGGGACCGCGGTCCCGCCGCCGAAGAACCCGACGAAGAAGCACGGGACGAAGTAGATGGCCTCGACGGGAGGCGCCAGACCGATCGTGGCCATCGACGCGGCGAACAGGACGAACGCCGGCACAAGGAGGTACCGGGCGGCGTACCGGTCCACGAGCCGGCTGGCGATGATCAGGCCGATGACCATCCCGACCGCGGCGACCGAGTACGCGCCGGTGACGGTCGTGCGGCTGAAGCCGGTGTCCTCGACGATCGGCAGCACGAACAGACCGGTCGTGGCCAGGTACATCTGCGGGCCGACGGCGTTGGCCGTACCGGCACCGACGACCACCCACCAGGGGCTTCGCTGTCGGACGGCGGGCTGGGTGACAGAACTCATGTGGCTTCTCCTGCGGCTCGGCTCGGGGGCTCGCGGTCGTCGGCGGCGCGGTTCAGGCGGTCACGGAGTCACGGGGTCACGGGGTCACGCGGTCGGGAAGGCCGTGCTGGTCAGCTCCTCGGAGACCTGCCAGACGCGGGCGGCCTCGGTGAGGCTGCGCAGGGTCCGGTGCATCCGCTGCTCGGCAGGCGGTCCGCCCAGGGTGCCAGGGCCGCTGGGGCCGTACAGGGTGCCGGGCCTGGCGGCAGGCCCTGTGGCTGCCATGAGCGCCGGCAGCCCGGCGGAGTCGGCGGTGCCTACGAGGATCCCGCGGGCGGACAGCGCGCGGGTCAGGCGGATGTTGGGAGTGTCCTCGCTGCGACCGATCTCCGGACGGGCGGCCATCAGGCTGGTAGGGGCGATGCCGGGATGCGCGAGGTTGCTCGTGATGCCCCAGCCGCGGGCCCGGCTGCGCCGTTCCAGCTCCAGACCGAACAGCCCGAGCGCAATCTTGGACTGGATGTACGCGCGCATCCCGGAGTAGCTGCGTTCCCAGTTCAGGTCAGCCCAGTTGATGGAGCCGCTGGCCGAGGCGATGCTGAGCTGTGAGGTCACCCGGGCCTGTCCGGCGCTCAGGAGCGGCAACAGATGGGCCACCAGGGCGAAGTGGCCCAGGTGGTTGGTGGCGAGCTGCACCTCGAACCCGTCGACCGTGCTCAGCCGCTGCGGAGGCCGCATCACGCCCGCGTTGTTGATCAGGAGGTGGATCGGGCGACCCTCGTCGCGCAGGGTGTCGCCCAGGGCTTCCACCGACGCCAGCGAGGCCAGGTCGAGGGTGCGCAGCGAGACGTTCGCGCCGGGCGAGGCCTGGTTGATCCTCCTGATCGCGGCTGCGCCCTTGGCGGGGTTGCGTACGGGCATGAGGACCTCCGCGCCGGCGGCGGCCAGGCGACCGGCGATACTCAGACCCATGCCGTCGCTGGCTCCGGTGACCAGCGCGCGCTTGCCGGACAGGTCGGGGACGGTGATCTCGATCGGTGTACGTGGCATTGCTCTGCTCCTTTGTGCGGATCATGGGCCGGCCGGTGGCCACTTGGTCCCGGGCGCTCGGCCTGGTACCGATCATCGGCGGACGGCGGAGACCCATCCAGGACCTCCCGGTCACAGGCTGGCCAGGTCACGGTTCCGCTCATGGGGGGATCGGCAGGCCGTGGCTACGGCGTCTCGCACGGGGTAGAAACGAGGCAGTACTCCAGAAGGGGGGAGCGTCATGATCGATCGCGCCGGGCTGGCGAGCTTTCTCCGCAACCGCCGTGCGGCGCTGCAGCCGGAGGACGTCGGCATGCCTCGCGGGCAGCGCCGACGGACCAGCGGGCTACGGCGCGAGGAGGTCGCGACGCTGTGCAACATGTCGGCCGACTACTACTCCCGCCTGGAGCGGGAGCGCGGGCCACAGCCGTCGCAGCAGATGCTCGCCTCGATCGCCCAGGGGCTGCACCTGTCGATCGACGAACGCGACCACCTGTTCCGGCTGGCCGGTCACAACCCGCCGCCCCGGGGAAGCTCGAGCGAGCACATCAGCCCGGGGCTGCTGCGCATCCTCGACCGCTTGGAGGACACCCCCGCCGAGGTGGTCAACGAGCTGGGCGAGACCCTGCGGCAGACGCCGATGGGCGTCGCACTCACCGGTGACACGACCCGGTACACCGGGCCGGCCCGCAGCATGGGCTACCGGTGGTTCACCGACCCGGACGCCCGGAACCTCTACGCCCCGGAGGAGCACGCGTTCATGACCCGGATGTATGCCGCCGGGCTGCGTGGTCTCGTCACCCTCCGCGGCCCGGACTCCCGTGCTGCCTACCTGGCCGGTCTGCTCCTGGACTGCAGCGAGGAGTTCCGGCGGGTGTGGGACGACCACGAGATCGGGATACACCCGCACCAGGTCAAGCACTTCGTCCACCCCGAGGTCGGTGCCCTGGAGCTCAACTGCCAGCGGCTGATCGACCCGGGCCAGGCCCACGCCCTGATGGTCTACACCGCCGCACCCGGCAGCGAGAGCTACGAGAAGCTCCAGGTCCTGTCCGTCATCGGCGCGCAGGTGCTGCGCTGACCTGCTTCGCAGCCGCGTCCGTCGGTTGACGCCGTCGAGCTCCGAGACCTAGGTTGACCTCGTCAACCTGATGTGCTGTCTCGCGAACCGCCGACGAGGAGTAGCCGTGCGGCCGACGAAGAACGCTGTGGTCACCGGAGCGACGTCCGGCATCGGGGAGGCGATCGCCCGCAATCTCGCAGCGGAGGGGATGTGCGTCACCCTCGTCGGCCGCAGCGACGACCGGCTCGAGCAGGCGCGACGGCGCATCCTGGCCGACGTTCCGGACGCTGACCTGAGGCTGGAACGCGCCGACCTGTCGCTGCTCGGGGAGGTCCGCAGTCTCGCCGAGCGGCTGGCCGGTCTGCCGCCGGACGTCGTGGTCACCAACGCGGCGGTCATGGCCGACATCGCCGACCGCACCCCCGAAGGCCACCAGCGCACCCTGGCGACCAACCACCTCGCGCCCTACCTCCTTCTGCGCTCCCTGGTCGAGCCCATCGGAGCCCGCCGGGCGCGCTTCGTGGTGGTCGGCGCCTCGCCGCGAGGGCTGGCCCGGATGCCGGTGGACGTCGACGACCTGGCTCGGAACACCACGCAGGACCTCGGCATGGTGCGCAGCTTTCAGCCGGTCGTGGCCTACGCGCGCACCAAGAACATGAACGCGATGTTCGTCTATGCCCTGGCCAGCCGGCTTCGCGGCACCGGGATCACAGTCAACGGCGCGCACCCCGGCATCATCGGGGGAACCCGTCTCGGGGCAGACCAGCGCCGTGGGCTGAACCGGGCGTTCGCCGTGGTGTCACAGCTGCTGTTCTCGCCCGGCGACGTCGACGCCGGGGCAGACACCCCCACCTGGTTGGCATCATCCCCGGACGTCGACGGCGTGACGGGTCAGTTCTTCGTGAAGCGCAAGGCAGTCACGACAGCGCCGCACACCACCGACGTCGCCCGCTGCGACCGGCTGTGGGAGGAGAGCGCCCGCCTGGTCGGTCAGCCGACCGAGGTGGCCTAGCTGTGATGTCCAGGGAGGTTGGTCAGTCGGCTGATCGGTGGCTGGTTTCCGATGGCGCTGTGGAGCCTGTGGTGATTGTAGAAGTGCAGCCACCCGGGCAGCGTGTCGCGGCGCTCGGCCTCTGAGGCGTAGAAGCGGGCGTAGGCCCATCCGTCACCGAGGGTGCGGTGGAACCGTTCGATCTTCCCGTTGGTCTGGGGCCGGTAGGGGCGCGTCTTCTTCGGCGTGATGCCGAGCCTGCTGCAGGCGTCCTGCCATGCGTGGGACTTGTAGGCAGAGCCGTTGTCGGACAAGACCCGCTCGACGGTCACGCCGCGTTCGGCGAACCAGGCTACGGCCCGCTCGAGCACACCGATCGCGGTCGCTGCGGTCTCGTCGGCGCAGATCTCGGCGTAAGCGGCGCGGGAGTGGTCATCGATAACGGTGTGGACGTAGGCCCGGCCGACCAGCGGGCCGCGCGAGCGGCTGCGAGGAGCGCCGGTGCGCTCGACGGTGGCGGCGCGGTTGCGATCGCCCTGCTGTTTACCGACGTAGCGCCAGCCGCCACCGTCAGGGATGTTGCCGAACTTGGTCACGTCCACGTGGATCAACGATCCGGGGTGGTCGTGCTCGTAACGCCGCAACGGCTCACCAGTGACCCGGTCGATACGCCAGAGCCGGTTCACCCGGCATCGCACCAGGACCGCGTGGACCGTGGAGGCCGGCATGCCGAGGATCCCGGCGATCTGGACCGGGCCGAGGCGGTGCCGCCACCGCAGCCGCACGATCGCTTTGACCACCGGCTGCGGGGTCCGAGTCGGGCTGTGGTGCGGGCGCGAGCTGCGATCGACCATCCCGGCCCCGCCCTGCGCCCGGTACCGGTCGGCCCACTTCTTCGCGGTGCGCGGCGAGACCATGAACATCTTCGCGGCCGCGGCATAGGTCCAGCCGGTCTCGACGACCAACCGCGCGAGCCTCAAGCGCGTCTTCGGGGTGAGCAGGGCGTTAGCGTGTGACACGAAGGCCTCCGGTTGGTGCGAAGCGGTTCCTCGACAGCTCCACTTCACAACCGGAGGCCTTCCTCATCCGGTAACCCGAGCCCGTGTCGACATCACGGGCTCGGAACAACCTCCCTGGACATCACACCTAGCGCATCGCGACGACCTGCGGGCTCGGATCGGACGGTTGCGTCACAGCAGCGCGCCACCGGTCGCGTCGATCCACTGGCCGGTCACCCAGCCCGAGTCCTGGCTGGCCAGGAAGGCGACGACGCCGGCGACGTCGTCCGGCTGGCCCACCCGGCCCAGAGGTGAAAGTTGGGCGACCGCGGTCATGGCGTCCGGATTGCGCAGCCAGTCCGCGTTCATGTCGGTGTCGATGACCCCCGGCGCGACGGCGTTGACCGTGATGCCGCGCGGGCCGAGCTGCTTGGCCAACGTGGTGGTGAACACGTCGATCGCGCCTTTGGTCATGCTGTAAGCGATCAGGTCGGGAGCAGCCGCGCCCTTTGTCAGGCCGGTCGAGAGGTTGATGATGCGGCCGCCGTCGCGCAGCCGCTCCAGGGCGAGCTGGGTGACGAAGAACGGCGCGGCCACGTTGATGGCGACCAGGCGCTCGAAGTCGGCCCGGCTGGTCGCCTCGATAGGTACCCGGACGTCGGCGACCCCGGCGTTGTTGACCAGGATGTCGAGGGCGTCGGCCTCCGTGTCGAACGCCGTCCACAGCCGCTCTGCGTCGCCGGGCTCGCCCAGCGTCGCCCTGACGGTGAACGCGGCGCCGCCGTCGGCCTCGATCGCCGAGACCGTCTCCTTCGCGGCTGCCTCGTCGGCGTGGAAGTGAACACCCACCCGTGCGCCGTCGGCCGCGAGGCGTCGTGCGATCGCGCGGCCGAGCCCTCGGCTGCCGCCCGTGACGAGGGCCGTCCGGCCTGCCAGCTGTCCCATCATTCGAGTCCTTTCTGTAGGGATCGCTAAAGATCGGACGCAACGTAGCACCCATTACCTAGTGAGCGCTACAGAAAGACGGTAGAGTGGGTGACATGCCTACCGTCCGAGGTCGTCCCCGCTCGTTCGACCGTGACGCCGCGCTCGACCGGGCGATCCGGCTGTTCTGGCAGCAGGGCTACGAGGCAACCTCGATCAGCGGCCTGACCGCCGCGATGGGGGTCGCCGCCCCCAGCCTCTACGCCGCCTTCGGGAGCAAGGAGCAGCTCTTCGCCGAGGCGGTGGAGGTCTACGGCGCACGCTACGGCGAGTTCATCCGCCGAGCGCTCGAGGAAGAGCCCACCGCGGAGCGGGCGATCGCCCGGATGCTGCGCGAGGCCGCGGTCGAGTACACGCGACCCGCGCACCCATGGGGTTGCCTGGTGATCAGCGCCGGTACCAACACCACCAACGCCGAGGTGGAGGCGCTGCTGCGCGACCTTCGCAACGCCAACGTCGACCGCTTCGCTGCCCGGGTCCGCGCCGACATCGCCGGCGGCGTACTGCCGGCCGGCACCGACGCGGACGCGCTGGCCCGCTACGCGGCGACCGTGCTGCAGGGGATGTCGCAGTCCGCGCGAGACGGCGCGACGCGGGCGCAGCTGGCGGCGGTAGCCGAGGTGGCGATGGAGGCCTGGCCCGGGACGGCCGGCGAGTGACGGATCGTCACGTCTCACGTCTCACGCCTCACGCCCACGTCGCCGTCTCAGGGTCCACCCCGTGGGAGCGAGCGTTGGCCTCGATGACGTCTCGGAGCCAGGTGGCGAGGCCTGGCGTGAGCCCGTCGTAGAACGCTCGGTAGCCGGGATCGTCGACGTAGGTGCGTGCCAGGCAGACGTGCATCGCGTGGGTGCAGTCGAAGTAGGCGCCCATGGACGCTCGGTGCCGCTCCGCCAGAGCGGCGGCCCGGTCGCTCCCCGGGAGCACGCCCTCGTGGAGGGCGGCGGCCAGGTCGGTGTGCAGCTCCTCCACGCTCGCCATGACGCGGCGCCAGTCCTCGGGGCTCCGTCCTGCCGCACGTTCGGCGTACTGCGCCCACTGCGCGGTGTCACCCCACCGTTCCCGCGCCTCAGCCTGCCGGGACGGCTCCCAGCTCTCACCGAAGATCTCCGCCTGCTCCTCCGGGGAGAGCAGGATGCCGGACCTGCGGGCCTCGAGCAGCCGGTCCAGCGCATCCGCGGACCGTTCCAGGCGCCGGACGTGCTCGCGGACCTGGTCGCGCTGTCGGCGCAGGGAGGCCTCGGCGGAGTCGGCCGGGGCGTCCAGCAGCCCTGCGATCTCGGCGAGCGGCACACCGAGCTCGCGGTAGAGCCGGACGCGGTGGAGCCGGGCGACGTCGGCCGCGTCGTAGAGCCGGTGCCCGCCGGAGGTGCGCTGGGACGGGCGGGCGAGGCCCACCTGGTCCCAGTGGTGCAAGGTGCGGACCGTGACGCCCACGGCGGACGCGGCGCCGCCGACGGTCAGCCCGTCCGGCGGCACCGCGTCGGTCGCTCCCGGGCGTGCCATCACCACCAGTCTTGCAGCCGTGCTGGTCACCGGGGCGACCTCACGCCGGGGGTCCCTCAATGCCCAGGTCACGCAGGTTCTGGGCCTCCACGCTCGCAGGGTCGTACGGCCGCGCCGCGGTCATGATCACGCGTGCGTTCTCCGGAGTGACCACCTCCACGTCGACGGTGTTCCAGAGCGTCCGGTGCGGACCGGTGGCGCTGCCGGGGAGCAGCTTCTCGCAGGCCGCGGCGATCTGGTCCACCTGCTTCAGCACGCAGGCGAAGTTCACGGAGACGGCCGGCGGGGCGTCCGGTGAGTCCGTCGGGACGAGCAGGACGTCCTGGAACGCCCACCGCCGCAGATGGGTCACCCGATCCGGTGCCGAGAAGAGCTCGAAGAAGCCGAGCCCGTGCGTCCAGAACTCGACGGAGGCGGCCATGTCGCGAGTGGGCAGAGTCACGAACATCGGCATGCCGTAGAGGCCGCGGAACAGCTCAGCGGGCTCGGCGTCGAGGGCGGGCAGGGGAACCGGGCCCCGGTCGAAGGCGGGGAATGTGTCTGTCATGACGCCAGCATGTGTCCTCACGCCGCGTGAGGTTCAAGCCCGAACGCCGACGCTGCGTACGCTCGGGCCATGGCTCGCATCCTCGTCACCGGCATGTCGGGCGCCGGGAAGTCGACGCTCCTGGCAGAGCTCGCCCGGCGCGGGTACCGAACTGTCGACACGGACTACGACGGCTGGGAGCTGCCGGGCTCCGTGTGGGACGAGGTTCGGATGAGCGAGCTCCTTGCCCGGCACGACGACGTGGTGGTCTCGGGCACGGTCGAGAACCAGGGCCGCTTCTACGACCGGTTCGAACAGGTCGTGCTGTTGAGCGCCCCGGTCGAGGTGCTGCTGGAGCGTGTGGCGACCCGGACGAACAACCCGTACGGGCGCTCGGCGGACCAGCAGGCCGAGATCCGTGGGTACGTTATCGAGATCGAGCCCCTGCTCCGTCGTGGCGCCACCATCGAGCTCGACGGCCGCCGCCCGGTCGCTGAGCTGGCGGACGTCGTCGAAGGGCTCATGTGACCGCCGCACCACGCCCTGCCGCCACTACCCGGCGGCAGGGCGCAGCACGCGACAGCCCCGCGTCAGTACGTGCAGCGGTCGAGCATCGACTGCAGCGCGGTCTTCTCCGACGCCTGGAGCGACAGCCCCCACCGGTACTTCGTGTGGATCCAGAACTTCGAGTAGGCGCACCACTTGCTGGTGAGCGGCGGCTTCCACGCCGAGGGGTCCTTGTCGCCCTTGGCCGAGTTGATCTCCGTGGTCACCGCGATGAGCTGCGGCCCGGTGAGGTCGTTCGCGAAGGACTGGCGGCGCGACGTCGTCCACGACGCTGCTCCGGAACGCCACGCCTCGGCGAGCGGGACGATGTGGTCGATGCTGATCGTGGACGGGTCGGTGCGGGTGACGCCGTCGTACTCGCTGAACCATGAGCCGGACGTGGGGTAGCAGTCCGAGCCGACGCGGACGTTGCTCCCGTCGCGCTTGAGGACGGTCTCGCGCGTGGTGCAGCCGTTGGCGGTGGTCCAGTGGGGGAACAGGTCGCGCGAGTAGCCGGACGTCGTGCCCTCGGCGCGGACGGTGAGGGCGTTCAGCTCGGACTGGACCTGGGACTTCGACGGCACGTCCGGCGGGTAGGCGTGGGCGGTGGGCGTCTGGGCGGTCAGCAGGAGCATCACGGCGAGGGCGGCGAGCAGTGCGCGCAGCGTGGGCCGGGTGAGGGTGGTGGGCATGGAGGTCCTTCCTGGGGAGGGATCTGCGACCGGTCGAATGACCGATATGCCCATATTTATGCCTGTCCATGACCCGGCCGTTGCGCGGGGGTGAAATCAGGGCGAACCCGACACTCTCGGGACGACGGGCCCCCGGTCCGCTTCGAGAACGTCATCAGGTGCTGTTACCGCGGAAGTAACGGCACCTGATGACGTTCTCGAAGCGGACTCGCGTGCCGAAGGGTCAGCCCGGTAGCAGCCCCGCCATCCGCCGCGCGATGTCGACGAGCTCCACACGGTCCAGGGCGTCGACCTCCTCGGGCGAGTGCCACGCCACGCCGTCGGTGCTGCCGTCGCGCTCGACGGTGAGCTCACCGCCGACGATGTGGGCGCGGTAGACGATCCGGATCCCGTGCAGCGAGGACGACCGGCCGAGGAACCGGCGCTCCAGCGGGATGACGATGCTGTCGATCCCCAGGAGCTCGTCGAGCTCCGCGTGGTAGCCCGTCTCCTCGAATACCTCACGGACCGCCGCGTCGGCAGGGTCCTCACCCGGGTCGATGCCGCCGCCCGGCAGGGTCCAGCCGGACTGGCCGCCCTCGCTCCAGTGCGGGAGGAGCATGCGCCCCTCGGTGTCGGTGATCACGGCATAGGCAGCTACGCGCAGGTCCATGCGCACATCCTGCCGTCAGACCCGCCTCAGCGGACCGCCCGTTCCCCCAGCCACGGCGCGAGAGCGTCCTCGCGCCCGAGCCAGACGAGCGCGCCGTCGGCCACCTCCGCGTCGGTCAGGAGCGCTGCCTCGAACGCGGTGCGCAGGCGGGGGCGCGGGTCCTCGGCGTCGGCGGAGCCGACGAAGACCAGACGGCTCTGCTCGGGGGCCCCTGCGCACGCCTCGTCCCACGGGCCGAGCTCGCCGATGTAGAGCTGGCCGCCGGCGCCGTCCCAGTGGCACGCGGTGCCCAGGCGGTCCGCGACCTGGAACACGCCCCGGCTGCGGACCCGTCCCGTGCCGAGCCCTTCGATCTGCTCGAGGAGCCGCCCGGGGTGCAGCGGCCGGCGCGACGTGAGCACCAGGGTCCAGCTCCGGTCACCCGGCAGCAGCGGGCCGCGGATCGCACCGCGGGCGCCGAAAGGGTTCGCGCGGCGCTCCCCGCGCACGACGTCGTGCCGGTGCTCCAGGAGGTGCGCCGCGGTGAGCCCGTGGAGCCCGTCGAGCCGGTGGGAGTCGGCTGCCCGGAGGCGGTCGAGCAGCCCGGAGCCGGTGGGCGACGCGGCGACCTCCCCGACGGTGACGACGAGGTCGGCGTGCTCGACCTGGGCGGCCAGGGCCTCGCCGACCGATCGTTCGTCGTCGTCGGTGAGGGCGAGGCCGCGCTCGGCGAGAGTGTCGGCGTCGAGCAGGTCGGTCTCGAACGTCGCGACGTCGACGATGGCGGCGACCGTTGCGACGTGGGCGTGCGCGAGGAGCCCGCCGGGCCGGGTCGCGGCGGCGATCGCGCGCGTGGCGGGGAGGCTCTCCGCGCTGAGCGGCAGGGCGAGCACCGCCCCGGTCCAGCGGCCGTCGGCCGCCACGCGCGCGAGCGTGGGGAGCGCGTCCTCACGCACCGCGCAGGAGAGGCAGGCGTGCTCCAGCGGGATCCGCTCGTCCTCCACGACGCCGGAGGCGTCCATCACCACGCGCCGCACCACGCCCTGGTCGGCGAGCACGTCGTGGCGGACGACGACGACCCCGGGCGCCTCCATGACCAGGCCGAACGCGAACGATTCGCGGAGCACCCGGTCGGTGGACGCGAGGACCGCGACGGGGAAGCTCGGGCTGTCGGGGTGCGGGCGGGACATGGGGCCTCCCTGAGGGGCTGGAGCGGCCGGAGGGCCGGGATCAGTATTGATAGCCATTCTCAGACCTGTGTACTGTAACGCACCAGATGAGAACGATAGTCATATTCGCGCCCTCGGTACAGCCCTGGACGCGCCCTGAGAGGAGCAGGTATGTCGGCCCACTGCCAGGTACTCGGCACCAAGCCGGGGTTCGGGAACTCGATCTCCCACTCGCACCGCAGGACCAAGCGGCGGTGGGACCCCAACATCCAGAAGAAGCGCTACTGGGTGGGGTCGCTCGGACGCCACGTCACGCTGTGGGTCAGCGCCAAGGGGATCAAGACCATCGACCGCCGCGGCATCGAGGTCGTCGTGGCCGAGATCCTGGCGCGCGGGGAGAAGGTCTGATGGCCAAGAAGTCGAAGATCGCCGCGGACGAGCGCCGACGTCGCGTCGTCGAGCGGTACGCCGAGCGCCGTGCCGAGCTCAAGGCACTGGTCAGGAGCCCGGGGACGGACCCGGCCGACCGTGAGCGCGCCGTCCGCGATCTTGCTGCCCTGCCCCGCGATGCGAGCCCGACGCGCCTGCGCAACCGCGACGCCGTCGACGGCCGACCGCGGGCCTACCTGCGCAAGTTCGGGCTCTCCCGCATCCGGCTGCGCGAGCTGGCGCACCGGGGTGAGCTGCCCGGCGTGACCACGTCGAGCTGGTGACCAGCCGTACCGAAGGAGGAACGCCATGAAGGTCCGCGCATCGCTGCGGTCCCTGAAGGACAAGCCCGGCGCGAAGGTCGTGCGCCGGCGGGGCAAGACGTACGTGATCAACAAGCTCAACCCGCGCTGGAAGGCGCGGCAGGGCTGACGACGAAGGAAGGAGACCGACATGGCGGTCCCCAAGCGCAAGATGTCCCGGTCCCGCACGCGGTCGCGCCGCGCACAGTGGAAGGCCGAGGTGCCGCAGCTGGTCCCGGTGACGGTCGACGGTCGCGAGGTGCGCGTCCCCGCGCGACTGGTCCCGGCTGTGCGCCGCGGCCTGGTGGTGCCCGAGTGATGCGACGACGGACCAGCTGGAGGATCGCTGCGGCCACGCTCGGGAGCGTGGCCGCAGTGGTGACCTCGGCGCTGACGGTCGCCGCGCAGCCGCCCGCCGGCCAGACCCCCGCGGTGCCGGCCCTCGCGGTGCCGGCCCCCGCGGTGCCGGCCGACCGCGAGATCGTCCTCACCCGCGGCCACGTCGACGGGTTCGAGACCACGTACGACGCCGCGTCGGGCGCGCTGGTCCTCTCCGTCAAGGACGACACCCGCATCTACGGGGACGCCACGATGCTCCACCGGCCCGAGAGCACCACCTTCGCCTACGAGGACGAGCGCGCGGTCCAGGTGCTACCGCCCGCGACGGGCGCCTGGGCGTTCCTCGGCGAGCACGGCGGCACGGAGGCGTGGATCGCGACGCAGACCGGGAGCGAGCAGGAGTACCTGCCCTGGGTGGGGTGGAGCACCGAGCGGCTCACCGCCTCGCTGGCGGGCACGGGCATCCAGCCGGCCGCCGGGCAGCCGGTGACGCTCGACGTCGTCGTGGACGGGCCCGGCGACGTCCTGACCTTCCAGAACAACTCGTTCGGGCAGCCCGTCAACCGCTACGTCGACACCACCACGTCCGACGGCGGGACCATCCCCGTGGCCGCGAACGCCCACGTCCACACCAACTGGGTCTTCACCGCCGAGGGCGACTACACGTTCGAGGTCACGCCCTCGCTCGCCACGGTCGGGCACGGCACCCTCGGCGGCCCGACGGCGACCTATCACGTCCGGGTCGGCGAGCGCGCGGCGCCCACGCCGGAACCGAGCCCGACGCCGGAGCCGGAGCCCACGCCGGAGCCGAGCCCGACGCCGTCGGCGGAGCCCACGCCGACACCGGAGCCCACGCCGGAGCCGAGCCCGACGCCGACTCCGACCCCGACGCCCAGCCGGACCTCGAGCCCGTCGGCCACCCCGACCTCCGGCGCGCCGACGCCGACCCCCACGCGGGCGAACCCGTCGCCGTCGGCCGCTGGCCCGGCGACGCCAGACCCCACCACGACGCCAGACCCCACCACGCCCGGCCCCACCACGCCCGGCCCCACCACGCCGCCCGGCCCCGGGACGAACCCCGGGCCCACCGCGCCGCAGTGCACGCCGACGGAGGTCGACCGCAAGGTTCCCGCAGCCCCGGCTGACGGCATCTCGTCCGGCCATCTCGACTTCGGCGCGATGGTCGAGGGCGACACGCTCGTGGCCCGCGTGAAGGACGACCGGACGCAGCCTCCCGCCTGGGTGGATCCGGCGGGGCTCACGCTCCGGCTCAGCGACGCCGCGAAGCGCGAGGTCCCGGCCGACGGCGCGTTCTCCTTCCTCGGTACGCCGGGGAACCCGATCTGGTCGATCGGCCAGGTCCAGGAGGACGGCGTGCCGTGGCTGGGGTGGAACACCCAGCACCCGACGCTGCTGGAGCGCGCGACCGGCCCGGTCACCTTCCGGCTCGACGACGTGAGCGGTCCGGGGACCCTCGGCGTGTACGCGAACGGGACGTTCGGCGGGGTGGGTACCAAGTACCTCGGCACCATGGCGGGCTTCCCGCGGTCGATGGACGTGCCGCTCAACCAGCACGTGCACGGCAACTGGGTCTTCACGGAGCCGGGCGTGTACACGGTGACGATCACGCAGTCGGCCCCCGTCAAGGGCGGCGGCACGCTGAGCGCGACCGCCTCCCTGAAGTTCTCCGTGGGTGACGCCACCACGACCGAGAAGGTGTGGGTGGGCCGCACGGCCGACGGCGCGGAGTGCGCGCTGGCCCCCGACCAGGTCAGCGAGATCAAGGAGAAGGGTGGTACGTACCAGCCGCCGGGCGGTCCGCTGGCGAGCACCGGCGCGGACGCCTGGGGGCTGGGGGCGGGTGCGGTCGTCACGGCCACCCTCGGCGCAGCCCTCCTGCTCCTCGTCCGGCGGCGCCGCGCCGTCTCGGCAGCGGCGTGACGGGCGGCGGCGTGACGGGCAGCCGGGCGAACGGCAGCCGCGCGCGGCGGGCCGCGTGCGTCGCCCTGGTCGTGGCCGTCGTACCGGCCGGGTGTGCCGCACCCGGCCCGGCCGGCGGCCCCGGCGACGGGCGCGTGCAGGTGGTCGCGACCACGGGCATCCTGGCCGACCTCGCCCGCAACGTGGCGGGGGACCGCGCGGACGTCACCCAGATCGTGCCCGACGGCGCGGACCCCCACTCGTACGAGCCGACGCTGCGCGACGTCCGCGACGTGGTCTACGCCGACGTCGCACTGAGCAACTACCTGCTGCTCGAGGAGCACGCGGTGGTGAAGATGCTCGACGCGAACCTGCCGGACCACGCCACGAACGTCTCCCTCGCGGAGGCGGCGACCAAGTACGCCGCCGAGGTGATCCCGCTGGTGGAGAACCTGAACCTCGACACCGTGTGGCTGGGGCTGCGGGTGTCGGGCACGGGCGACGACCTCGGTGCCACCCGCGCCTCCGAGGTGCGGCTCAGCGCCACGTCGATCGAGGGCCCGGGCGACCTGTCCGGCTTCCTCACCGAGACGTTCGGCAACCCGCGGGCCTACTTCGACTCGTCCGACGGCATCCAGGCGGGCGACCGGGACAGCGTCACCCTGCCCGTGGACGCGCACACGCACATGAGCTGGGGCTTCACCGAGCCCGGCGTCTACCGGCTGGAGCTGGCGGCGGAGCTCCTCACGGACGACCTCGGCGCGCCCGCGCAGCTGGGCCGGGAGACGTTCACGTTCGCAGTCGGCGTGGACCCGCACGGGGTCGCGGCCGACCTGGCCGCCGGCCTCGGCGACGGCACCGACGTCGAGGTGCTCGACGCCGGGCACGCCGACCTCACCGTCCGGCTCGACGACCAGGACCTGGTGATCCAGGCCGACGCCACAGGCGACCCGGGCCACGGCGGCGACCCCGCAGAGGGCGACCCGGGCGCCGTCGGGCACCCCCACTCGCACGCCCTCGACCCGGCCAGGACCGTCGTGTCCGTGCCGGCGAAGGCGCTGGCGCCCGTGCCTGCCGGGAACGGCTTCGGGTTCCTGGGCCGGGCGGGCGACCCCGTCTACCTGCTCCCGCAGGCGGTGCTCGGCAAGCACGTGCACGGCGAGATCGACCCTCACCTCTGGCACGACGTGCGCAACGCCAAGGCCTACGTCCAGGTCATCCGCGACACCCTGGCCGACGCGGACCCGGAGGGGTCGGCCGAGTACCACGCGAACGCGCGGCGGTACCTGGCGCTGCTGGACGAGACCGACGCCTACGTGGCCAGGACGATCGCGGAGATCCCGCGGACGAGCCGCTACCTGGTGACGACCCACGACGCGTTCGCCTACCTCGGCCGCGCGTACGACGTCGAGATCGCCGGCTTCGTGGCGCCCAACCCCGCCACCGAGCCCAGCGTGGCGGACCGGGTCCGGCTCACCCGGACCATCCGGTCGCTCGACCTGCCCGCCGTGTTCCTCGAGCCGTCCGTCGCGGCGCGCTCGCAGGTGCTCGCGGAGGTGGCGGCCGAGAACGAGGTTGCGGTCTGCCCCATCTGGTCGGACGCCTTCGACGACCGCGTCACCACCTATGTCGACCTGATGCGCGCCAACGCGGACTCGCTCCGCCGGTGCCTGACCCGAGAGAGGAGCACCCCATGAGCACCCGTACCCGTGCCGCGCGCGTCCTGATCGCGGCTCTGCTGGCCGCCGTCCCGCTCGTGACCGCGCCCGCGGTGACCGAGGGCGAGGAGATCGTCGACGAGCAGACGGTCGTGACCGACGGCCACGTCGACGTCGGCCCACGGTTCGTCGAGGGGGAGTGGACCATGCTCGCCCGCGACGACCGTGCGTACCCGCCCGTGTGGCGTGCGCCGGAGGACGTGGTCTTCCAGCTCGGGGAGACGTCGGTGCTCGCGGCGCCGGACAGCCCCGACTACGCGTTCCTGGGCGTGAACCCGGGGACCCCGCTGCACGTGGTCCCGCAGACGCAGGCAACAGGCGTGCCGTGGCTCGGGTGGAACACCCAGCACCCCGGCGTCGTGGAGCGGCTGGCCGACGGCGCGCGGCTGCGCCTGGACGCCGTCGACGGGCCGGGCGACCTGGTGGTCTTCCTCCAGGAGGGCGTGTCCGGGCCGCCGAACGTGCTGTGGCGGTCGGGCGAGGCGCTGCCGCAGGAGCTCTTCATGGAGACCAACACCCACGTGCACGCCAACTGGGTGTTCACCGAGCCCGGCACGTACGTGCTCGACGTCGCCATGGTCGCCGACCTGGCCGACGGCGAGGCCGTCGAGGACACCGCCCGGCTGCTGTTCGCCGTGGGGGAGGGCACCGACCCGGCCGACGTGCTCGCCGCGGGTGCCCAGGCCGCCGAGACCGAGGCCGACGCCGAGGCGCAGCCCTCCGGCGAGCCCGCGGACGAGACGAGCGACGCCCCGGCGGCCGCGCCGTCGTCGGGCAGCGCGGGCGAGACCGGCGCAGCCGCATCCTTCGGGCCGGCGCTCTGGGCCGTGCCGCTCGCGCTGCTGCTCGCCGCCGTCGCGGTGATGGGGACGCTGCGCTCCCGGCGCGCCCGGGCCGAGGCCGAGCGCGACGAGCCGGAGGCCGGACGATGACCGCCACGGCGACCCGGCCGCCCGGGACGGACGCGATCCCTGCCGAGGCGGGGAAGGGCCTCGAGGTGGGCGGCCTCGTCGTCGAGCTGGGCGGACGCCAGGTGCTGCACGACGTCGACCTGCGTGCCGCCCCGGGCGAGCTCGTCGGGCTCGTGGGGCCCAACGGAGCCGGCAAGACCACGCTCCTGCGGACCGTGCTCGGCCTCGTGCCGCACGCCGGGGGACGGGTCGAGGTGGCGGGGCGTCCCGCCCCCCGCGCCCGGTCCCGCATCGGGTACGTGCCGCAACGGCACGAGTTCGCCTGGGACTTCCCGGTCACGGTGAGCGAGGCGGTGCTCGCGGCCCGGGTGCGCGCCGTCGGCTGGTTCCGGCGACCCGCCGTCGCCGACTACAGGGCCGTGCGTCGGGCGCTCGACCGCGTCTCGATGGCCGACCTGCGCGACCGGCCCGTCGGCGAGCTCTCCGGCGGGCAGCGGCAGCGGGTCCTCGTGGCCCGCGCCCTCGTCACCGAGCCCGCCGTGCTGCTCCTCGACGAGCCGTTCACCGGCCTCGACGTACCCAGCCAGGAGCTGCTCATGGACCTCTTCACCGGGCTGGCCCGCGACGGGGCCGCGGTACTGATGACGACCCACGACCTCGTCGGGGCCGTCCACGGCTGCGACCGGCTCTACCTGCTCGACCGCACCGTGGTGGCCTCGGGGACGCCGGCCGAGCTGTCCGGTCCCGAGCCCTGGCAGCGGGCGTTCCGCATCTCCGAGGGGTCGCCGCTCCTGGCGGCGCTCGCGGCGGCCGCCGCCGCCTCGACTGCAGGCCAGGCGACCTCGACCGCAGGCCAGGCGGCCGCGGCGGGCGTGCCCAGCGGTGGCCCGGCCATCGCCCGTACGACGACGGAGGACGACGCGTGATCTCCCCGGTGGACTTCTTCTCCGACTTGGTCAACCCGGACCTGGCGTTCCTGCCCAAGGCGCTGCTGGTGGCCGTGATGTCGGCGGTGGTGTGCGGGGTGATCGGGTGCCACGTGGTGCTGCGCGGCATGGCGTTCATCGGGGACGCCGTGGCGCACGCCGTGTTCCCCGGGCTGGCCGTGGCGTTCGTGCTGCAGGGGTCGCTCGTGCTGGGCGGCCTCGTCGGGGGCGTGGTCACGGCGGTCCTCGTGGCGCTGTTCTCCCAGCACCGCCGGCTGCGCGAGGACTCCGTGATCGGGGTGTTCTTCGTGGCGGCCTTCGCGCTGGGCATCGTCATCATCTCCGCGGCGCCGGGGTACAGCGGGTCGCTGCAGGACTTCCTGTTCGGGTCCATCGTCGGCATCCCGGACGAGGACGTCGCCCTGACGGCCTACGTGGGTCTCGGGCTGCTGGCCGTGCTGCTCCTGGTGCACAAGGAGCTCGTCGCGGTGAGCCTGGACCGGGAGTCGGCCCGGGCTGCCGGGCTGCCGGTGCTCTTCCTCGACCTGCTGCTGTACGTACTGGTCACGGTGGCGATCGTGATCTCGGTGCAGACCATCGGCAACGTGCTGGTGCTCGCGCTGCTGATCACCCCGGCCGCCGCCGCGCGGCTGCTGACCGACCGGCTGGTGCCGATGATGCTCGTCGCGCCCGCGATCGGCGGGGGGTCGGCCCTCGTGGGGCTCTATCTCTCCTGGAGCCTGGACCTCCCCGTGGGCGGCACGATCGTGCTGGTCGCCACCGTGGCGTTCCTCCTGGCCTGGTTGTTCGCGCCGCGGCACGGGGTGCTCCGGTCGCTCGTGCGTGCCCGGGGAGCGCGCCCTCGCCCGGGCGCACGCCCGCGCCCCCGCCCGCGGCCCGCCCTTGTGTCCGGATCGTGAGAAATGTTCGCCGAAGCCTTGTGCTCCGACAGAATGAGAATGATTATCATTACGACTCGCCATGGTGGCGGGCCGACAAGGAGGAGACACGCATGCGCACCATCCGAACGACCCGCCGCGTAGCGGCCACGCTCGGCACGCTGGTCCTCGCCGCGGGCGTCACCACGGCGCTCGCCGGCCCGGCGGCCGCGGCCGACCGGACCTCGGGGCACTTCGACGTCGCCGCCGAGATCACCTGCGACATGAACGGCAACGTCGTCGACGTCGAGGTGGGCGTCCACGAGCACGTGAACGGCAACCACGTCGAGCTCCCGGCGGGTGACTGGCTCGCCTACTCGAGCGGCTCCGGCCCCGCGGTCGGCTTCGCCGTCGAGGCCGACGGCTGCGACCCGGTGTCGGTCCAGTTCAAGCCCAAGCGGCTCCTCTCCACCAGCACCGGCGGCACCATGGCGGGCGTGAGCTCGGGCGGCTGGCTCACGTCGAGCAAGACGTCGGCGTCGGGCAGCGTCACGCTGGCCTCCGCGGGCCACGAGGACGTGTCGTGGGGCTTCTCCTCGACGGGCACGTACCTGCTGCCGTTCGACGTGACGGTCGCCGGCTACGGGACGGTCACCTCCGCCGCCGTGCCCTTCAAGCGGTCCTGACCACCTGACCACCGCGCCCGGCCGGGACCGGAACTCCTCGGCCGGGCGCGGTCCCCTTCCCCAGCAGACCCCACCCCAGGGACTCCCCACATGAACCCCTCCCGCCAGGGCGTGCTCCTCGCCGCTCTCGCCCTCGCCGCCGTGCCCGCCGTCGTGCCGGCCGGGCTGTCCGCGGCGGCGTCGTCCGTACCGGCAGTGTCGTCGGCCGCTTCCGGCCGCACCGTGATCGACGCGGGCACCGCGTACGTCGCCCTCACCCAGGAGGGCGGTCTCGGCCTCGCGCTCGACGCCGTCGCGCCGGGCGAGCCCGCCGACGCGGCGGGCACCCGGTACACGCTGGACGACGTCGTCCTGTCCGTGCCCGAACCCGCTGAGCTCCTCGTGGGCGACCATGCGAGCTGGCAGCCGATCGCCGACCCCGGCGACACGCTGCTCGGCCTGCCCGCCACCGGCGCCGGTCTGCGGCTCGGCGTGTCGCTGAGCGACTTCCCGCTCGACGAGAACCCGTTCGACGGCGTGGTGTCCCACTCCTTCGACCTCGCCCTGGCCCACGAGGGGCCCGGCCGGGTCGGGGCGGTCGAGCGCTACGACCACGCCACCGGACCTCGGGTGATGACCTGGTTCGCCGGGGCGGGCCTGCGGTCCGAGCCGGGGTACTCGCAGCAGCTCGTCGAGGGCACGCGGCCGGTCCGGGACTGGTACGTCACCGAGCCGGGGCTGCACTGCCTCACGGTGACGGTGTCCGGGACCCGCGTCGACCTCGACCTCCTGGGCGGGGGAGACCCGGTCGAGACGCCCGTCGGGCCGGCGACCGCCGAGCTCCGCCTTGCCGTCGGTGACGTCGCCGACCCGGCGAACGCTCCGTGCGGCACGCCCGCGGGCGGGGAGCCGACGCCGAGCCCGACGCCGTCCGCCGAACCGACGCCGGATCCCATCGCCAGCCCGGCACCGACCCCGGACCCGACCGGCGAGCCCGTCCCGGGCGACCTCACCGACCCCCGCAACAACGTGCTGCTGCCGCCGGAGCACACCGACGTGGCGCTCCGCGAGGTCGCGGGCCGGCTCGAGCTGGGCGTGCACGAGAAGCACGGGACGGTGGACCGCTGGCACGCCTCCGAGAACCTCGTGATCCACGTGTCCGACGCGGTCCGCACCACGGTGCCACCGCCCGCCGGCCTGGACTACACGTTCATCGCTCCTGCCGGGTCCACCGTCTGGCGGCTGCCCCGCAACGCCGACGGCAACGTCTACCTCGGCGTCTCCTCGGAGTCGTTCACGCCGTCCCGCTACGCCCACCTGCCGTCCCTCCGGCTGGAGAGCGTCACCGCCCCGGACGGCAGCCCGGCCCCCGGCCACTTCCTGCTCGGCGCCTCCCAGCAGCCACCGGTGCCCGGCATCGGCGGCGCGCCCTGGTTCTCCACCCGGCAGGGGCTGCCCCAGGCGTACCCCATGGCGTCGTTCGGACACTCGCACCTCACGTGGGACTTCACCGCACAGGGGACCTACTGCGTCCGGTTCGCCTCCCTCGCGACCACCACGACGGGGCAGCGCGCGGACGACGACCTCGTGCTGACGTTCGTCGTGGGCGGCGCGAGGTACGACCCGGCCAGCGCCCCCACCTGCGCCCAGCGCGACGTGGCCCGTGCCCGCAGCCACGCGGCCGCGCCGCAGCAGGCGCCCGCCGGGGTGGTCTCGCGCGCCGAGGCTCCCGACCCGGGCAAGCGGGTCGGCTTCACCGACCTCGCGCCGCGCCTGGCCGACGGCGACCTGCGGCTGGACCTGCTGCGCGGCGACCAGCGCGGGCACGGTACCCGCTACGCCGCGGCAGACCTGGTCCTCGCGACCGGGGCCGCCACCCTGACGGACCCGGGCCTCGCGGGCGGCTCGCCGGCGCACGCCTTCCTGCCTACCAACGGCGCCCACGACGCGCTCAACCTGAACCTCACGGGGCTCGACCCGGCCGCCTGGCGCGGCGACCTCACCTGGACCCTCGACGCCGTCGACGGGCCGGGCGGGGTCGTCGTGCAGGACCGCCACCGGCTGACCGACGGGCGGCCGACGACCCTGCTCAGCACGCTCGCCGCGGCCCCGCGGAGCACGGCGGTCGCGCCGGGCGGCGCGAACCACCTCGGCTGGTGGTTCACCGCCCCCGGCCGGTACTGCGTGCGCACGACGCTCTCGGGCACGACGGCGGACGGCGAGACGCTGTCCGCCGCGACGACCCTCACGATCGCCGCCGGGGTGGACCCGGCGGACGTGCAGCCGTGCACACGCTCCGGCGAGCCGACGCCCACACCGACGGCCGGCCCCAGCCCGACGCCGTCGGAACCGGGGCCCGGCACGTCGGGCCGGGCCGTGCTCGACCGCGGCCACGTCGACGTGCTGGCGCGCGTGGGCGCAGGCTCCCTCGACGTGGTGGTGCGGGACGACCGCACCGTGCCCGCCACGGAGCACGACGCGTCCGACGTGACGTTCGACGTGCCACCGGCCGCACGGGTCACCGTCCCGGCCGACCGGGCGTACGGGTTCCTCGGGGAGGCGGGCACGCCCGTGTGGGTGCTGCCGGAGACCCAGGTCAGCGGGATGGTGTGGCCGGGCTGGAGCCTCGAGGCGGCAGCCGGGGCCCGGGCTCCAGCGGTCCGGTGGACGCTGCGCGAGCTCGACGGACCGGGTGGGTTCGCGTTGTTCGACAGCGGCGGTGACGCCTGGGGTGCGCCCCGCGTGCTCCTCGGGAAGGACGCGGCCTCCTTCACGTTCGACGAGCACGGCCACGGCTCGTGGGCGTTCGGCGCCGCGGGCGTCTACTGCCTGGACCTGGGGATCGCGGCCGTGGACGCCGGGGGACAGGCCGTGCCGGGCGTGGCCGACGCCGCGACGCTGCTCTTCGCGGTCGGGGTCGACGCCGGGCGTGTGACGGAGGAGCACTGCGGTCTCACGGCGGAGGAGGTGGGCGCCGTCCTCGGAGGTGGTGGACCGTCACCGACGGCGTCGCCGACGGCGTCGCCGTCGTCCACGCCGGGCACCGCGGGCGGGCCGGGGGCGTCGGGGGCGCCGTCGGCCGGGGGGCCGAACCTCGGCAACGGGCCCGGGGCGGGCGGCCCGGGCGGGGCCGGCCCTGGTGCAGGCGGCCCGCGAGCCTTCACGGGACCGGGCGGGACGCTCGCCTCGACCGGGTTCGGGCCGGCGGGGGCCGTCCTCACGGCGCTGTCCCTGGTGGCCGCCGGGCTGACGGTGCTGGTGTCGCGGCGGCGTGCCGCGCGGGCGCAGCGCTAGGAGCGCCGGCCAGGCAGCTGTTCCCCGTCCGACGCTGAGACGGGGAACAGCTGCCTGGTCGTCGGGCGCGGCGGTCCTGCGAGACGCTCGACGGTGCCGACCAGGAGCGACGTCGCCGTGACGAGGGTCGCCGTCTCTACCCGGTCCGGCGTCTCGAGCGGCGTCTGGTACCCCGGCATACCCATGCCGATCCCGGCCGTGGCGAGACCGGCCGCGGCGTACCGGCGGTTGTCCGACGGCATGGCGCGCGCCCGCAGGGGAACACCCAGCTGCCGTGCGGCGCCGTCGAGCGCCGCGAGCAGGCCCTCGGCCGGGCCACCGGCCTCGACGTGCGCCTCGCTGAGCGCGGCGGCCCCGTCGAGGTTGATCACCTGCGTCCCGGCGGGCACGGTCGGGGCGTGGGCGGCGGAACCGTGCGCGCCGGCCTCCTCGCCGTCGAGCAGCGCGACGGTGAGGCCGACGTCGGGCGGCAGGAGGGAGTGCAGCAGGCGGGCGGCCTCGATGACGGAGGCGACCCCGGACGCGTTGTCGCAGGCCGCGGGGAAGCGGGCGGCCGCGGGGTCGCGACCCGCCGGGTCGTCGCCGACGCCGTCGTAGTGCGCGGTGAGGAGGAAGGCCGGGCGGCCGCGCCGCGGGGTGCGGAACGTGCCGAGCACGTTGCGGCCGTGCACGTCGACGGTCCGCAGCGGGACGGACGCGCTGACGGTGGTTCCGCGCGACCCGCGGAGCAGGTCGTGCAGGTCCTGGCGCAGGGCCAGCACCGGCAGCGGCGCGCTCGTGCGCGCGGCGATCATCTTGGGCATCCAGCCGGCGGCGTCGGTGCCGCGCGGGACGAGCACCCCTGCTGCGCCGGCCGCAGCGGCGGCGGTCACCGCGTCGGGGGAGCAGGCGTCGTGCAGGGTCCAGGACCCTGCAGTCCCGGGTGTCTCGGCCACCGGCCCCGTGACGAGCGCGGGCTGGTCGGCGGAGGCCAGGTGCTCGCAGAACTCCCGGCGGAAGGCCAGGTCCCGCCGGGTGCCGCCGGCCCACCACGACAGGGCCGGAACGCCGTACAGCTCGCGGACCGCGCCCGCGACGGCCAGCTCCTGGGACGACACCTCGGCGCCCGCCGAGCCGAGGACGCCGGCCAGGTAGCCGGCGGCCGCGCGGCCGCCGTCGGTCCCCACGCGCCGGCCCGCGAACGGGCCGGCAGCGAGGGCGTCGACGACGGCGCGCAGCCGCGCCGGGTCCGGCTGGGTCACCCGCAGCATCCGCCGCTCGCGGGGGCCGACGACGGCGCCGCCGTCTCGGGTGCGGCCGTGCCGCAGCACCCGCCGGACGCGGGCTGCGCGGAGTCCTCGGCGGAGGCGGAGGCTCCGCCGCAACAGCCGCCGGTCTCTGCCACCGGGGTCAGCGCCTCCAGCGGGCTGCCGTCGAAACCGCCCGTGGTCGTCGTCTCAGTCATGACTTCTCCTTCTGTGGTGTGTCGGTGCGTGCGGGTCAGAACGGGCGCATGAGGAGGTGTGCCGCCTGGGTTCGCGCCTGCTCCCGGGCCGCCTCACCGCGGCACCGTCGGTCGCAGAGCTCCGCGCACCGGTCGCAGTAGGTGAGGACCTCCGCGTGTCGCCCGCCGAACAGCCGGGCGAGTGTCGCCCGCGTACGTCGTCCCTTGTCAAGCATGCTTCTCATGGCCAACTCTCGTCGTATCGAAGGATGTCGATGCATGAAGGTTGGCATCCAGATCGACAAGTGTCAATACGTCGGGTTGGGCCTCTGTACGGGCTCGTGCGGACGTCGGCCACGGGTCGACACCGTGCCGAACAGGAGGCGCATCCGCTCGACCACCGGGAGCATGAGCAGCGTGCACTGCTCCGCGACGTCGACCTCGCCGAGGTGTCCCAGCCGGGTCGCACCCGGTGGTCCAGGCTGCACCTCGCCGCCCGGTCGCTCAGCCGGTATCAATGTCTTGAGGACTGATACCGGCTGAGCGAGAGGGAGTCCGATGAGCTCCGGCGACGGCACGCGCTTCGCGATCGACGCGGTCACGGCGCTCCGTATCGTGCGCGACGACCCGAGCCTCGGCTCCCGTCGCCCGCTCGTCGGTCCTGCGGTGCTGCGCAGCCACGTCCTGTCGCTCCTGCACCACGAGGTCCGGGAGGGGCTGCTGGACGAGAAAGCTGCCCGTCGCCAGCTCGAGGACCTCGCCACCCTCAAGATCCGCCTGCTCGGGGACCGGGTGTCCCGCGCCGTCGCCTGGAAGCTCGCCCGCCGCCTCGACTGGGACGACACGATGCCGGCCGAGTACCTGGCCGTCGCCAGCCTCCAGGCGGACGTCCTCGTCGCGGGGGACCAGCGCATCGCGGCGGCGGCGGAGGGCATCGTGGCGCTCGCGGAGTACGACGAGCTCCGCGGCTGAGGTGACCTGCGGCTCAGCAGCGAGTCCTGGCGACGTGCTCGCTCAGGCAAGAGCGTGGTGGGGTTCTTGCTCGGCTGAGTCGTGGGGGGGGGGCGCCCCCCCCCCCGCCCCCCGCGCCCGCGGGGCAGGGGTGGGGGGGGGTGAGGGGGGGGCCGGGCCCCC
>NZ_JBXTSN010000016.1:5334-50614 GCF_057158775.1 Antribacter sp. NEAU-D49 | reverse complement strand
ACGTGCTCGCTCAGGCAAGAGCGTGGTGGGGTTCTTGCTCGGCTGAGTCGTCGCAGAATGCCGCCCGGCATTCTGCGACGAGAGCCCGCGTCGAAGGGTTCGTGGTTACTACGCTGGTCACGGGACCGAACGATCGGACAAGCCTGAACAAGGCCAGCGTGGGGGGATGCTGTGGCCAACGATCTGCTGCGCCGACGCCGTGAGGCGATCCCATCTCCGTCGGGCAGCGGCCTGTCGATGACGAGGGCCGAGCTGGCAGAAGCAGTGAACCAGTACGTATGGAACACCACGGGCAAGCCGGTCTGTCTTGATGCTGAAACGCTCGCGCGGTACGAGCGCGGCCAGATCCGCTGGCCCGGCAAGGTCTATCGCGCCGCACTACGCACGATCCTCAAGGTCGATGCCGATGCGGATCTCGGCTTTCACCCCACGAGGCGGGGCCGCGCTGCCCGGAATGCCATTGAGATGGTGATGACCGACAGCGCCGCCGTCAACGAGGCACCAGCCGAGACGGACCTCGGCGTGATATTCGCCGACGACCTTGACGACGCTCGTACGACCGCGGTCGGCCTGTGGCGATTTCAGGCCACAAACCCTGATGCGGTGAGTGCTCTTCCGTTTGTACGCGCGGCAGCAGCCGAGGCCGGCTGGCGATGGCGTCTCGATCCCCGTGACGTCACAGCCGCTCACCGCGGTCAGCGTCGCGTCACTCTCGCCGACGTCGAGCTCCTGCGCGCTTGCCAGAAGCGGTTCGTGAGCATGGACCGTCGCCAAGGCGGCCATGCACGCGTCCAGGTGACGAGATGGCTACACCGTGAAGTCGAGCCGATGCTTCACGGAACGTACACCGACCGTGTGGGCCGGCTGCTCTTCGCCGCCGTCGCTGAACTGACCAACCAGGTTGCCTTCATGAGCTTCGACGCCGGCGACCATGGGATCGCCCAGCGGCACTTCATCCAGGCGCTGCGCCTGGCCAAGGCAGCAGACGATTCCGGTCTCGGGGCTCACATCCTGGCCAACATGTCCACCCAGGCCGTTTATCTCAAACAACCGAGAGAAGCGGTCAGGCTTGCCCGCGCAGCGATCGACAGCGGGCAGGGGCGACTACGCCGTCCGGTGATGGCGCGGCTGCACAGTGCTGAGGCGGGCGCCCATGCACTGGCCGGTGACGCGCGTAGCTGCGGTACCGCACTCTGGCGGGCTGAACAGGGTGGCTCTGATGTGGCCGAGCAGGACCAGCCATCATGGGCTGGTTACTTCACTGGCGCCCACCTCGCGGGCACCGCTGTCCGCTGCCTGGTGGACCTGGGACAGGTGAGAGACGCGTTGGGCTACGCCGATCAGGCTCTCAACCTCGGCGAGGGAAGCGTCCGAACGCGAGCCTTGCACACGGCCCTGATCGCCGGCATCTATGCATTAGGGCACGCCCCTGAACCCGAGTATGCGAGCGAGCTCGGCAGCCGCGCGTTGCAACTTGCTCGAGGTCTTCGGTCGCGCCGGGTCGCCGACCGCATGGCCGATCTCGTACGCCAGGTCGGTGCATACCGCGGCATCCCTTCCGTTGACGAGTTTCTCGAGCGTGCCCGTGGGTACGCCGCCTTGACAGGCCGCAAGTAGGCTCGACGGATGGTATGGGTCGAACCGGCAGAGTGGTACGCCCAACTAGCGGTGTTCCACTCGGCGGCCGCGCTGTTCATCACGGATGTGAGCGACCGAGTGTTGCTGGTCAAGCCCACCTATCGTGACCATTGGTCTATCCCGGGTGGCTACGTTGACCAGCAGGAAAACCCGAAGGTTGCGGCGGAACGCGAACTGCGCGAGGAACTTGGGCTCACCGTGCGGGCGGGGGACTTGCTCGTCGTCGACTGGGCGTCGCCTGCGGGGCCGAGGTCACGCGCGTTGGTCAATTTCATCTTCGACGGCGGTCAGATCGCTGCTAGCCGCGACATCGTCCTTGATCATGAGGAGCTCGAAGGGTTCGGCTTCCATACGCCTGAACAGTGCCGGGCGCTGCTCCCGCCACGGGTGGCCCCTCGGATCGAAGCCGCACTCGCAGCCCGCCGCACCCGCTCTACGGGCTTCTTAGCCGACGGCGTGTGAAGGCCGCGCTTCCCCGTTTGCGTGAGCGACCATGATCGCAGTTGGCCCGATGACGGGCTCCCCTCGCCGGCTGAGGTGGTCGAAGGTCTCGACTACGGAGAACCCGGTCCGCCTCAGTGCATGGCCGAGCGCGTCGAGGTCGTGAACTCGGCGCACAAGACGGTCGGTCTCCGTGGTCCCGTCGGGCAGATCCCACGTGCGGATCGTGGACGCAAGGCACGTGGAAGCGCACCAAGAGGTCTCGACGGCGACGTCGGCCGTGCCACCTGGAACCGTGATCGTCTGTTCGGAACGGCCCACCCGGGGCGGCGTGACCAAGGTGCCCAGGATGAGAAGCGTTCCGATGCCGGCATGGGCGGCGAATGTCTCGCAAGCCGCGGAGAGCTCATCGTCCGTGTGCAGGTAGGCGAGCGTGTTGCCGAGGCAGGTGATCAGGTCGAAAGTCCGTCCCGCCCGGTATCCGAGTAGGTCACCGACCTCAAACGCGGACCGCGGGTGGTTGCGGCGCGCGTGGTCCACGAGCCGGGGCTGGACGTCCACGCCGAGGTAGGCGATGCGGCGAGGCAGCGCTCCAGCGAGCAACCCGGTCCCGGAGCCGAGGTCGATCAGCGTCGGTGCCGGCGAGTGGCAATAGTCGGCCGCCAGCGTAGCCACGAGAGTCGAGGCGTCTGTCCCGCCATCGTCCAGGAAGTCGTGCAGGCCGGGGTCTCGGTACAGCACGTTTCCAGCGGCGAGGGACCGCGCACGCAGGGTGCTGGGATTCATTGCAGACTCCTGAGGCTGAGCTCGAGCGTGATGGCGTCTGCCAGGCGAGGATCGCGCTGTCCGGTGCGACGGAAGGCGTCAACCGCGGAGGCGATCCCAGCCTGATCGATCCAGCCGCCATCGGCGAGCAGCGACTCGCGGCACATCGACTCCAGCACTGGCAGCCCGTTGGCGCGGAAGCCTTCGTCCATCAGGCCGAGGAAGCTTTCGGGTCGTGACGGGTAGGCGACGTCCCGCGGTAACCCGGCGGCTGTCAGCCGCTGTCGGAACAGGTGCTTGTCACGCCGGAAGGGCACTGGCAGCTGCTCTGCGAATCGTCGGACGAGGGGATGCGCGAGCGGGGAAACGGGCCAGATGCCCGCGTCCAGATAGGCGGCGTTGTGGAGCGTGAACGAGTGCAGGGCGGGAATCGGAACTGCAGAGACTGGCGCCGCGTCGTCCTCCAGGTCGTCAAGCGCACTGTGTGCCTTCGGGCCGAGCCAGGCTGGTGGCGGGACCTCGGGACCCTCACCGACGGTGGTCCGTTCGCTGAGACGTAGCGCGTTGACCTCATCCCCTCCCAGCCCCAAATACACGACCGCGGCTCCGGTCGAGGCGATGCGGTCGCGCAGTGCGTCAAATACCTCCCGGTAGTAGGCGGTTCCCGGGTCGTGTGGGCGCCGTCGTGCGGCTACGTCGAACGGCAGGTGATGGGCGGCGTAGACGGTCTGATTGCGCGCCCCGATATGACGGACAAGAGCTGTTCGGCGCCGACGCTGATGACGGCCGGTTGAGCCGGCGACCTCGATACCCGCGGTATGCACGGTTCCGTGGACAGCTGCGGCCGTCAGAAGCACGTTCGCGGAGTCCGCGCCGCCGGACAGTTCTGCTGCTGCGCCGCCTGCGGGCACCGGAAGGCGCCGGGCCACGTGGTCCAGGACAGCCTCGGCATTCTGTGTGCCTCCGGGAGCCGTGCACGGAGGCCGCTCAGCCTGGTCCGCATGGTTGCCGCGGCGCTGTTCGCCGCCAGGCAGCCTCCCCGCCGGCGAGAACAACCTTGTGCAGGCAACCGGCCGTGGTTGCCTGCACAAGGTTGTTCTCGACCGACGACGCGCCCCCGGGAGGCCGCCCTCGTGGCGCCTGGGTGCGCCGGCCCGCGGTCGCGGCGGGCCGCGGCCTCAGCCCAGCAGGTGCCGGTTCGGCTCCCGGGCGGCGTCGGCCAGGTCGTCGAGCTGGAGCACCTCGCGACCGGCGGCCAGCAGCGTCTCCGCGCCGACGCAGTCGACGAACAGGTCCGGCTCGCGCCACGCGTAGACCACCCGCGGGATGCCCGCGTCGAGGATGTGCTGCGTGCACGTGACCGGCCGCGAGGCCCGGGTGCTGCATGGTTCGAGCGACGTGTAGATCGTCGCGCCCGCGAGCCGGTCCCGGTCCGCGGGGGCCACGGCGGCCAGCGCCGCCTCTTCGGCGTGGTCGTGCGGGTCGGTCATGCGGGACCAGCCCTCCGCCAGGACCGTCCCGTCCCGGTCCACGAGCAGGGCTCCGACAGAGAACGCCGTGTCCGACGGCGGGCAGCGCCACGCCAGGTCCACGGCCCGCCGGAGGAACGCACGGTCGACGTCGGGCACGCTCATGCTGCCGGAACGTAGCGCAGCAGGACGCAGTCCCCGAGCGGGCGGGCCTCGGCGAGCGTCATGGGCCGGCGCGGGAACGAGCCGGGGTGCACGAACCGCGGCGCGTCCGCGTCGCCCACGAAGAACGGCGCCAGCACCAGGTGCAGCTCGTCCACGAGCCCCGCGGTGAGGAACATCGTGTGCACCGCGCTTCCCCCTTCGACGAGGAGCCGCTCGACCCCGCGCCCGGCGAGGTCGCGCAGCAGGGCGGCCGGGTCCACCTCGGGTCCCAGGGGGACGACGACGGCTGCCGCCCCCAGCCTGCGCTCCAGCCCCGGGGCCGCAGCATCGGTGGTGTAGACGACCTTGTCACCCTCCCCGGCCGTGAAGAACCGCGCGTCCGGGTCGAGGTCACCGCGCGCGGTGAGGGTGACCTTGAGCGGCGACGCCACCCGGCCTTGGGCCAGGCGCTCGGCCCGGCGCTCGGCGGACCGGACCAGCAGCCGGGGGTTGTCGGCCCGGACCGTGCTGGCGCCGACGAGGATGGCGTCCACGCCGGCCCGGACCTGGTCCACGCGGTCGAGGTCCTCGTCGTTCGACAGCATGAGGCGTTCCGCCGAGGCGTCGTCGATGTAGCCGTCGAGCGAGGCCGCGACGGACAGCAGCACGTACGGACGTTCACTCACACAGGGCTCCCGGCTCGGCGACGGCTCCGACGAGCATGCCCGTCATCGCCGTCTCAGCACCAGCCCGCGCACGAGCCCCGCCTGCCCGGCGTGCTGCAGATCGTCGCCGATCACGCTGACCAGCCGCACGCCGAGCGTCACCGGCGGGTCCCAGGAGGTGTCGACGACCCGGTCGAGGTCGGCGTCGGACAGGCCGGCGACGTACCGGACCGTCCGGTCGTGCACCGCGTGGTGATACCCCCTGAGCAGGTCGGAAGGCGCGCGAACAGCAGCGACGTCGTCGGGCGAGTGCCCGTACCCGGTGTCCGCAGGCGGGAACGGGAGCGCGAACCGCTCGTGCCAGCCGTCGTCGGTCCAGGCCTGGCCGGTCCCGGCGACGTCGGCCACGTGGTCGTCCTGCACCCGGGTCAGGTGCCAGACGAGCCAGGCGACCGAGTTCGCCGCGTCGTCGGCGCGGTAGGCGAGCTCGTCCTCGGTCAAGCCGTCCACAGCGCTGGCCACCACCTCCCGGATCCGGCCGAACGCGTCCACGAGCAGGTCTGCGCTGCGCATCCCGACGTCCCTTCCCGAGCCTCGGCGTTGGTCCCTGCCACGATGCCACGGCGACCGGCCGGTCACCGCCCGGTGGGCGGCCGATGCCGGTCGGGCGCCGGTCACGTCTTGTCGGAACCGGGCAGGTCGTCGCCCTGGCCGACGGCGGTCCGGGTGCGGTCTGTCGTGTCTCTCATGCAGCCCAGACGCTCGACCAGCCCGGATGTCACGGCACTTTTCGCCCGTTGCCAGGACCGGTCCTCTCCGACCCGTGACCTCGGGCGGCGACCCTCGTACTGTCGGTGGTGTGGCTGACCTGCTCGAGATGGCACCGTCCCTGTACCGGCTGAGGATCCCCGGCGAGGGGGCACACCTCCTGAACTGCTACGTCTGGCTGGGGCCCGACGACGGCGTGACGCTCGTCGACACCGGCTGGGCCGGGAGCGCCCCGGTGGTCGAGGAGGCGCTGACGGCGCTCGGCCGGACGCGTTCCGACCTCCGGCGCATCGTCCTCACCCACTTCCACGAGGACCACGCGGGGAGCGCCGCCGAGCTGGCCCGCTGGTCGTCGGCCGAGGTGGTGGCCGGGGCCGACGACGCCCCGTTCGTCGAGGGCCGCCCAGGCCCGCTGCCCCGGCTCACGCCGGGGGAACGGCAGATCCATCCCGAGAGCGACGTTCCCCCGCAGGGACCGCCGTGCCGGGTCGACGTGCGGGTGTCCGACGGCGACGTGCTGGACTTCGCCGGCGGCGCGCGCGTGATCTCGGTGCCGGGCCACACGCCAGGCAGCGTCGCGCTGTACCTGCCCGCCGTTGACGCGCTCCTGACCGGCGACGCCGTCGCGGAGCTGAACGGCGAGGTGATCCTGGGCGTCTTCAACACCGACCGCGCCGAGGCGGTGCGCTCGCTGACGAGGCTGGCGGACACAGGGGCTCAGGTGGCGGGCTTCGGTCATGGTGAGGTCGTCACGTCGGGCGCCCATGAGCGGATCCGGACGGCGACCGACCCGTTCGCGGAGTAGGCGGCTGGTCAGCGTTCCCGGTGCCGCAGGACGAACGGCAGGAGGCCCACGGCCAGGAGGCCGCCGCCCAGGGCAAGCGCCGTGTACGAGGCGCCCGCGACGACGACACCCGACAGCCCGGCGCCGCCGGCCCCCGCCAGCGCGACCAGGACGTCGATGTTGCCCTGCACGCGCGCCCGGCCGTGAGCGGGCAGGTCGCGGCTGAGCAGGGTGGTGCCCGAGACGAGCCCCAGGCTCCAGCCGAACCCGAGCAGGCCCAGCCCGACCGTCAGGGCCCACACCGCGCCGCCCGGGGCGAGACCCGCCACGAGCCCGGCGGACAGCAGCGTGGCGGCCGCGAGCCCGGCGACGAGGCGTGCGCCGAACCGGTCCACCAGCCAGCCTGACAGCGGCGACGGCAGGAACATCGCCGCCACGTGCACGGCGATGACGATGCCGATCGCGGCGGTCCCGTGGCCGAGGTGCTGCAGGTGGACCGGGGTCATGGTCATCACGGCGACCATGACCACCTGGGTCACGACCATCACGGCCGCGCCGAGCCGCACCCCGCTCGGCACGCGGGCCGGGGGAGGAGCGGAGGCTGCGCCGTCGTCGGCCACGGGCTCGCCCGCCCGGGAGAGGACCAGCGGGTCCGGGCGCAGCAGGACGAAGAGGACCAGCGCAGCGGCGCCGTAGGCGACCGCCGCCAGGCCGAACGGCCCGGCCAGCCGGGGGATGCCCCACCCTTCGGCCAGCGTGCCGGTCACCGCGACCAGGTTGGGCCCGGCGACCGCGCCGAGGGTGGTCGCCACGAGGACCGTCGACACGGCGCGGGCCTTGCGGTCCGGGGTGGCGAGGTCGGCGCCCGCGTAGCGCGCCTGGAGGCTGGTCGCGGAGCCGGCGCCGTAGACGAGCAGCGCCACGAACAGCAGCGAGACCGAACCCACCACTGCGGCGACCAGCACGCCCAGGGCACCGGCACCGCCGGCGGCGTACCCCAGCACCAGGCCCGGACGTCTGCCGGACCGCTGGGAGACCCGGCCCACGACGACCGCCGCCCCCGCCGACCCGATCGTGAACAGGACGCTGGGCAGCCCGGCGAGGCTGGTGGTGCCGAGCATGTCCTCGGCCAGCAGGGCGCCCACCGTGATGCCGGCCGCGAGGCCCGCCCCGCTGAGGACCTGGGCCAGGACGAGGACGGTCAGGACCCTGCGCTGCTCGGAAGGCATGAGCCAGCGTAACGCGCTCCGACGGTGGCAGACTCCCGCCATGACGATCCGCCATGTACTCCTCGACGCCGACGGCGTGGTCCAGAGCGTTCCCGGCGACTGGTACGGGCTCATGGAGCCGTACGTCGGCGACCGGGCCCGAGAGTTCTTCCGGGCAGCCTGGAGCGAGGAGCTGCCCATGCTGTCCGGGCAGGGCGGCGACTACCTCCCCGTCCTGGCGGCCACCCTGCGCGACTTCGGGGTCACGGCACCGGCGGAGCAGGTGTACGCCGCGGTGTGGCACCAGATGGAGGTCGACGCCGCGTCCGTCGACCTGATCGGCCGGCTCCGCGGCGCCGGGTACGGCGTCCACCTGGGCACCAACCAGGAGCGGCGACGCGGTGCCTACATGAGGTCCGTGCTCGGGTACGACGACCTGTTCGACGTGAGCTGCTACTCGTACGAGCTGGGGATCGCCAAGCCGGATCCCGGCTTCTTCCTGGAGGCCGCGCGGCGGATCGGTGCCGACCCCGCCGAGGTGCTGTTCGTCGACGACACCGAGCGGAACGTCCTGGGGGCCCGTGCCGCGGGGATGCCTGCGGTGCACTGGTCGCTCCCCGTGGGGCACGAGGCGCTCGCGGCGCTGCTGGCACGGCACGGTGTGGCTGCCTGAGTCGATCGCGGCGAGAACAACCTTGTGCAGGCAACCAGCCGCGGTTGCCTGCACAAGGTTGTTCTCGGACCGGGAGGTCAGCCGGCTGCCGGCGCCAGGCCCAGCTGCTGGGCCGCCCACAGGCTGTCGGCGTTGGCCCAGTACTCGGCGAGCAGGCCGTCGGCGATCCGGAGGGTGTCGGTGCCGTCGAACACGATGCGGCGGCCCACCGCCTCCGGAGCGGTCCCGGGGATGCCTCCGGCGTAGGTGCCCTCTGCGTGCCAGCGGACGGTGACGAACGGGCCGTCCACGACGGGACCCACCTGGATCGTGAACTCCAGGTCGGGCAGGGCGGCCCGGATGCCCGACACCCACGTGCTCAGGTTCTCGCGGCCCTGGGCGTCGGCGGACGGCCCGCCGAGCAGGGGCGCGGCGTGGGAGACGAAGTCCTGGTGCACGGTGCGGTCGGTCAGTGACAGGTCGCCGTTCCAGATGGCGGCCCAGGCGGTGACGAGCTCCTCGGGGGTCTGTGGCTGGGCCGCGGGCCGGGACTCTCCGTGCGGGCCGGGCGCGGCGCTGCCGGTGTACTCGCCCAGGTCGGAGACCAGCTGCGTGAGGTGGGCGTCGGAGTCGTACCGGCGCTGGTGCAGCGCGGCGATCTTGGCGCCCATCTCGGGGTCGAGGTCGTCGGTGATGTCGAAGGACATGAACTTGTCGACGAGCGGCAGCCCGATCCGGTCGGTGTTCTGGTGCGCGGGGTGGGTGAGGTACTCCCAGTAGCCGTCGAGGTCCTCGATCTCGAACGTGGCGCCCCACTCGTACTCGCCGCCGTGGTCCCGGCCCACGACGAACGACCTCACGGACGGGATGACGCGCCCCTGGTTGCGCAGGCTCTCGAGGGCCTCCTTCAGCAGCTCGGGGGAGGCGTCGGGCTTGATGGTGAAACGGTTGCCGTGGATGATCATCGATCTGTCCTTTTCGTGTGATGGTGCGAGGGTCAGGAAGGGGGTCAGTGCTGTCGGGCGTGGCGGGCGGCTGCCTGGAGAGCGGCCCCCGCGAGGGCTCCGACGAGTGCGGCGGCTCCGGCGACGGTGAAGGTCCCGGCGGTGCCGGCCACCGCGACGACGGGGGCCGCGACCAGCGGCGAGACGAACTGGCCGAGGAAGATGCCCGTCACGAGCCCGGCGAGTGCCCGCCCCCGCCCGGCCGCCGGGACGAGCTCGCCCAGGCGCAGGTTGAGGTTCGGCACCACGAGCCCCGCGCCCAGGCCGCCCAGGAGCAGCCCGCCGACGACGAGGCCGGGACCGTTCGCGACGCCGACGAGGAGCCAGCCGGCCCCGAGCGCCGCGACACCGGCCCAGGTGATCGCCGACGAGGAGAGCCGACGGCGCACCCGAGGGAAGGCCAGTGCGCCGGCGAGGCTTGCCAGCGTCGAGGCGGCGATCGTCAGCCCGACGACGGCGGGTCCCGCGCCGCGCTCACCCAGGAGGAAGGGAAGCTGGGTGGGTGCCATGAAGAAGACGACGGTCGCGGCAAAGGCGAGGAGGTACGTCCCGGCGACGCGCCGGGTGGCCGACGGCGTGAGCCCTGGGACGGGAGTGTCGCCCGGCGCGGGACGCGCCGACCGTGGCTCCCGGACGAACAGGAGCACGCCGAGCGCCACGACCACGCTGATGCTGTAGATCCAGAACGGAGCACGCCAGCTCAGGCTGGCGAGCAGTCCCGCCGCAGGAAGGAAGACGACGCCGCCGAGGCCGGCGACCGCCTGCTGCAGGCCCAGGTAGGTGGCCCGGCGGGGTCCGGCGAACCAGTCGGTCAGGGTGGCCGTGACCGCCGTCGTGACAGCCGCGACCGCGAGGCCCAGCAGCACGCGGGTGGTCAGCAGCATCGGCAGGCTGGTCGCGACGTACCCGGCGGTGCCGGCCACCGCGTACAGCGTGAGCCCGCCGAGGAGCACCGGTCGTCGTCCGGCACGGTCGGCCAGGATCCCCGCGAAGGGGGCGCCGACGGCGATCGCCAGCGAAGTGATCGTCAGTGCCAGCCGGACGGACGCCTCTGCGGCGGCGGTCCCGCCGAACGCGTCTGCCATGCCGGGCAGGCTGGGGGAGATGATCGCGGCGGCCATGATCGTGAGGCTCGCCGCTGCGAGGACCGCGCCGCGAGCGGCCGTGGACGGGCCTGTGGCGTCGACGCCGGGAGCGAGCCGGGGGTCGGCTGCCGGACCGAGGGCCGGCGCGAGCGGGGCCGTGGCGAGCGGAGCCGTGGCCGTGGCCGGGACGGTCGCCGTCGTGGTCGGGTCCATATCGGTCCTTTCGTGGTCGTGAGGTGCGGATGTCAAGGAAGGAGTGATTAGTCACTCACTCCCTGATCCGTGATGCGCCGACCTGGTCTGCTCCGGTGTGAGTGACTGTATAGTCACTCCCGTGCCCGGCGCAACCCCCGGTGTCAAGCACGCTCGACTACCCGGTGTGGCCCCAGCGCGCCACGTGGTGCCACACCTTCTTGAGGTCCTGCGGGTCGTGCCGGCCCGAGCGTACGGCGTCACCGACGACTCGCGCATCGAGCCACCCGTCCACCGCGACGGACCGGCCCACCTCCACGACGTGCGGCCCCCGGTAGTCCTCGTGGAGCGCCAGCTCGTCGACGTGCAGCCGGAACCCGTGGTGCCATTCGACCGGGACGCCGAGTGCCCGTGCGTCCGCCTCCACGTCGGTGCCCGCGTAGCAGGGGTCGAGCACCAGGGCCGCCACGTCGGCCGGCGCGAGCGGGCCGTGGACGTGCGCCTCGACGTAGTCGTCGAGCAGGTCGCGCGACCCGGCGGCGTCGTCGGCCTCTGCCAGCGCGAGGAGCGGAAGGCTCGCCGCGGTGCCCACGTCGTCCGGCTCGAACACCGAGTCCGGGTAGCAGAACGTCGTCCGGGCGAGGACCGCCGGGACGAGCCGCAGGTGCGCCGAACCGAACCGGACGGCCCCGCCCGCCGGCCGGCCGCGATGGTTCAGCGCCCCGTACTTCGGCCGGTACGACGGCGGCGCGTCGTCGTACACCCCGCCGAACAGGCGCTGCTCCCACCGCCACCTGTCCCCGCCCGGGTGGGCGGTCAGGCCGCCGTTGCTGGTGCCGGTCTCGAACTGGCTGCGCCAGGCGCCGTCCGCGGCGAGACGCCGCAGGATCGGCTCGCCGCCCGCGAGGCGGTCGGGATGGAAGTGGACGGTCACCGGCATGGCGGGATCCAGCGGCGGCCCGACGGCGGTCCGGCTCGCCACGTGCGCGACCGCCCGCTCCCAGCGCTCCGCGTGATCGGTAGTTCGGTGCGTGTTCGGCAGCTCGAACTGCCGATAACGCACCGAACTACCGATCACACGGCCGTCATCGCGCTCAGTCCTTGCGCCGCGCATCGTCGAACGCCTCGGCCGTGCGCCAGAAGTCCCGGAGCATCTCCTCCGGGCTGAGGAGGCCGTCACGGTGGCCGACCGGCTCCTCCACGCCCGCGATCGCCTTGACCTCCTCGTGGATGTGCTCCATCGAGGTGTCGAGGGACCAGGCGACGTCGGCGGCGAGCTTGAGGGCGTCGGTGAGGTGACGCGGAACGTCGCGGTGGTACCGGTAGTAGATCTTGTGCTCGAGGCTGGCCCAGAAGTCCATCGCGATGGTGCGGAGCTGGATCTCGACGATCACGTCCTCGACCCGGTCGGACAGGAATACCGGCACCTGGACGATGAGGTGCAGCGACTTGTAGCCGTTGGGCTTGGGACGTGCGATGTAGTCGCGCTCCTCGAGGAGCGTGAGGTCGGCCTGCTTCACCAGCATGTCGCGCACGCGATAGATGTCGGTCACGAAGCTGCAGGTCACGCGGACGCCGGCGATGTCGAACAGCTGGCCGCGGATGCCCTCCGGCGTGAGCGGGATGCCCTTCCGCCGGCACTTGGTGATGATCGACTCGAACGACTTGAGCCGGGAGCCCACGTGCTCGACCGGGTTGTAGTTCTGCATGTGGCGGAACTCGTCCCTGAGGATCGAGATCTTGGTCATGACCTCGTCGATCCCGAACTTGTACGTCATGGCCATCCGCCGCAGGTCTCCCATCAGCGCCCGGATCTCGGCGGGGTCGGGCGCGGGGTGGGTCTGGGGCGGAGCCTCGTCGGCCTGCTGGTTCACGCGTCCACCGTACGGGTGCGGCGGCGTGCGGTCATCCCTCCGGCGCGCCGTGCGGCGTCGTGTCAGGCTGGACGGGTGAGCGCGGACGAGCCGGTGGACGTGGACGCGCTCCTCGACGCCCTCTACGCGGGGCCTCTGGACGAGTTCGTCTCCGGGCGCGACGCCGCCTCCCGGAAGGTCGCGGCGGGCGGGGACCGGGTCGGCTCCGAGCGCCTCAAGAAGGTGCCGAAGCCCACGGTCGCGGCCTGGGTCGTCAACCAGGTCGCGCGCGAGCACCCGGAGGAGGTCGCGGCGCTGGCCTCGATCGGTGACGAGCTGCGCGCCGCGACGTCGGACCGGGACCGTGGCCGGATCAAGGCGCTCGACCGGCTACGGCGCGAGCGGACGGAGTCCCTGGTCGGGGAGGTCCGCGACGCGGGTGAGGTGGGCGGGCGGCCGGTCTCGGCCGGCGTGCTCGACCGGCTCGCCGAGACTCTCACGGCCGTGGTCATGGACCCTTCCGCCGCGGCGGTGGTGCGCGCGGGACGCCTGTCGCACGCGCTGCAGCACGTGGGCTTCGGCGTGGTGGACGAGGAGGGCGAGCCGGCGGACGTGGTCGCGCTGCGCGCCGGGGTGGCGGAGGACGACGGCGGTGCCGGGCCGCCGCGTCGGTCGAAAGCCGCGAGGTCGGTCGATCTACCGACCGACGCTGCGACAGGGAGCCGACCCGGCGAGGCCGACGCCGACGCCGACGCCGACGCCGACGCGACAGGCGACGCCCTGGCCGCGGCGGAGCGCGAGGTCGAGGAGACGTCAGCCGAGGTGGACGCGCTCGAAGCCCGCCACGACGAGGCAGAGACGCAGCTGCGGGAGGCGAGCGCCGCCGTCGGGCAGCGGGAGGAGGAGATCACCCGGCTGGAGGCGGAGATCGAGCGGCTCGCCGCCGAGCGCGACGCCGCCCGCGAGGCGCTCGCCGCGGAGCGTGACGCCGAACGGACGGCCCGCGAGGCGCTCGAGGAGGCGGAAGCCGCGCTCGACGACGCCGAGGAGCGCGCCGCGGAGGCCCGCAAGCGCCGCCGCGCAGCGAGAAGGGCGCGCTGACCCGAGCGCGGGCAGGGAGTCAGGGGAGGAGGCCCCGCCGGTACGCCTCGCCCACCGCGGCCGCCCGGTCGCGGACGCCCAGCTTGTCGTACACGTGCAGCAGGTGCGTCTTGATGCTTGCCTCGCTGATGAACAGCTTGCGGGCCGCCTCGCGGTTCGAGGCGCCGTCGGCCACGAGCCCGAGCACCTCGAGCTCGCGCGCCGTGAGCACCGGTCGCTGGCGGGGCCGCTGCGCCTGCACCATGAGGTGGCCTGCCGCCGACGGCGCCAGCACCGCCTCCCCGCGGTGCGCCGCCCGGACTGCGCGGAGCAGCTCTGCGGTGTCCGCGTCCTTGAGCAGGTAGCCGGTCGCCCCGGCGGCGACGGCGGGCAGCACGTCCGTCTCGCTGTCGAAGGTGGTGAGCACGAGGACCCGCACGGCCGGCGCGCGCTCACGGAGCAGCGTGATGGCCTGGACCCCGTCCATCTCGGGCATGCGCAGGTCCATGAGCACGACGTCGATGTCGCCGCGCACCGCCCGGTCCACCGCCTCGCGCCCGTTGGCGGCCTCGTCGACGACCGTGATGTCCGGCTCGTCGGCGAACGCGCCGCGCAGGCCGTTGCGGACCACGGGGTGGTCGTCGGCCACGAGGACGCGGATCATGCGGCATCTGCGGTGGCGGGCGCCGCTGCGCCCGACGTCGGCACGCTCGCGCTGACGGCGGTGCCCTCGCCCGGCGCCGTCTCGACGGTGAGGGTGCCGCCCACCCCGGCGACGCGCTGCGTCATGCCGTGCAGCCCGAAGCCCGTGCCCGGGGCGGCATCGTGGCGTGGTGGATCGCCGAGGCGGAAGCCCCTGCCGTCGTCGCGCACGTCCAGCAGCACGACGTCGCCCAGGTAGCTGAGGGTCACCCCCACCCGCGAGGCCTCCGCGTGCCGGGCCACGTTGGTGAGCGACTCCTGCGCGGTGCGGAACAGGGCCACCTCGGCAGCGGGCGTCAGGGACACCGCCTCGCCGGTCACGTCGACGGTGGCGGGGATGCCGCTGTCCGCGGACCAGCGGCGGGTCAGGTCGGCGATCGCGTCGGGGAGCCGGGTGCCCTCGAGCTGCCGGGGCCGGAGCGCCTCCACGGACCGGCGCGCCTCGGTGAGCGAGTCCTTGGCGAGGCCGAGCGCGCGATCCACGTGCGGCCGCGCCCGCTCGGGCGAGTGCCACACGCGCTGGGCGGCCTGGACCTGGGTGATGATGCCGGTGAGGCCCTGGGCGATCGTGTCGTGGATCTCGCCGGCCAGCCGCTGCCGCTCGTCCAGGCTGCCCGCCTCCCGGGCCTGGGCGAGCAGCTGCGCGTGCAGGCCGGCGTTCTCCTCGAGCGCGGCCTGCAGGCGGCTCACCGCCTCGCGCATCTTGCGGTGCTGCTCCAGGCCCTTCTCGGAGAAGAAGATGCCCCCGCCGTTGGCCAACGTCTGGATCGCGACCACGCCGACGAAGGGCCCGATCGAGGCCAGGTCGGGCTCGAGCTCCCACGTGGTCCCGTGGATCGCCAGCGAGGTGCCCAGCACGCCGGCCATCGTGACCGGCCAGGGCCGCAGGTACTTCGCGTGGAAAAACCCCGTCACCCCGAACAGCAGGTAGGTGTGGTCCCGGAGCAGCAGGGCGACGGCGAGGACGAGGAAGCCCACGAAGTAGACGAGCATCCGGCCGGGGCTGCGCCGCGCGGGCGCCACGCGGGTGTGCATGAGGAACACCCACGTGGCGGTGAGGGCGGCGAGCCCCAGGGTCATGAGCCGGTCGACGGGGTCCTGCCGCACGGCCGTCTGCTCGAGGACGACCGACAGGACGAGGAAGAGCCACGGCGCCGCCGTCAGGGCCGCCTCGTACCGGGCGTCGGAGTCGGACGCGAGGAGGGCGTCACGCCACGCGCCCAGCCCGCTCCACCGCTCGTCCATGTCCCTCCCCGCGCTCACGTCCTCACTCCCAGCGGAACAGTCGTGCCGCCGCGCCGCCGAACAGGACGGCGACCAGCACCATAGCGCCGAGCTGGGCCAGCTCCGGGCGTCCCGTCCCGGTCCAGGCGTCCAGGAGCGCCTGCACGCCGGGCGGCGTCCACTCGCCGACCACGAGCAGCGGCTCCGGCAGGATGAACCGCGGCACGTAGACGCCGCCCGCGAACATGGCCAGCATGAAGGCGACGGTGGAGAGCCCTGTGGCGGCCCGGGTGGTCGGCGCGACGGCGGCGATGAGCATGCCGATCGCGAGCAGCGACACGAAGCCCACGAGGAACGCGAGGGCGAGCCAGCCGGGGCTCCGGGGGAGGGGCACGTCGAGCACGAGGTGACCGACCGCGACCACGATCACGCCCGACACGACCGCGGCGGCCAGGGCGATCAGGAGCTGCGCCACGAGGAGCTGGGACGGGTGCGCCGGCGTGGTCGCCATGCGGCGCAGCACGCCCTGCTCGCGGTACGCCGCGATCACCGTCGGGATGTGCTGGAGAGCGATGACCACCAGGGCGAAGACGAGCGAGGTGGGCGCCCACTGGTCGATGAACCGTTCTCCGCCGAAGTCCGGCGACGGCTCGCGCAGCGTCGGCACGGCGCCGAGGAGCAGGAGGAGGCCCGTGGGGAAGGCGATGCCGAAGAACACGGACAGCGGCTCGCGGAGGAAGAGCTTGCCTTCCACGGCGATCGTCGCGGCCAGGGGACGGAGCCAGGGGGTGCGCATCAGCGGGTCTCCTCGTGGTCGAACCGGCGCCCCGTGAGGGCGACGAAGGCGTCGTCGAGACCGGCCTGCTCCACACGCAGGTCCAGTGCGACGACCTGGTGCCGCGCCAGGAGCGACGTCACGGCGTGCAGGAGGTTGCCGGTCCCGGTGACCTCCACCTGGGGCCCGTGGTGGTGCACCGCGGTGACCTCGGGGAGGGCGACGAGCAGGGCCTCGTCGAACGGCTCCGACGGGCGGAACCGGACCCGCTGGCCGGCGTCGGTCTGGTGGATGAGCCCGGCGGGCGTGTCGAGCGCGACCACCCGTCCGCCGTCGATGACGGCGAGACGGTCGCACAGGCGCTCGGCCTCGTCCATGAAGTGCGTGACGAGCAGGATCGTGACACCCGAGCCGCGGACGTGCTCCACCAGGTCCCACGTGTCGCGGCGGGCCTGGGGGTCGAGGCCTGTGGTGAGCTCGTCGAGCACCGCCACCTGGGGCCTGCCCACCAGCGCGAGCGCGATCGACAGCCGCTGCTTCTGGCCGCCGGACAGCTTGCCGTAGGGCGCCTTCCGCTTCCCGGCCAGCCCGAGCACGTCGAGGAGCTCGTCCGGGTTCGCTGGATCGGGGTAGTACGACGCATAGAGGTCGAGCGCCTCGCCCACCCGCAGCTTGTCCGGCAGGGCGCTCTGCTGAAGCTGGACGCCGACGCCACGCCGTACCGCGGAGCGGTCGCGCTGCGGGTCCAGGCCGAGCACGGACACGGTGCCGCCGTCGGGCTCGCGCAGCCCCACGACGCACTCCACGGTGGTGGTCTTGCCCGCGCCGTTGGGCCCGAGGATCCCGAAGATCTCCCCGGGCTCCACGGAGAAGGACACGTCGTCCACGGCGACGACGTCGCCGTAGCGCTTGCGCAGGTGTGACACCTCGATGATCGGCATGCCCCGAGCCTGGCGGAGGCGGGTGCTCCGGCGGATCGACCGTACGGATGCGGGAATGGCGCATCCGCGTATCCACCGATCGGCGGATACGCGAGGTCACACCCTGATGCCGCGCGCATCCACGGACCGCAGCCGGGTCTCGGCCTCGCGGACCAGCTCGTCCGGGTTGGCGGCCCCCCGCACCGACCAGACCACCGACGAGTACACCGACGGCCAGGCCGACACGGGCACCGCGCCGGACGGGGACTCGAGCGCCGCGAGCACATGCTGCCGCAGGGCCTCGGCGGACGCGGCGGCCTGGATGTCGTCCATGGGCGGCAGGGTTGCGAGGACGGCGAACTGGTCGCCGTCGACCCGGCCCGCCTCGCACCCCCGCGGAAGGCAGGCGACGAGCCGGTCGGCCAGCTCGCAGAGCACCGTGTCACCGGTCTCCTGGCCGTGCCGCGCGTTGACGGCACCCAGGCCGGACACGTCCAGCAGGACGACGACCACCCGCGTGCCGCTGTGCACCACCATCTCGCACCGCCGGGTCAGGGAGTCCCAGGTGAAGGTGCGCGTCCGGAGGCGGGTGAGGGGGTCGCGGGTCGAGCGCTCGGCCAGCGAGCCGACGAGCGCCCGCACGAGCTCCGCCGTGCTCGCGTACGCCCACTGCGGGCCCTGGACCAGCACGTCGTCGTACTTCTGCTCGCCGGACCGGGCCATCGCGCGCGTCGCCACCTCGGAGACGGGGAACGCCGGGTCCACGACGAGCGGCGACCAGTCGGTGACGGCCGACGCCGGACGGCGCTCCAGCACCGCGCGCCCGTACCCGAGCCGCCCGGTCAGGGCCGTGGCGAGGCCGGCACGGGTGATGAGGCCGATGCGCGGGGCCGCCTCGTCGTCGAACACCGCCACGGAGGTCACCTCCGGGCTGCGGAAGATCACCTCGAGCTGGCCGACGGGCATGCTCGACCCCACGACCATGATGGGGCGAGCGAGGTCGGCGACCACCCCCGCGAGGGGCGCGCGACCACGGCTCGCCGTATGCCGGGCTACCTGCGCGAGTTCGTCATGCACACGGTGAAGTGTGCCCGCACTTTAGGGGCTCATCGGCGAAATCGCACGGGATTCCCCTAATGTTCATTTTCCGGTCACCAATTGGTCTTTCATGTGCTTCGGGCATCTGATGTTCTGGGCGAATTTCACCCATTTGACCAGCGCGTTTCGAGGATCCACGCCGATGCGGGAGGATAACCCCGTGGATCCCCGGAAAGCCCGATTCGTACGAATGTCGGCTGCGCTGCCCGTCTCCATGCTGACGATCGCCGCGCTGGCGCTCGGGGGGTGTGCCGTGCGCGTCGCCGACAGCGAGGAGCCCGGCACGGCCGAGGAGGTCCTCATCCGTGACCTACCCCGGCATACGGTGGTGCTCGGCTCGACCGACCCCGCCGAGCTCGCCCTGACGGCCGTGCAGACGTTCTTCGAGGCCGCCCCGGTCGTCGTGGTGTCCGACGCTACGGACCCGTCCGCATCGACCGCCGCCGCGGCCCTGGCCGTCGCCCTGTCCGTGCCGGCCCTCCTCGAGGGCGGTGGCATCTCGGGCGACGGCATCGCGGAAGAGGTGCGACGGCTCGGCGCCGAGGTGGTCGTCGCCGTCGGCGAACCGGGGGCGGCGACGGCCGACGCCCAGGAGATCGCCGAGGCGGCCGGCGCCCGGGTGGTGCCGTTCGAGACGAGCTCGCTCGACGCCGCGGCCGCAGCCGCAGCGCTCGGCGAGCTGGACCCGCTGCCCGAGGCGGACGCCGAGCCCGCCGTGGCGGTCTCGATCCCGGACCCGTCGCGCCTCGACGCCGACGACGTGGCCGACCTGCGGGCACAGCTGCCTGACCTCGGGACCGCCTCCACGCTCAGCGAGGTGATGGCGCTCGTGGATCCGCGAGAGGGCCAGGAAGCGGCGATCGGCACGGTGATGGCCGCGGGCGCCGTCCCGTTCATGGTCCCCGGGTCCGACCCCGGGGCGAGCGAGGAGACCGTCCGCCTGCTCGCCGACGCCAAGGCGCTCGGCGTCGTCGGCATCGGCGCGAGCTTCGGGAGCGACGAGGAGTTCGCCTGGCGGGTCGCCGCCGCCGAGTCGGGCGTCACGCTGCCGACGGGCTCCCAGCACGTGTTCCCGGCCCGCTACGTCTCGACGTCGTACACCGTCCCCCTCACCAAGGCCGGGACTCCGGCCGAGACGCCCGACGACGTCGTCGCCCAGGCGGCCGAGAAGGCGGACGCCTTCCGGGCGCCCGGTTCCCCGGCGGCGGCCGACGGCGTCCTCGTGGTCCCCGTCGTCGAGGTCGTCGCCGCCGCGCGGTCGTCGTCGGCCGGGTCGGACGGCGACTACGTGACCGAGCAGCCGCAGGCCGCGCTGCAGCCGGTCATCGACGCGGCGCGCGCAGCGGGCCAGCTCGTGCTGCTCGACGTCGCCCCCGGTGACGTGCCGCTCGTGGAGCAGGTGCGCGAGCTCGAGCCGCTCCTCGCCCAGCCGGGCGTGGGCGTGTCGCTCCACCCCGAGTTCCGGATCGCGGGTGCGGGGGCCGCACGCGCCGGGCGCGTGGACGTCGCCGAGCTGCAGGAGGTCGTGGACTATCTTGCTGGGGTGGTTACAAATTCCGAGCTGCCCCAGCTGCTGCTCGTCGTGCACCAGTCGCAGGCGTCGTCGGTCACCGGCCGCGCGACGCTCGCCCTGCGCCCGCAGGTCGCCACGGTGTTCACGGCGGCGGCTGCGGGCAGCGGACGCGCCACGGCCGGCGGCGTGTGGGACGACGTGACCACGGAGCTCCCGGAGGGTGCGCGGTCCGGCTGGGCCGCTCCCTCCGCGCTCCCGGACGACGTCATGACCATCTTGCCGACCCCCGCCCCTGACCTGGTTGCGGCACCCTGACCCCGGCCGACCACCGACGCTCGCCGACCTCCTGAGCGCCGCCCGACCGCGCGGCGCACCGCCCCAACGAAACGAGGCCACATGACCACCGACCGGTCTGACGCCCCCCTCCACGCCGTCATCCCCGCCCCGCTCGCCGTCGAGCCGGCCGACGGCGCCCCCGTCTCCCTCGGCGCCGTCGTCGTCGCCGCCCCGGACGAGCGGCTCGGCGCCCTCGCCGCGGAGCTCCTGGAGTCTGCAGGCAGCACGGTGCTGGCCGAGGGCGACGGCACCGCCGTCACGCTGACCCTCGACCCGTCCGCGGGGCCTGTCGGCTCGGAGCATCCCGAGCGGTACAGCCTCGTGGTGCGCGACGGCGCCGTCGCCGTCACCGCCCCCGAGCCCGCCGGCCTGCTCCACGGGGTGCGGACCCTGCGACAGCTCGTGTCCGCGGCCACGGTGGACCCGGCCACGGGCGACGTGGGGGAGGCCGCCCCCGAGGTGGCCGCCGTCGTCGTGCACGACGCCCCGCGCTTCGCGTGGCGCGGCCTCTCCGTGGACGTGGTGCGGCACTGGTTCGGGCCGCAGGACCTGCGCGCCGTCGTGGACCTGGTGGCCTCCTACAAGATGAACCGCCTGCACCTGCACCTCACGGACGACCAGGGCTGGCGCCTCGAGATCCCGTCGCGGCCCGAGCTCGTGGAGCGCGCGTCGCAGAGCCAGGTGGGGGGCGGCCCCGCGGGCTACCTCACCGTCGACGAGTTCCGTGCGCTCCAGGAGTACGCGGCCGAGCGGTTCGTCGTGGTCGTGCCCGAGGTGGACGTGCCCGGGCACGTGAACGCCGCGACGCACGTCTACGGCGAGCTGACGCCGGACGGCACGCCCACCGACGTGTACGAGGGCATCGAGGTGGGCTTCTCCCGGCTGCACCTGGACCTCCCGGCCACCGAGCCGTTCCTGCGCGACGTCTTCACCGACGTGGCGGCCCAGACGCTGGGTCCGTGGGTCCACTTCGGCGGCGACGAGGTGCTCACCATGGCGCCCGACGAGTACGCGGGCTTCGTCCGGCTGTGCCAGGAGATCCTCATCGAGGCGGGCAAGACGCCCGTCGCCTGGCAGGAGGCCGCGGGTGCCGCCCACGGTGACCAGGCCGCCGCCGAGGCGGCGGCTGCCGCGGGCGCCGCTGCCGCGGGGGCCGTCGAGGCGGGCGGGGTGCCCGTCGCCGCCGTGGCGCAGGCCGTCCTGCGCGACGTGGAGGAGGCGCACGACGCCCCCTCGTTCGTGCGGCCCGGCACCGTGCTGCAGTTCTGGGACGTGCGGCCGGACCCGGCGCCGTTCCTGCGCGCCGCCGAGGCGGGGGCCCGGTTCGTGCTGTCGCCCGCGACGCGGTGCTACCTCGACATGAAGTACACGCCGGAGCACCCGCTCGGGCTCAGCTGGGCCGCTTTCGTGGAGCTGCGCGACTCGTACGACTGGGACCCCGGCCAGGCGATCGCCGGGCTGCCCGAGTCGGCGGTCGAAGGCGTGTCCGCCGCCGTGTGGACCGAGACCCTGGCGACCCGGGACGAGCTGTTCTCGATGCTGCTGCCCCGGCTGGCCGCCGTCGCCGAGGCGGCCTGGTCCGTGGAGGACGCGAAGGACTGGGAGTCGTTCCGCGAGCGCGTCGTGACCGAGGCGGCGGCGTGGCGGCGCGACGGGGTGGCCTTCCACCCGACGCCGCAGGTGGACTGGTAACCACCCGCAGGGTGGTGTGCGCGCCAGACTGCTTCCAGGTCGCTCCAGCGGGTGCTGAACGGCCCTGGAAGCAGTCTGGCGCGTATCTCTGTGTCGGCAGAGGAGCTCAGCGCGCCGCCAGCGCCGCCGCGTAGAGGTCGCGCTTCGGCACCCCGGCTGCCTCCGCGACGGCGGCCACCGCCTCCTTGAGCCGCTCGCCCGCGGCGACCCGCTCGAGCACGTCCCCCACGAGCTCCTCGGGCGACGCCGCCGCTGCGGGCGGGGCTCCGGCGACCACCACGCAGATCTCGCCGCGGAGGGCCCGCTCGCTCGCCTCGGCGGCCAGCGTGGAGAGCGGCCCGCGCAGCACCTCCTCGTACGTCTTGGTGAGCTCGCGGCAGACCGCCGCCGGGCGGTCGGCGCCGAACGCCTCCGCCATGGCGTGGAGCGTCTCGGCGATGCGGTGCGGCGCCTCGAAGAAGACCATCGTGCGCGGTTCGGCGGCGAGGCTCGCGAACATGCGGGACCGGTCGCCCGCCTTGCGGGGGGCGAACCCCTCGAACGTGAACCGGTCGGTGGGCAGGCCGGAGAGCGCCAGGGCGGTCAGCACCGCGGACGGCCCGGGCGCTGCCGTCACCCGCACCCCGCGCTCGATCGCCCGGCCGACGACGCGGTAGCCGGGGTCGGAGACGCTCGGCATCCCGGCGTCGGTCACGACGACGACGGTGCCGCCGCCGTCCACCACGTCGAGCAGCTCGTCGGCCCGCGCCGTCTCGTTGTGCTCGTGATAGCTGACGACCCGGCCGCCCACCGTCACGCCCAGCCGGGCGGCCAGCGCGTGCAGGCGGCGGGTGTCCTCGGCGGCGACGACGTCGGCCGACGCGAGGAGCCGACGCAGCCGAGGTGAGGCGTCCTGGGCGTTGCCGATCGGCGTGGCCGCCAGCACGAGCGCCGCTCGCTCGGAGCCAAGGCCTCCGGCCGCTTCCTCGGGCTCCTCCGGCTCCGCGGGCTCCCCGGGAGCCGGAGCGTCGTCGTCGGGCACGGACGGTCCCGGGACCTGGGAGAAGTCGGTCATGGAACTCAGGGTCCCACGCCCTATGCTGGGCCGGTGCCTCAGCCTGACGCCGCAGCCCTGAGCTCCGCCGCCCCGGATCCCGCCGCGCCCGCGCCGCCGGACGACGCCGCGGCGCGCCCGCCGTCAGCCGACGCTCCGCCGGCGGCTCACGCCGACGGAGCCGAGGGCGAGCTCTCCACCCGAGACCGCCTCCTGCGTGACCTGCTGGGCCGCCGACGGGTCCAGCTCGGCACCCTCGCGAGCGACCGGTTCTGGGGTGTCTTCGGCGCGCTCCTCGTCACAGCGCTGGCCGCACTGGTGCGGTTCTACGAGCTCGCACGCCCGGGCAAGCTGGTCTTCGACGAGACGTACTACGTCAAGGAGGGCTACTCCCTGATGCGCCTCGGGTGGGAGGCGGCCTGGCCGGAGAACCCCAACCCGGCGTTCGAGTCAGGGAACGTGGACTCCTACCTCGACCACCCCGAGTACGTGGTGCACCCGCCGGTGGGCAAGTGGATGATCGCGCTGGGGATGCGGGTCATGGGCGGTGCCACCGACCCCACGGCCTGGCGGTTCGCCAGCGCCGTGATCGGCGTCATCGCGGTCCTGCTCATCATCCGCATCGCCCGCCGCCTGTTCGCGTCCACGGCGATGGGCCTGGTCGCCGGCCTCCTCCTGGCCGTCGACGGCGGGGCGATCGTGCACTCCCGCACGGGCCTCCTGGACCAGTTCCTCATGTTCTGGGTGCTGGTGGCGTTCGGCTGCCTGGTCATGGACCGCGAGTGGGCCCGACGGCGGCTCGCCGACCGCGTCGCCAGCGTGATCGACTCGGGCGGCATCGTGGGCCTGTACGGGCCACCGCTGGGCTTCCGCTGGTGGCGGCTGGCCGCCGCGGTGTCGCTCGGCCTGGCATGCGGCGTCAAGTGGTCGGGCCTGTACTTCGTGGCGGCGTTCTGCCTGCTCACGGTGGCGTGGGACCTCGCGGCCCGGCGTGCCGCAGGGGTGCGGCGCTGGTTCGAGGACGGCCTGCTGGCCGACGCCCTCCCCGCCGCCCTGGTCATGCTGCCCACCGTGGCCCTCACGTACGTGGCGACGTGGACCGGCTGGTTCGCCACCGACAAGTCCTACATGCGCACCTGGGCCGCCGACACGGGCGTGGCCACGCCGTCGTGGATCCCCTCCTGGGCCGAGGGCGCCTGGCAGGGCGGCCGCTCGCTGTGGGAGTACCACACGACGATGTGGGGCTTCCACACCACCCTCGAGGCCGAACACTCCTACGCCGCGCACCCCGCGGGCTGGATCGTGCAGTGGCGGCCCACGTCCTTCTTCTGGGAGCGGCCCGAACCCGGTCAGGGCGGCTGCCCCGCCGACGCCGTGGAGGCCTGTGCAGCCGCCGTCACCTCGCTCGGCAACCCGCTCCTGTGGTGGCTCGCCGCTCTCGCGATCCCGGTCGCGGTGGGCATGATCGTGCAGTTCTCCGACTGGCGCGGCCTGGCCGTCCTGACCGGCACCGCCGCCGGCTGGTTCCCGTGGTTCCTCTACTCGGCGCCGTTCGCCGACCGCACCATCTTCACGTTCTACTCGATCGTGTTCACGCCGTTCGTGGTGCTCACGCTCACCTACGTGTTCACGGTGCTGCTCGAGGTGACGGAACGACGGCGCGCTCGCCGGGCCGTCGTCGTCGGGATCGCCGCGGCGCTGATGCTGATCGTGGCCGTGAGCGTGCTGTTCTACCCGCTCTGGACCGCGCAGCCGGTCCCGTACGAGTACTGGCACCGGCTGATGTGGCTGCCCACCTGGATCTGATCCAGCGCACCTCGGGCGGGGGTGCACGCCAGTCCGGCGTGCACCCGAGGTGCGCTCAGGCCGACGCCGAGTCCAGCAGCGCCACGCCCGCGGCCGCGAGCTCCACCCGTGCCTGCTCGCCCTGCTCGGGCGACACGGGGATCGTCAGGTCGGTGAGGACGCGGGCGTCGAGGCCGAGCCGCCGCGCGTCGAGCGCTGTGTGCTTGACGCAGTGGGACTCGACCAGCCCGACCACGTCGACGGCACCGATGCCCGACTCCGCGAGGATCGTGGCCAGCGTGCGCCCCGACTCGTCCACGCCGTCGAAGCCCGAGTACCCGTGCGAGTACTGGCCCTTCTTGACGCTCACGTCGGGCGCCAGGTCCGCGAGCGCCGGGTGCAGCTCGGCGCCGGGCGAGCCGGCGATGCCGTGCGGCGGCCAGCTGTCCACGAAGTCGGGGGTGTCGCTGAAGTGCTCGCCCGGCTCGATGTGCCAGTCCTGCGTGGTGACGACGGTCGCGTAGCGGTCGCGGTGTGCCGCGGCGTAGGCGGCGACCCGGTCGGCGACGGCGTTGCCGCCGTCGACCCCGAGCTCGCCTCCCTCGCAGAACGTGGGCTGGACGTCGACGACGATCAGCGCCCGCGCGGCGGGCTCCGTGAGGTCCGTGGAGTTCATGCCTCCACTCTGCCACCCAGCCACGACGCCGAGATAGTGACGTCGGCGGACGACCTGACTGTCTCGGCGGGTGGGGGTGCGCTTGGATGGCCGGGTGGACTCCTACCGCTCCGCTGCCCGACGCCGGTCGCTCGCCCTGGTCTGCTCCCTCGCCGGGGCGGTGCTCGCCCTGGGCGCCTGCACCGGGGGCGGCCCGGAGGCCGGCGTGGCCTCGCCCTCCGCGACCACCTCCCTGGGTGCGACGACGCCGGGAGGTGAGGCCCCGCCGTCGGGCACCGACGCCTGGGACGGCGAGGTGACGGCGAGCGTGGAGGTCGTGGCCGAGGGGCTGGACGTGCCGTGGGGACTGGCGGCGCTGCCCGACGGGCGGCTGCTCGTGACGCTGCGCGACGCCGCGCGGCTCGTGGTCGTGGACCCGGCGACGGGCGCGACCGAGGAGGTGACCGGACCGGGTGCCGACCAGGTCGCCGCCGAGACCCGGCCGCAGGGCGAGGGCGGGCTGCTCGGGGTGGCTGTGGACGGGGGGACGGTGTTCCTCTACCGCACGGGCGCCTCGGACAACGCGGTGCTGCGCGGGACGCTCGACGGGCTGGTCCTGGGCGCGCTGACGCCGGTGGTCACAGGGATCCCGAAGGCGTCGAACCATGACGGCGGGCAGCTCGGGCTGGGACCGGACGGGTACCTGTACGTGTCGACCGGGGACGCGGGGCTGCGGGACGCCGCGCTGGACCAGGCGTCGTTGGCCGGCAAGATCCTGCGGGTCACGGCCGACGGCGACCCCGCGCCCGGCAACCCGTCGCCGGGCTCGCCGATGTGGTCGTACGGCCACCGGAACGTGCAAGGGCTCGGCTGGGACGCGGGCGGGCGGATGTTCGCGAGCGAGTTCGGGCAGAACACGCTCGACGAGCTCAACGTGGTCGTCGGCGGGGCGAACTACGGGTGGCCGGCGGCCGAGGGGCCGTCCGGCTCGGGCGGGTACGCGGACCCGGTGGCGTGGTGGCCGACGTCGGACGCGTCGCCCTCCGGCCTGGCCGTGACCGACGAGGCGGTGTACCTCGCGGGGCTGCGCGGGGAGCGGCTCTGGCGGGTGCCGCTGCTCGGGACGCCCGAGGCGGTCGCGGCCGGGACGTCGCCGGGGTTCGGTACGCCCCAGGCGCTGCTGGCAGGGGAGCACGGGCGGCTGCGGGCGGTGCTGGCCGCCGGGCCGGGGGAGCTGTGGGTCCTGACCAACAACACGGACGGGCGCGGCGAACCGGGTCCGGGCGACGACCGTCTGCTGCGGGTGAGGCTTGCGCCGGTGGAGTGAGCAGGGCTGTGGATAACCGCCTGGCCGGGGGAGCGGTGGCTCTAGGATGGGTCGAGGCCGTCTCCGGCCCGCAACCCCCGAAGAATTGGAGCATCCAGCGATGGCTCGACACCTTGTCACCAGTGCGCTTCCGTACATCAACGGCATCAAGCACCTGGGGAACATGGTCGGGTCGATGCTCCCTGCGGACGTCTACGCGCGGTACCTGCGCCAGCGCGGTCACGAGGTCCTGTACATCTGCGCCACGGACGAGCACGGCACGCCGGCGGAGCTCGCGGCGGCCGCGGCAGGCCTGCCCGTCGCGGAGTTCTGCGCGCAGGCGCACGAGACGCAGAAGTCGATCTACGCGGGCTTCCGCATGTCGTTCGACCACTTCGGCCGCAGCTCGTCGCCGCAGAACGCCGAGCTCACGCAGCACTTCGCGCGCCGGCTCCACGAGAACGGCTTCATCGAGGAGCGGGCCATCCGCCAGGTCTACTCCCCGGCCGACGGGCGCTTCCTGCCCGACCGCTACGTCGAGGGCACCTGCCCCCACTGCGGGTACGACAAGGCCCGCGGCGACCAGTGCGAGAACTGCACGCGCGTGCTCGACCCGACCGACCTGATCGACCCCCGCTCCGCGATCAGCGGCTCCACGGACCTCGAGGTCCGGGAGACCAAGCACCTGTTCCTGCTGCAGTCGAAGCTGCAGGGCGAGGTGCAGGCGTGGATCGACGAGAACGGCAAGGAGTGGCCGCTGCTGTCGACGTCGATCGCCCGCAAGTGGCTCACCGAGGGCCTGCAGGACCGTGCCATCACCCGTGACCTCGAGTGGGGCGTGCCGGTCCCGGCCGACACCTGGCCCGAGCTCGCGGCCGACGGCAAGGTCTTCTACGTCTGGTTCGACGCGCCGATCGAGTACATCGGGGCCACGAAGGAGTGGGCCGACGCGGCCCCGGCGGGCGAGTCCCGCGACTGGAAGTCGTGGTGGTACGAGGCCGAGGACGTGCGGTACACGCAGTTCATGGCCAAGGACAACGTCCCGTTCCACACGGTGATGTTCCCGGCCACCCAGCTCGGCGTGCGCGAGCCGTGGAAGATGACCGACCTGGTCAAGGGCTTCTCGTGGCTCACCTACTACGGCGGCAAGTTCTCCACGTCCCAGCAGCGCGGCATCTTCACGGACGCGGCGCTCGAGATCCTGCCGAGCGACTACTGGCGCTACTTCCTCATCGCGAACGCGCCCGAGTCCGACGACTCGTCGTTCACGTGGGAGCACTTCGCCGGCACAGTCAACAAGGACCTCGCCGACACCCTCGGCAACTTCGTGAACCGCGTGCTCACCTTCTCGGCCAAGAAGTTCGGCGACACCGTCCCGGCGGGCGGCGTTCCCGGCGAGGCCGAGACACGGCTCGGCGACGAGGTGGCCCGCCTGGTCGGCGAGCTCGAGACGCACCTGGACGCCGTCGAGTACCGCAAGGCCGCCAACGCCCTGCGCGCCCTCTGGTCGGCCGGGAACGCCTACCTGGTCGAGAAGGAGCCGTGGAAGCAGGTCAAGACCGACCCGGAGGCGGCCGCGCTGTCGCTCCGGACGGCGATGAACCTCATCCGCGTGTACGCGATCGTGTCCGAGCCCTTCGTGCCTGACACGGCAGCCGCCTTGCGCGGCGTCTTCGCGCTGCCTGACGACACGGCCACCTGGGTGGCGGCGGACGACGCCGTCGCGCTCGACGCCGTGACGCCCGGCACCGCCTTCACCGTGCCGCCGGTGCTCTTCGCCAAGCTCACCGACGACGACGTGGCGGCGTTCCGCGAGCGTTTCGGCGGCGTCGAGAGCGCCTGACGCCGATGGCACGCGTCCGTGAGCGCGGGTTCCCCACGGACCCCGAGCCGCTGCCCGTCCCTGTCGTCGACAACCACACGCACCTCGAGTCGATCGGGCACGTCCTGCCGTCTGAGGTCGTCGTGCCGACGCCCGGCGAGCACCTCGACCGGGCGCTCGCCGCCGGCGTCGACCGGGTGGTGCAGGTGGGCTGCGACCTGGTGTCTGCGCGGTGGACGGCGGCGCTGCTCGGCGGCCGCGCTGACGCCGGCGCGGCCGCCGCGTCAGCCGCCCCCCTGAGCGCCGACCAGCGCCGACGGGTCGTCGCCGCGCTCGCCATCCACCCGAACGAGGCGACGCTGCACGCAGGGATCGACGAGGTCGGTCCGGACGGGCTGGTGCCGTCACCGGCAGACCGGCACGCCGTCGGCCTGGACGACGCGATCGCGGAGATCGCCGACCTCGCCAAGGGCGACGGCCGGGTGCGCGCGATCGGCGAGACCGGCATGGACCTCTTCCGGACCGGCCCGCAGGGCGAGCAGGTCCAGCGGGACGCGTTCCGGGCGCACATAGCGCTTGCGAAGGAGCTCGGCCTCGCGCTGCAGATCCACGACCGGGATGCCCACGCCCAGGTCATCGAGGTCCTGCTCGCCGACGGCGCCCCTGAGCGCACCGTGTTCCACTGCTTCTCGGGCGACGAGGAGATGGCGCGGGTCTGCGCCGAGCAGGGCTGGTTCCTGTCGTTCGCCGGGCCGGTGACGTACAAGGCCAACGACCAGCTGCGGGCTGTGCTCCGCGCGGTCCCGCGGGAGCTGGTCCTGGTCGAGACCGACGCGCCCTACCTGACGCCGCACCCGTTCCGTGGGCAGCCCAACGCGCCGTTCGCCGTCGCGCACACCGTCCGGGCGATGGCCGGGATCCTGGACACCGACCTTGCGGCACTCTGTGCCGCGCTCTCGGAGACGTCGGAACGGGTCTACGGCTCCTGGTAGTCCGCGCGGGCAAAGGGAAAGAATGGCCACTTTCAGCCCTGGTATGGCCCGGAGCAACCCGTTCGGCGGGCTTTGCAGGAGGTCGCGGTTCGGTTACGGTCTGGTGCTCGTGGACTCCGTGACGCTCGACCGCCCGCAGGGCCCGGCATCACAGACCCCGAAGACGCGTCGGGAGCTGCGCGCCGGGTCGCGCGGCCCGCGGACCGCCGCCCTGGCAGCAGCAACTCCTGTGCGCGACTCGATCCCCGGCCCGGCCTCCGTGACCGACCCGGCCCCCGGGGGGCCGGAGCCCCGCCGGAGGCGTCGTGCGGACAGCGGTGAGGCCGAGCCGCCGGTCCGTCCCCGCCCCTGGCTCGAGGCACCGCGTGCCCGCCGGTCGGTGCAGGCGCTCGTCATCGCGTCCTTGGTGGCGGTCCCGGCGCTCTTCGCCACGCAGGCCAAGACCGTGACGATCGACTACGACGGCGAGGTGCGGACCGTCGGCGTGTACGGCTCGTCGGTGCAGGAGGCGCTGGCGTCGCAGGGCATCGAGGTGGATCGGGCCGACACCGTGCAGCCCGCCCCCGACAGCCTGGCGCGGCACGACGGCACCATCGTGGTGCGCACGAGCCGTGAGGTCATGATCGAGCTCGACGGGCAGCCCCTCACGGTCCTCACCACCGCGCACACCGTGGGCGAGCTGCTGTCGTACATGGGGCCGCGTGGCGAGGGTGCGCTGGCCACGGCCTCGCGGGGTGCGTTCCTCGACCGTGAGCCGGTGCGCCTGTCCACCCTCAAGACGGTGCAGGTCGCCGTCGACGGCTCCGTCCTGCCTCTGCACACCACGCAGCCCACGGTCGAGGGCGTCCTCGCGGAGGCCGGGATCACGCTCGCCGAGGGCGACGCCACGTCGGTGCCTCTGGGCGCTGCCGCCGTCGACGGGATGGTCGTCCTCGTCAACCGCGGCGCGCACCAGGGCCAGACCGTGACGGAGGTGCTGCCGTTCGCGGTCGAGGAGGTGGAGAACTCCTCGCTGCCCCAGGGCTACCGCGCTGTGCGGACCAAGGGCCGGGCCGGCGAGGCGGTCATCACGTACGAGGTCAAGGTCATGGGCGGCGCGGTGATCGAGCGGACGGAGATCTCCCGCGAGGTGCGGCGCGAGCCCGTGAACGAGGTGGTCGTGGTCGGCACCATGGACATCTCGACCGCGCCAGTGGACCCCGGGTCGGCCCGCGCCATCGGCAAGGAGCTCGCGGCCGCTCGCGGCTGGGGCGACGACCAGTTCGCCTGCCTCGACAAGCTGTGGCAGAAGGAGAGCGGCTGGCGCTGGAACGCCGACAACCCCAGCTCCTCGGCGTACGGCATCCCGCAGGCTCTCCCCGGCAGCAAGATGGCCACAGCGGGAGCCGACTGGCAGACCAACCCTGCCACCCAGATCACCTGGGGTCTCGGCTACATCGCCGGCAGGTACGGCACGCCCTGCGGTGCGTGGGCTCACTCGATGGAGAAGGGCTGGTACTGACGCCCGCCCCGGCGCGCCGTGGAGGTCGCACCTTTCCTGAGCGGGATCGTCCAGCCCGTGGTGAGTGGCAGGGATTTATGGGACCTGCCTCCTCAATGCCGCCATAGCGCCCACGCTGGGGTTGGCGGTCGATAACGAACGGGTTACGTTCGGTCGAGACCGCCGGGAGCGGCTGGTCGGGACCGGGCCTCCTGGCGCGGTGGCGACGCGGTGCGTCGTCGGCCCGACCCCCGTGGCCCGGGCACGACGAAGACTGGACGAGAGTGAACGTTCCGCACCCGGCAGCCGCCGGCACCGTCCCGGGCAGTGCCGCCCGGGCCGCTGAGGCCCCCGACGTTGGTATCACCGAGGTCTTCACCCCGCAGGCGCCCCCGGGCGCCGCACCGCCGGGCGCTCCCGCCGAGCCGTTGCCCGCCCCGCGACGCTCCCGCGGCCGGTGGCCGGCGATCGTCGCCGTCGCGACCGTGCTGGGGCTGGCCGGATCAGGCGCCTACGCCTTCACCGCCGCCCACAAGACGGTGACGATCGACGTGGACGGCGAGCTCCGCACCGTCGCGACCTACAGCGGCGACGTCTCCGGCCTCTTGGAGGAGGAGGGCATCAGCACCGCTCAGGGCGACCTGGTCACCCCCGCCGGGGGCGGCACGCTCCGCGACGGCGGCCTGGTGGTGGTCCGCTACGCCCACGACGTCACCGTCGAGATCGACGGCGAGCGGACCGACGTGACCCTCGCGTCGCTCGACGCCGACGAGGCGCTCGCCCGGCTGGGCATGCTCGCCGACCGTGACGCCCAGGCGCGCCTCGTCCCGTCCCGGTTCGGGGACCGGCTGGCCATGTCGCTGCGCCTCGACGCGACGGGCCCGGTCGCCCTGGTCGCCGACGGCGCCACCCGCACAGTGTCCGACGGCGGCACCACCGTCGAGTCGCTGCTCGACCAGCAGGGCGTCACCGTGGACGCGGACGACCGGGTGAGCGTGGTCCGTGAGCCCGCCGTCGCGCCGGGTGCCCCGACCGTCCGGGTCGTGGTGCAGCGCGTGGTGACGCAGGACGTGCCGACCGCCACGCCGATCCCGTTCGAGACCGTCACCCGGGAGGACCCGAACCGCTACGAGGACCTCGCGCCCGCTCTCGTGCAGGAAGGTGCCGAGGGCGAGCGCACCCGGGTCGACTCGGTCACCACCGTGGACGGGGTCGAGGAGTCGCGGACCCTGGTCTCCGACGGCGTGACGCGGGAGCCGGTGCAGCGAGTCCTCGCCCAGGGCACCAAGGAGCGGCCGGCTCCGCCGCCGCCACCCGCTCCCGCTCCTGCCCCCGCCCGGCCGACGGCGCCGCGTGCGCCGGCGCCGCAGCCCGCACCGGCTGCCGCCCCGGCGCCCGTGGACTGGGGCGACGTGTGGTCCCGGCTGGCGCAGTGCGAGTCCGGGGGCAACCCGGCCACCAACACGGGCAACGGCTACTACGGGCTCTACCAGTTCTCGCTGTCCACCTGGCGTTCCGTCGGCGGGTCGGGCTTGCCCTCGGACGCCTCGGCGGGCGAGCAGACGATGCGAGCGCAGATCCTGCAGCAGCGCTCGGGCTGGGGTCAGTGGCCCGCCTGCTCCTCCAAGCTCGGCCTGCGCTGAGCGCGTCTCGTGACCGACACCACAGGCGCATCCGGTTGGCCGATCGATAACGAGTCGGTTACGGTCGGGTGTCCTTGTGGGCGTCGGGCCGGCTGTGGTGTATGCCACGTCGGCCCGACGCCTGCGGGACAGCACCGGTCGCGGCTCGCTCCCGCAGGTCCCGCGCCCGGTGCTCAGACCGCCGGATCGGCCGGTCGGGACCACGGTCGCGCCTACGAGCGCGACAGGCCGTGGAAGGACTGCCCCTCGGGGCCGCCCGCCCCGCCGCCCGTGCCCGGGAAGTCCGAAGACTGGACCCGAGTGAACAACCGTCCTGAGCAGCAGATCTCCGGCTCGACCACCACCGTTCCGACCGCTCCCTCCGAGAACCCTGCCGAGACCCCGACGCATCGCCGCCGCTGGCCCCTCGTGGCCGGCCTGGCTGCCTCCGCGCTCGTCGTGTCCGGCACCGTGGCCCACGCAGAGGCCCACAAGACCGTCACCCTCGACATCGACGGCACCACCACGACCGTCACCACCTACGCCGGCTCCGTCTCCGGGCTCCTGGCACGTGAAGGCGTCCGCACCGGCGAGCGCGACCTCGTCGCGCCGGCGCCGGGCTCCGAGCTGTCCGACGGCGCGGAGATCGTGGTCCGCTACGGCCGCCAGGTGACCGTCGCCGCCGACGGCGAGCACAGCGACGTCTGGCTCAACGTCGTGGACGCCGCCGAGGCGCTGCAGACCCTGGCCGACCGCGGCACCGACGTGAGCCTCGTGGCGTCCCGCTCGGGAGACCGCGCGTCGCTCCCGCTCCGCCTGGACGCCGACGGCCCCGTGGCCGTCGTGGTCGACGGCGCCACCCACCTCGCCGAGAACGGCGCCGAGACGGTCGACGGCGTGCTGGCCGACCTCAAGGTCGAGCTCGACGGTGACGACCGTGTGAGCGTCGCCCCGACCGCCGCCGTGCCTGCCGAGGCCGCAGCGCCCGCCGCGGCCGAGGCCGAGGTGGCTGTCGTGGTCCAGCGTGTCGAGACCGCGGAGGTCACCACGACGAGCGCGGTCCCCTTCGAGACGGAGACGCGCCAGGACGCCGAGCGGTACAAGGACCTGGGCGCCAAGGTCGAGCAGGAGGGCGCCGAGGGCGTCCGCACGGTCGTCGAGCGGGTCACCACCGTCGACGGTGTCGAGGAGACGCGTGAGCTGCTGACCGACGAGGTCACGCAGGCGCCGGTGAACAAGGTCGTGGTGGAGGGCACCAAGGAGCGCCCCGCCGCTCCGGCGCCCACCACCACAGCGAGCCGCTCGACGAGCGCGCCCACCTCGTCGACGGGTCCCGTCATGTCCGGGTCCAACCGCGAGATCGGCCAGCAGCTGGCCGCCGCACGCGGCTGGACCGGCAGCCAGTGGACCTGCCTGGACCGGCTCTTCCAGAAGGAGTCAGGCTGGAACCACCTGGCGGCGAACCCGTCGTCAGGCGCGTACGGCATCCCGCAGTCGCTGCCCGGCTCCAAGATGGGTTCGGTCGCTGCCGACTGGCGCACCAACCCGGCCACCCAGATCACCTGGGGGCTCAACTACATCGCCGGCCGCTACGGCACGCCGTGCGGTGCGTGGGGCCACTCCCAGTCGGTCGGCTGGTACTGACCGTCGGTTGACCGGCCCGTGCCATCGGCCCCTCCCGGCGACGCCCGGAGAACGCCGAGCGGATAGGCTCACCGGCATGAACGACACCTCAGGCGCCCTGCTCGGTCCCGCGGAGATCCGCGACCTGGCAGGGCGTCTGGGCGTCCGCCCCACGAAGACGCTGGGCCAGAACTTCGTGCACGACGGCGGCACGGTCCGCAAGATCGTGCGGGCCGCGGGCGTGACGCCGGGGGAGCGGGTCGTCGAGGTCGGGCCGGGACTGGGCTCCCTGACCCTCGGCCTGCTCGAGGCGGGCGCGTCGGTCGTCGCCGTGGAGATCGACGCGGTGCTGGCTCGGCAGATCACCGGGACGGTGGCCGAGCGCCTCCCTGACGCCGACTTCGAGGTGGTCCTCGCGGACGCCCTGGACGTCACGGCCCTGCCGGGCGAGGCGCCCACCGCGCTGGTGGCCAACCTCCCGTACAACGTGGCGGTCCCGGTGCTCCTGACCTTCCTCGAGCGGTTCGGCTCGCTCGAGCGGGTGCTGGTCATGGTCCAGGCCGAGGTGGCCGACCGGGTCGCTGCGGCCCCGGGCTCCAAGATCTACGGCGTGCCGTCCGTGAAGGCGGCCTGGTACGCGTCCGCGCGGCGGTCGCTCACCATCGGCCGCTCCGTCTTCTGGCCGGTCCCCAACGTCGACTCCGCCCTGGTCTACCTCGAGCGGCGCGACCCGCCCCGCACCACCGCCTCCCGCGAGGCCACGTTCGCCGTGATCGACGCGTCGTTCGCGCAGCGACGCAAGACGCTGCGGGCCGCTCTCTCCGGCCTCTTCGGGTCCGGGGCGGCGGCCGAGACGGCGCTGCGGGCCGCCGACGTGGACCCGGGCGCCCGCGGGGAGACGCTGGGCATCGAGGCCTTCGCCCGGATCGCCGAGCAGCTGCCCGACGGCGCCGTCGCGCCCCGCGCGACCGCTTCGCCGAGCCTCGCGCGAGCGTCTCGGGTGGACCGCGCCCAGCGGGTGCGCGCCACCTCCGACGGCGGGCCGGCCGACACGGACGGCGAGCAGGACGCGGTGGGCGAGGGGCCGGCGTCGGGCCACCGGAGCCGCGCGTGAGGCCGCACCTCGCGGCCGCACCGCCGCCGTCCGTGCGCGTGCGCGCGCCCGGAAAGGTGAATCTCTCGCTCCGGGTGGGGCCGGTGCAGGAGGACGGGTTCCACCCGCTGGCCACGATCTTCCAGGCGGTGGCGCTCTACGAGGACGTCACCGCCACCCAGGTGTCGCCCGGAGCGGGCATCTCGCTCACCGTCGACGGGCCGCAGGCCGAGCTGGTCCCGGTCGACGCCACCAACCTGGCCTGGCGTGCGGCGAACCTGCTGGCCCAGCACACGGGCGTCCCGGCCGACGTCGCGCTGCACGTCACCAAGGGTGTGCCCGTCGCGGGAGGTATGGCGGGCGGGTCGGCCGACGCCGCTGCCGCGCTCGTCGCGTGCGACGCGCTCTGGGACACGGGTGTGCCGCGGTCGGAGCTGGTGATGCTCGCCGCCGAGCTGGGTTCCGACGTGCCCTTCCCCCTGATGGGCCACACGGCCGTGGGGACGGGCCGCGGACAGCTCCTCACGCCGGCGATGACCCGGGGTGAGTTCCACTGGGCGTTCGCGGTGCAGGCCGAGGGCCTCTCCACGCCGCGCGTGTTCGCCGCCTACGACGACCTGATGGGCAGCACGTCGCCGGCGCCTGACCCGGCCATGGACTCGGCGCTGATGTCCGCGCTCCGCGCGGGCGACGCCGTCGCGCTGGGCGCGGCGCTCCACAACGACCTGCAGGAGGCCGCGCTCATGCTGCGGCCCACGCTGGCCGAGGTGCTCGACGTCGCGCAGGAGGCCGGCGCCCTGGGCGCGATGGTCTCGGGGTCGGGCCCGACGGTCGCGGCGCTCGGCCGGTCGCGGCGCCACGCCCTCGCGATCGCCGCCACGTGGACCGCGCGGGGCGTCAGCGACTCGGTGTGGTGCGCCACCGCGCCCGCGCACGGGGCCCGCGTCGTGTCGCCGGGCCCCGGCGTCCGCTGACGCTCCGCGCCGGCGGCGGGCCGGAGGTCAGGACAGCACGCGTGGCGTGAAGTACTCCGACTGGTGCGTGTGCGCCAGCACCCACTCGAGGTAGCGCGGCCGCCGGTCGTCGCCGAGCCGGCCCGGCACGCCGCCGGTCGACGGCTCCACGACCACCTCCACCACGCGGTCGGCAGGCGGGACCGGGGAGCCGGACCTCCCGGCGATCGCCGCCATCGCCTCGTCGGAGTGAGCGCCCCAGGAGGTGACGACGTCGGCGGCGCCGCCGTCCTGCGCCGGCCAGACGGGGGCGGAGAGGTTCCCCGTGAAGAGCACCGGGGTGGTGGCGCGCCGGGCGGCCGCCACCAGGGCGTCGCGGTGCGCGCCGACGGCCGGCGACTCGGCCACCACGCAGGCGATGTCGGCGAGCACGCCCGCCACGGCGATCGCGACGGCCGCACCCTGCCCGGCGCCGACCATCGCCGTCCGCGACGGGTCGAGCCCGGCGATCGCGCGCACCGCCTGGAGCGCGAGCAGCCCGTCGCCGAGGACGTGACGGTTGAGCGGGTCGCGCGGGTCGTCGGGCCCCCGCGTCTCGACGACGAGGTGAGCGAAGCCCGCCGCGGCGAACCGGGTGTGCGCGCTCACGGGCCCGCGGCCGGCGCCGTCGCCCACGACCTCGACGATCACCGGCAGCCCGTGCGCGGCGAACGAGGGCCGGACGAGCCATCCCTGGAGGGGGTGACCGTCGAGGCCGCGGACCGTCACCCCGTCCGCCACCAGGCCGAGCGCGCCGGGGAGGGCGGGTTCCAGCTCGGGGACGACGTCGGCCGCGTGGGAGCGGGAGACGGCCTCGGCCCAGAACTCCTCGAAGCCGGAGGGTTCGTCCGTGGCGGGCGGTGCCGCCGGGGCGAGCTCGACGATCGGCAGGTCGAACTGCACGGGTCCTCCGTCGGATGCGGGCGCTGGTGCGCGCGGGTGAAGCACTTGCGCAGAGAGTAGCGCCGCTCGCTACGGGAACACACGTGCGGCTCCCGTACGGATGGCGAACACGGGTGAGGTCCGCTTCGAGAACGTCATCGGTACCGCTTCGAGCGGCCCGACGTGGCCTCATGACGTTCTCGAAGCGGACCGAGCCCGCGGCGCTCAGGCTGTGTGCTTCGCCAGCCAGCCCACGTGCCGCGCGAACCGGTAGCCCTCGCCGCCCTCGTGCCCGTTGTACGGGTAGACGTCGATCTCCTTCTCCACCTCGCCTGCCCGCTCGCCCCAGGCGTTGTAGGCGGCGTACACCGTGGACGGCGGGCACACCGCGTCCATCAGCGCCGTCGAGAACAGGGCCGCGGCCCGGGCGCGGCGCGCGAACGACACCCCGTCCAGGTAGGAGAACGTGCGCCAGACGGCGTCCTCGTGCGTGCGGTGCACGTGCAGGTACTGCGTGATCTCGCCGTAGGGGAAGGCGTCCGAGATCTGCACGGCGCGGCGGTAGTGGCAGAGGAACGGCACGTCGGGCATCGCGGCCACCAGGTCCGGGACCAGCCCGGCCACGGCGATGGAGATCCCGCCGCCCTGGGACCCGCCCATGACGGCCACCTTCGAGGCGTCGATCCCGTCGATGGCCCGGACGGCGTCGACCGCGCGCACGCCGTCGGTGAACACCCGCCGGTAGTAGTGGTCGTGGGGGTCGAGGACGCCCCGCGTCATGAAGCCGGGCGACGACGGGCCGGTGCCCACCGGGTCCGGCGTGTCGCCGCCCGTGCCCCAGCCCGACCCCTGCCCACGGGTGTCCATGACCAGGTGCGCGTAGCCGGCCGCGGCGGCGCCCAGCCGTTCGTGGGGCAGGCCCCTGCCGCCGCCGTAGCCGACGAACTCGACGACGGCGGGCAGCGGCCCGTCCGCGTGCGCGGGCCGGGTGAGCCACGCCTTGATCGGGTGGCCGCCGAAGCCCGGGAACGTCACGTCGTCGACGACGATCTCGGTGAGCCCCGTGTCGACGCGCTCGACGACCGGCGCACCGCCGAGGGCGCGGGCCTCTGTGAGGGTGCTGCTCCAGAAGCCGTCGAAGTCGGCGGGCTCGTCGATCGGGGGAGAGTAGTTCTCGAGCTCGGCGAGGGGGAGGTCGAACTGGGCCACGGGTTCCTCCGGGTGGGTCTGCACTGACCGCCAGAGCGTAGCGGCCAACTACCCTGGGGGCGTGGCACATCTCCTCGGTGCCGACGGCATCACTCTCGCAGTCGGCACCCGCACCCTCCTCCGCGACGTCTCTCTCGGCCTCGACGACGGCGACCGGATCGGCGTGGTGGGTCCCAACGGGGCCGGCAAGTCGACGCTCCTTCGCCTCCTCGCGGGCACCACCCTGCCCGACGACGGCCGGGTCACCCGGGTGGGCGGCTCCACCGTGGGCATGCTCGACCAGCGTGACGAGCTGCCTCCTGGCGCGACCATCCTCGACCTGGTCCACGGTGACGCGGAGACGCACGCGTGGGCGTCCGACGCCCGCGTCCGCGCCGTCCACGAGGGTCTCCTCGCCGACCTCGAGCTCGACCAGCCGGCGACCGAGCTCTCCGGTGGCCAGCGCCGCCGGGTGGCGCTGGCCGCGCTGCTGGTCCAGGACCCGGACGTGCTGCTGCTGGACGAGCCCACCAACCACCTCGACGTCGAGGGCGTGGCGTGGCTCGCCGGTCACCTCAACGAGCGCTACGGCCGGCCCGGCGCCCGGGGCGCCGTCGTGGTCGTGACGCACGACCGGTGGTTTCTCGACGCGGTCTGCACCCGCACCTGGGAGGTGCGCGGCGACGGGACCGGCGACGTCGACGGGTACGACGGCGGGTACGCGGCCTACATCCTGGCGCGCGCCGAGCGGGCGCGGCAGGCGCAGACGGCGGCGGAGAAGCGCGACAACCTGCTGCGCAAGGAGCTCGCGTGGCTGCGCCGCGGGGCCCCGGCGCGCACGTCCAAGCCCAAGTTCCGGCTGGACGCCGCGTCCGCCCTCATCGCGGACGAGCCGCCGCCCCGCGACTCGCTCGAGCTCACGCGCATGGCGACCCGGCGGCTCGGCAAGGACGTGCTCGACCTCGAGGACGTGACCGTGAGGGTCGGCGGCGACGGCGGTCAGCCGGAGCGCACGCTGTTCGACACGGTGACGTGGCGCCTGGGCCCCGGCGACCGGTACGGCGTGGTGGGCGTGAACGGCGCGGGCAAGACGACCCTCCTGGCGCTCCTCGCGGGCCGCCGCACCCCGGACGAGGGTCGGGTGCGCCGCGGCAAGACGATCCATGTGGCCGAGCTGAGCCAGGACGTGGCGGAGCTCGACGAGCTGGGCGACCTGACGGCTGTCGAGGTCGTCGAGCAGGAGAAGGGCCGCGTGGTGGTGGGCGGCAAGGAGCTCACCGCCGCCCAGCTCACCGAGAAGCTCGGCTTCACCCGTGAGCGCGCCTACACGCTGACGAGGGACCTGTCGGGCGGCGAGCGCCGCCGGCTCCAGCTCCTGCGCCTGCTGGTGGCGGAGCCCAACGTGCTCCTCCTCGACGAGCCCACGAACGACCTCGACACCGACACGCTCGCCGCGCTCGAGGACCTGCTCGACGGCTGGCCGGGCACCCTGATCGTCGTGTCGCACGACCGGTACCTCCTGGAGCGCGTCGCCGACCGGCAGGTCGCCCTCCTGGGCGACGGCGCCCTGCGCGACCTGCCCGGTGGCGTCGAGGAGTACCTGGCGCTGCGGCGGGGTGCGGCGTCGACGGGGTCGTCGGCCCTCCGGGCCCCCGCGTCGGGTGGGTCGCGTACGGAAGGCGAGCGACCGGCGCAGGGCACCAGCGGGACGACGGCGGACGGCGCGCCTTCCGGGGGTGCCGCGCCCGCCCCGGCGGCGAGCCAGGGCGAGCTGCGCGCCGCGCGCAAGGAGCTGGCGCGGATCGAGCGGCGGCTGTCGCGCATCGCCGAGGAGGAGAAGGTGCTGCACGACGCGATCGCCGCCCAGGCCACCGACTACACGGCGGTGGCAGGGCTGGACGGGAAGCTGCGCGACCTCGCCGCCGAGAAGGAGGAGCTGGAGCTGGCGTGGCTGGAGGCGGCGGAGATCGCCGGCTGATCCGGCCCGCGCTGTCGCGGCGCGGCAGGACTGGGCCATCTGGCGGTCAAAGACGTCGCCGGTCGGTTCTCGTGCTTTACGTTCGTCCTGCGCACAGGACGCGGTGCCGGCAGGCAGCGGCTGGATCGGCCGGGCCGCTCGGAAAGGACGAGGGATGCTGGACGACGAGGTGGACCGCGCGATCGTGCGCGCGTTGCGTGAGGACGGGCGCACGACGCTCGCACAGCTGTCCGAGGTGTCAGGGCTGTCGCTCTCTGCCGTCCAGGTGCGCGTCCGCAAGCTGGAGGCCCGCGGCGTCATCACCGGATACCGGGCGGTGGTGGACCCGGAGGCGGTCGGCCTGCCGTTGACGGCGTTCGTGGAGGTGACCCCGTTCGACCAGTCGCAGGAGGACGACTCGCCCGAGCGGCTGCGCGACCTGCCCGGCATCGAGGCCTGCTACTCGGTGGCGGGGAACGCCAACTACATGCTGCTGGTGCGGGTCGCGTCACCGCGGGCGCTCGAGGAGCTCCTGGGCCAGATCCGGCGCGCGGCGTCGGTCTACACGCGGTCGACGGTGGTGCTGCAGACGTACTTCGAGGGGCGGCCGGTCGCGGCCCCCGGCGACTCGGACAAGTAGATTTCCGTTCCAGTGTTGTCACGACAGGAACTTCTCCCCTAGCGTGCGGCTATGGCCGCTACTGTTTCCGTCACCCCTGCTGACGTCCTGGACACCCTCCGGGGGCACCTGCTCGTGGACGGGTTCGACCTCGTGCTGGACCTCGAGAAGTCGCACGGGTCGGTCCTCGTCGACGCCCGCGACGGGCGAGAGTGGACCGACCTGTTCACCTTCTTCGCGTCCAACGCCCTCGGCATGAACCACCCGGCGCTCACCGACGACGCCACGTTCCGCACCGAGCTGCTCACCGCCGCGCTCAACAAGCCGTCCTCCTCCGACGTGTACACCGTCGAGCAGGCCCGGTTCGTCGCCACGTTCGAGCGGGTGCTCGGCGACCCCGCCCTGCCCCACCTGTTCCTCATCGACGGAGGGGCGCTCGCCGTCGAGAACGCCCTCAAGGTCGCGTTCGACTGGAAGTCGCGGCTCAACGAGTCCCGCGGCCTGTCGCCGGAGCTCGGCACCAAGGTGCTCCACCTGGAGCACGCGTTCCACGGCCGCTCCGGCTACACCATGTCCCTGACCAACACCGAGCCGGGCAAGGTCGCCCGGTTCCCCAAGTACGACTGGCCGCGCATCCCCGCGCCCTACACGGGCACGCACCGGGACGGGACGCCGCGCGACGTCGACGCGCTCGAGGCGCAGGCGCTCGCCGCTGCGCGAGCCGCGTTCGAGGCGAACCCGCACGACATCGCGTGCTTCATCATGGAGCCCGTCCAGGGCGAGGGCGGTGACCACCACTTCCGTCCGTCGTTCCTGCAGGGCATGCAGGCACTGTGCCGGGAGTTCGACGCGCTCTTCGTCGTGGACGAGGTGCAGACCGGCGCCGGCATCACCGGGACCGCCTGGGCGTACCAGCAGCTCGGGGTGCAGCCCGACGTGGTGGCGTTCGGCAAGAAGACGCAGGTGTGCGGCATCATGGCCGGCGGCCGCGTCGACGAGGTGCCCGACAACGTGTTCGCCGTCTCCTCCCGGATCAACTCCACCTGGGGCGGCAACCTCACCGACATGGTGCGCTCGCGCCGCATCCTTGAGGTGTACGAGGCCGAGGGCCTGGTCGCCCGGGCCGCCGCGGAAGGCGCCTACCTGCTGGGCCGGCTCGCGGAGGTCGCCGAGCGGCACCCGGCCGTGACCGACGTGCGGGGCCGCGGGCTCATGTGCGCCGTGACGCTGCCCTCGCGCGAGATGCGGGACGCCGTGCTCGCCGGCCTCGTGGAGCGCGGGATCCTCATGCTCGGCTGCGGGGAGCGGTCGGTGCGGTTCCGGCCGGCGCTCACCGTGGGGCGCGACACCCTGGACCGCGGCGTCGCGGCCCTGGACGAGGTGCTCGCGACCCTCTGACACGCCCTCGCTGGGCGCGTCGCCCGTCGCCGAGACAGTGCCTCCGTCCGACGGGGGCACTGTCTCGGCGGAAGGTTCCCGTTGCCGCCGTCCGGTTCCGGCCATTACTGGCGTTCCGCCTGATACGACCAGATTGGTACGCTCGCCCCGCCGACGAGGAGCGGAGGTGCGCGGTGGCGGACGGCGGCAGCAGACCCTGGGTGCACGTCGTCGGGATCGGCGTGGGCGTGGCCCTCGTGGCGTACCTGGTGTCGTTCCGGGACGAGGTGCGCTACGCGTGGACGGACCGTGACCGCGTCGGCACCTGCGAGAACCGGACGTCCGACGAGCAGGGGGGCGAGGTGCTCGCCCTCCAGAGCATCCTCGCGGCGACCACCGGCTTCACGCCCGCCGACAGCCGCTGGGACGGCGGCACGGAGATGGCGACCCTCGCCCTGCAGGGCTGGACAGGGCTGCCGCCGAACGGCTGCGTCGAGGACAGCACGTGGGTCACGATGCGGGTGCTGGCCGTGCCGATCTGCGCCCCCGGGCAGGACTGCGGCGGCCCGGACCACCGGATCCGGTTCCCCGGCGTGGAGGGCGCGCCCCGGGAGGCGTGGTTCGCGCACGCCGAGTGCGACTGGGGCACCTACGCGTTCCCGGGCGTGGTGGCGTCGCCCGTGTCGTCGGAGCTCGTCTACGCGTTCGGGGACGACGGCCTCGCCGAGCTCGGGTGCGACCGATGACGTCCGTGGTGACGCACAACCCCGGTTCCCACCGCCGGCTCCCCAGGCCCGAGCTGATGATCGGGATCGGCGTGGTCCTCATCGTGGTGCTGCTCGTCGTCGTGGTGGTGATGAGCGTGCGCGCCCTGGGCGAGGACGAGCCGGTGGTGCGGCCCGACGCCACGGCGCTCACCGACGGCACCTGCGCCGAGGGCCTGGCACAGCCGACGTGGGTGCCGTCGTCGGTCACGCTGGCCACGGTGGAGTGCCCCGAGGACATCTCGAGCCGCATCGGCTATCTGTCGGCCACGGACCGGCTGGGCACCTGGGTGGTCTACTCCCTCGACGGCGCCGCGAACGCCGAGGCGCTGCCCGGCGGCGCGCCCGACCGCTGGACCCGCGCCGACGCCGAGGCGGGCGCCATCCACCCGGCCACCACCATCGTCTTCGTGGTCTACCCGGGGGCGACCGAGATCTCCCAGGAGCTCCGCGGTCCCAACCTCGTCGTCTCCGACACGGACCTCGGCGAGGGCCGCACGGCCAGGCTCACCCGGGTGGACAACAACGGCTACGGCCCGGTGCGCCTCGAGTGGGCCGACGACGACGGCTCGTACCTCCTCCTCAGCGTCGTCGGACGCACGGCCGACGGACGGAGCGGTCCCACGGTCGAGGAGCTGGTGCGCATGGCGGGGAGCGTCAACCCCGAGCGGTAGCCGGGGGCCGACGCCGTGCGGTGGCCACCAGCATCGCGACCGCCATCGTCGTCAGGGCGCCCAGCACCACGAGCAGCGGCGCGTCCCACCCGTGGGTGGCCGCGTGCACGGCGCCGAGCACCGACGGCCCGGTCGCGGCGCACGCGTAGCCGACCAGCTGGACGGTGGCCGCCGTCCAGCGCGCCTCGCCGGGTGTGTCCGTACGCTGCGCCACGAGCGTGAAGATCACCGCGAAGTTGCCGCCCTGTGCCACGCCCGCGAGCGAGCACCAGAGCGCCCAGGCCTCGGGGGCCAGCAGCAGGCCTACCGGCAGGGACAGCCACATCGCGGCCATCGCGACGGCCACGGCCCGCATCGGCACCCGGCTCGCCAGGGCGACGGGGACGGCCACGCCGCCCAGGATCGCCAGCGCCTGGAACAGCGACGCCGCGCCGCCGGCAGAGGCCGGGTCGATGGCGAGGAGGTCGCCGAGGAGGTCCGGCAGCCAGCCGGTCACCGCGAAGTAGGAGAACGCCTGCCCGCAGAACGCGGCGGCCAGCACCCAGGTGATCGCCCGTCGCAGCACGTTGCCCGAACCCCGGGGTCCCCGCGACGTACCGGAGCGAAGCGAGGACGCGTCGTGGGGAAGGGCCGGCGGTGGCGCTGCCTCGGCCGCCGGGGGCGACGCGACCGCCTGAGCCGCCCGACCGCCGTCGGGCAGCCTGCGGCTCACCACCAGCCACCAGACCAGGGCGACCACCGCCAGGACCGACCACGACGCGAGCGCTCCCTGCCACCCGAGCAGGGCGGCGAGCGGGACGGTGAGCGTGGTGGTGAAGACCGAGCCCAGGTTCAGCGAGGACGTGTACAGGCCGGTGGCGAACGCCGCACGGCGCCGGAAGTCCCGCGCGACGATCACGGGGACCGCGACGTTGCCGACGGTGATGGCCGCGCCGATGACGACGGTCCCGGCGAACGCCGCGACCGCGCCCGGCGTCCCGGTGCCGACGGACCGCACCAGCGTGCCGAGGAGCACGCCCACCAGGGCGACGGTGACCGCACGGTAGGGGCCCACGCGGGCGATCAGCCACGAGGCCGCGGGGGCCACGACGGCGAAGCACAGCACCGGCAGGCCGGTCAGGAGCCCGGCCATGGCCGGGTCGAGATGGAGCGCGGCAGCCACGTCCGTGACGACGGGCGGGACCGCCGTGACGGGGGCGCGCAGGTTGAGCGCGAACACGAGGACGGCACCCAGCAGGGCGGCGGAGCCGACGGTGCGGCCGGAAGAGGAGCTCACGATGCTGCCATTGTGCGTCAGCGGACCGGATCGATTCGACCGGGTCCGCGCACATCACTTCGGCACTTTGTCGTGGGGGGGGGGGGGGGGGGGGGGGCCCGCCCGCACCACAAAACCACACCACGGCGCCGA